>JAGVVW010000006.1 GCA_018304635.1 Candidatus Aenigmatarchaeota archaeon
GGTGGTTAATAAAAGATTTTTCAGGCTCTCCATCCAAAAATGGAGGCTGAAAAATCATGCATAAATCAAAAGAAATCTATAAAAGTGGCGAAGTTAAGCAGTAAAGTACATTGCCCCTTCTTTTGGCGGGATAAATTTAGAAGATATATCCGCTCCCCGATGTTTCGAAATTGAAAAAGAACTTCAGAATTTAGGCATTCCTGTTTTTCACGATGACCAGCATGGAACAGCTGTTGTCGTTTTAGCTGGTTTGTTAAATGCAGCAAAATCTGTAAAAAAACACATAGAGGAAATGAAAGTAGTTGTCTGTGGAGCTGGCGCAGCAGGCACAGCTATCTCGAAACTGTTATTATGCATAGACATTGAAAAAAATATCTGCACTTCTTTCAAAGATGTCATCGTATGCGACAGCAAGGGAATTCTCTATGAAGGCAGAGAAGATATGAATGAATATAAAAAAGATCTCGCTAAAAAAACCAACCGGTACAATTCCCGTGGTTCTTTAGAAAATGCATTGGATCAGGCTGATGTTTTTGTCGGCGTGTCCAGTGGCAATGTATTGAATCCAGAATGGATACAAAAAATGAATGAAAACCCGATAATATTTGCACTGGCAAATCCAGTACCTGAAATTATGCCGGAAAAAGCAATAGCAACTGGCGCAGCTATTGTAGCAACTGGCCGTGGTGATTACCCGAATCAGGTTAACAATGCACTGGCATTCCCTGGAATTTTTCGCGGTGCTTTAGATACAAGAGCAAAGCGAATAACAAATGAAATGAAGATTGCAGCAAGTCATGCTCTTGCAGAAATGATTGAAAAACCCACAAGGGATAGGATATTACCGCATATTCTCGAACCTGAAATTGCGCAGAATATAGCAAAAGCTGTGAAAGAAAAAGTTGTGGAATAAAACCTCGTCAACAAATTGGATTATGGTTTTTTAATAAAGTCTTCAGAGAAGTCGAGATTAGCGAACTATTTAAAAGTGACATGATTTAATAGAAACTATTATCCCAATAATTCCAACAATCAAAATTTTTTTCATATTTATGCCGTCACGGTGCTGATGCAAATCCCAGCTGCAACAGTCTGTCCCATGTCCCGAATAGCAAATCTGGCTAATTCAGGCATTTCAGATTGTTTCTCAATAATAACAGGCTTTGTTGGCTTTACTTTTACTATGGCAGCATCTCCTGTTTTTATGAAATCCGGATGCTCTGCTTTAACCTGCCCTGTTTTTGGGTCAAGCTGTTTTACAATATCAATAATTGTACATGCAACCTGAGCTGTGTTTATATGGAACACGGGTGTGTATCCCTTGGAAATAACACTCGGGTGATTTAGCACAATTATCTGGGCTTCAAATTCTTTTACGGGTTTTGCAGCACTTCCTGGATGGCACATAACATCCCCGCGTTTAATATCACCTTTACCAACACCACGTACATTAAATCCGATATTATCACCGGGTCTTGCTTCAGTTATTTGCTCATGGTGCATTTCAATTGTTTTTACTTCAGCCTGTACACCAGATGGAACAAAAACAACTTTATCATTGATTTTTAACAAACCGGATTCTACACGACCAACAGGCACTGTTCCAACACCAGTGATTGAATAAACATCCTGCACCGGAAGTCTTAATGGTTTATCAATTGCCTGCTCAGGTACAATAAAATCATCCAATGCCTCTATTATAGTTTTACCTTTATACCAGGTCATATTCGCTGATTTCTTTACAACATTATCTCCTTTGTAGCCTGATGTTGGTATCATTGGTATTCTATCAACTTTGAATCCAATGCCTGTCAAAAGCTTTGTAACCTCGGCTTTTACAGTATTATACCTTGCTTCTTCGTAGCTAACTTCATCCATTTTGTTTATAGCCACAACAACCTGGTTTACGCCAAGAACCTTTGCAAGATAAGCATGCTCTTTTGTCTGTTCCTGTATTCCATCCTTTCCTGAAACCACAAGAATAGCACCGTCAGCCTGCGAAGTACCTGTTATCATGTTTTTAACAAAGTCCCTATGACCAGGTGCATCAATAATTGTAAAATAATATTTATTCGTATCAAATCTCTGATGCATTATATCAATAGTAACGCCGCGCTCCCGCTCTTCTTTTAACCTGTCCATAATAAATGCGAATTCAAATGTTTCTTTTTTAAGCTCTTTTGCCAGATCTGTAAGCTTTCTCATTGTATCATCACGAATAGCTCCAGAATCATATAACAAACGACCAACTAATGTAGACTTGCCATGATCTACATGTCCTATTGTAACCAAATTCAAATGTGGTTTATTAGCAGCCATTTAACTACCTCCAAAATCCTTTAATAAGCATAAGTGCTATTAAAGAATTATTTCACAATATTTAGTAGACAATAATGCTTTTAAAACTATCTGTTGTCAATTTTTGATATGAACCAGATAGAAAAAGACCTGATAAAACTGGAAAACCCTGAAAAAATAAAACGTTTTGCCCGGTTTTTCAAAACAGGAAAAGGTGAATATGGTGAAGGAGATATATTTCTCGGGATTTCTGTTCCGGAGCAGCGAAAAATTGCAAAAAAATATCAAAAATTTGAATTGAAAGACGTTCAAAAAATGCTTTCCAGCAAAATCCACGAGCATAGGTCAGTTGCATTAATGATATTAATTATCAGGTACAACAAATCCAATACCATTAAAAAGAAAAAAATATTTGATTTCTATCTGAAGAACATGAAATATGTAAACAATTGGGATCTTGTTGATGGGTCTGCCAGATTTATTATCGGGAATTATCTTCTTGACAAAGACAGGACAATCCTATACAAACTCGCCGCATCGAAAAATCTCTGGAAACGGAGAATCGCAATAATTTCAACATATGAATTCATCCGGCACAGTCAATTTTATGATACGCTGAAAATTTCTGAAATGTTTCTGAATGATAAACACGATCTTATTCATAAGGCAGTAGGCTGGATGCTGCGGGAACTTGGAAAAAAGAACCAGAAACTTTTAGAACAGTTTCTGAAAAAGCACCGCAAAAAAATGCCACGCACAATGCTTCGGTATGCAACTGAAAAATTCAGCAAAGAAAAAAGAAAATATTACATGAGAATGTGAATCAATTATAAATTTTGTTGGTTATATGTTGAAAAAGGATAAAATTATATTAATAGAACAGAAACTGGTTTCTATTGAAGCAGAAACTTCTAAAATATCTGCCATTGATAAACTACTTTCAACACAGATAGCTATATGCAATGAGCGACATTCGAAAAGTGGTGTTGTAGTGTATAGGATTTAACAAAGAACAAAGAGAAAAACAAAAACAACATTAAAAATCATAAAATGTAAATGCTAAAAAAACTTTTAAAAGTAAAATAATACACAAAATATTTAAGTATTTCCCCGTGCTTCGGGAAAACTATTTATAATCTTATACATATAATTTATTATGAAGAAATCCCGTTCCAATCCAGTTGTGTTGTTGCTTATTTTTGTTGTTCTGATTTTAATCGGCTATTTCATCTGGAAATTTTTATCACCACGATAATTTGTTCAATATAATTGGTTTTAGCGACCTATATGAAAAGAGGACCTAAGCCGCGTATAAGTGCAGAGAAGTTGCATACTGCTTTTTCTACCTATATGAAAGGCGGTATTACACAGGAAGAATTAGCAAAAGAACTCTGTGTTTCTCCGTCAACCTTATACCGTTACATGAGACACGCGTTCGATAATGGACCTGCATACGGATATACTAAAGAAGATTATGACCGTGTGCGAAAATTTAATACTCATGAACGACCCGATAGTGAAATAAGAGAAATGTTTGGACTTTACAAGGAAGGTACTCTGGAAAAAACAGGCAGGGCATCTGGATTGAGTAAACAAAGAATCAAACAAATACTTGATAATGCCGCTGGAAAAAATATAATCGAAGAAGATGAATATAAAAGTATACGCAATAGAAGAACGCGACAAATATATACAACACCCGCAGATGATTGTTTGATGGCTGTTATTTATTTGGACACTGATGCTACACATGAAGAAATAGGTGCTTTGTGGGAATTTTCAGCAGAAACTGCAAGGCATAGAATTATTGCAACTATAGAACACGGATTAGTTGATGGCGCAACCATGATACATTATTATACAAAAGCCAGACAACGTTAAGAGATATTTACCACATAGGGAGTAAAAGTATAAAAACTTTTGGATATAATGAATATTATGAAAATATGGTTTGACTGATGAAGAAGCTATTCAATTGACTAATGTATATATGCTCACTGATTTTACACAGAAACAAATAGCAAAAGCATGGAATTATGTCTAGTAATTAATTTGTCTCGGTAGTAGTAATTCTGATATCGATGGCTGATATAAAACTTTGACCTCACATATATGTATGATTCGTATGTGTTATCAGGTTCTATCTGTTTATTCCATTGGCCATATTTATTCCACCAGCCCTTTTTCTTTCAATTCCTGAGTTGCCTGCTCAAATTTATCATCTGCAACTTGAGTTCCAGACCATGTAATAAGCTCGCGCATCCCAGTTTCAAATGAAATTGTTGGTTTCCAGCCCAGTGAAGTTAATGCAGTAATGTCAGCATAGCAATGCCTGACATCTCCTTTGCGAAAAGTTTCAGTTACCTGAGGATGTATTTTTTTGCCAAGCATTGCTGCAAGAGTCTCACCAATTGATTTTATTGAAATTGGCAAACCTGAGCCAACATTAAAAACTCTGTAATCAGTATTCGGATTATTCAATGAAAAAATATTCGCATCAGCAATATCAGAAACATTGATAAAATCCCTTGTTTGCAATCCATCCTCATAAACAACTGGTATGTTATTGTTCTTTAACCGGGAAAGAAAAATAGCAGCAATTCCTGTATAAGGATTGCTCAGGCTCTGTCTTGGTCCATAAACATTAAAATAGCGCAATGCTGTTGTTGGAATGCCGTATGTCCTGCCAACCATCAGGCAAAGCTCTTCCTGATTTTTTTTGGACAATGCATAAACAGAATTTGCAAACTGGTATTTATTTTCTTTTGTAGGAATTGAATGCAGAGGCTTTCCACATTTACATATCAGCTCCCATTTCTTTTGTTTCATCTGCTCTTCTGTTCTCAAAAAAGGAAAAACAATTCCACAATTGCCGCATTTATAAGCACCTTCGCCATAGCTGGACATTGAAGCAGCCACAACCAGCTTTTTAACATCATGCTCTTCATTAACAAGAATATTCAGAAGCTGTGATGTTCCCAGAGTATTCACATCCATATATTTGTGAATCTGATACATTGACTGACCAACACCAACAACAGCAGCTTCATGAAAAACAGCTTCGCATCCTTCCAGAACATTGGATAAAACATGCCTGTCTCTGACATCACCCTCGATATATGTTGCTTTTTCATTCAGGTAATTTGGCTTGGCTTTATGCACCTGGAGATCAAAATTATCCAATACAATAACTTCATGCTTTTCAACTAATTTGTCAATAATATGCGAGCCAATAAATCCAGCACCACCTGTCACAAGAATTTTCACAAATCAGGCCTCCATTTACAAAATTCACAAATCAATCCCATAGAATCGACAATATCTTTTACGAATAAATTAACATCTCTTTTCATACCATAATCACCTCTTTTAGAGTATTGTCTTTTAATTCTGGTCTTATACCTCCTTCTGAAACAATATCCACTTTAATTTTCAGCTTGTTCTCAAGGAAATCTGCTGCTCCGACCAGATCAAAAAGCGAGGCATTTTTGTTAAATTTTACCAAGATATCTACGTCACTTCTTTTTTTCTGTTCCCCTCTTGCATAAGAACCAAATATACCCAATTCTCTTACTTTATATTTTTCCCTTAATTCTTTCTTATTTTTAGCCAGTACCGACTTTATTTGCCCTATCTTTTTCATTTTACCCACCTTCCTAATTTACTTTGGGATGTTAAGCTTCTTATTTCTTCCATTAATCTCTCCTTTTCACCACTTCATTTCACAATTTTGCCTCTGGTATTACATAAGACAGCGCTTCTTTATATGACTGTGGATTTCCAATATCCAACCGAATTTCTTCTGTGCCTAATTCCATGGCAATAACCTCAAGACCCCAATTTATCATAAGCTGTATAGCATCTACAACCTGTAATTCCCCTTTCTTATCAGACTTTGTATTTTCCAAAGCCTTGAAGATTATAGGATTGAAAGCATAAACAGGAAGGACAGCCAGATCAGTTTTCGGATGTTCGGGCTTCTCTTCAATGCCCAAAACCTTATGCACACCTTCTGAGATAATCGTTGTTTCAGCAACTCCAAAGTTCTGTATGTCCTTTGGTCTATGAATAATAATGGTAGCATCTGGTCTATATTTTTCATGAATATCAAACAATCTGCTTAATATGTTTATGTTTTTAGCACTGAGAATGGTGTCGCCAGCATGTACAAGAAAGTTTTCGTTGTTTATGAAATGCTTTGCATGCAAAACAGCATCACCAAAACCATGCGGTTCATGCTGGTTTATCCAATAAATTCTGGACTTATTCAAAATTTCATGAAAATCATCCAACGGCTTGATTTGTTTTTTTATGCATGGATTATTATGGGGAACAAAATGATCCTCAATAGCACGCTTTGTTCTGCCTGTAATGAAACAAAACTCCCTTATACCTGATGAATAAATATTTTCAAAAATTACCTGTAATGTAGGCTTAACAATTACATCATTCTGAAACTCACAAAATACCGGCAACATTTCTTTTGGCTGTTCCTTAGTAGCTGGCAGTAGCCGTGTACCCATACCAGCAGCAGGTATAACTGCTTTATGTATCATAATTAAAAATTGAGTGCAATGCTTTAATTCTTTATGATAACAGAACCAATATGGATAATTGCATAGTTTATATGACATATTAAAATGCAATTATCATATTATGAATTGCCATATTTTATGGACATAAGTTACGCAATTCACAATATGTCAGATTTTTCCGATTCGTCGCACATGCCGCTCTTCTCCACTGAACTTGGTTTCAACAAAGCAATTTATAATTTTTTCAGCCAGTTCCTTTGTCGTGTACTTCGCACCCAGGCATGCAATTCGCGCATCATTATGCTCTCTACTATCAATTGCATCCTCTTCATTTCTGCATAATGCAGCCCGTGATCCGAGTTTGTTAGCAGCCATAGCCATGCCTTGCCCTGAACCGCATATCAGAACGCCAAAATCATTTTTATTGAGTTTGCTAACTAGTTTTCCTGCATAATCAGGATAATCATCATCCTTGTCAAACTCAGAGGGTCCAAGATCAATGAATTTCTCATTATTTTCCAACAACAGGGCTTTTTTTAATTCAAACCCGGCATGATCAGATGCTATGTATATTTTCATGATAAATACTTATGATATATCTTTTTAACTTTTCCAGAGAAGAAATTATTATGATATCTGTTGAAAAAGTTGCGCAAATTGCGAGGCTTGAACTCAGTGAAAAGGAAAAAGTCCAGTTTCAGATTGAGCTGGAAAAAATACTTGAAGCTTTTAGGATTTTGGATCAGGCTGAAGATGCAAAACCCAGTTTTCATCCTGTTGAAATCAAAGACGTTTTCAGAGAGGATGATATAAAAGATCCACTTTCACAAAAACAAGCTCTTGAAAATTCCAAAAATAATGAAAAAGGATATATAAAAGCACCGAGGGCTGTGTAATGTTCAGAGACATAACTATTGAAGAATTTTTAACGCGTTCTGCTAATGATGATATTGATTATTCTGACTTTGCAGATTATGTAAACAGAGAAACAGAAAAGCTCAATAAAAAATATGGATTTCTTCGAGAGGTTGTGAAACTTGAAATGAAAAAAAATCCTGAAAAAATTACTAAAAAAATGTTTGGTTTGCCAGTAAGCATTAAAGACTGTATATGCACAAAAGGCATTGGCTCATTTGCAGGCTCAAAAATTCTTGAGGGGTATAAACCCGTTTTTGACGCACATGTTGTTGAAAATTTAAAAAAAGAAAATGGAGCAATACTTGGAAAAACAAACCAGGATTGTTTTGGTTTTGGTACATTTTCAGTTTATAGTGATTATGAAATACCTAAAAACCCGATTGACTCGGAAAGAAGCTGCGGCGGCAGTTCAGGTGGTTGTGGCGGGATAACAAAAGCTGCGACATTTCCTCATATCTCTATTGGTGAAAGCACTGGCGGTTCAATCTCATCGCCAGCAGCATTCTGCGGTGTTTATGGATTAACCCCGACTTATGGTCTTGTCTCTCGTTATGGTCTGATTGATTATGCTAATTCACTGGATAAAATCGGGGTACTTGGAAAAAATATTTTTGATATTGCTTTTAGCCTGAATATTATAGCAGGCCATGATTCGAGGGATTCGACCTCGCTGAAAACTGAAAAAAAAGACTACACAAAAGTTTTAGATAAACCTATAAAGGGAATAAAGATAGGTATACCAAAAGAATATATGCAGGTGGATGAGAAAATCCAGAAGACCGTGTGGAATGCTGTAAAAAAATTAGAATCTTTGGGCGCAACCTATCAGGAAATTTCACTTGAGAACACTAAATATGCATTATCTGCATATTATATAATTGCAACAGCAGAAGCTTCAACAAACCTTGCAAAATATTGTGGACTCCGTTATGGTGTACAGAACGAGATAGCAAAAGCTGAGAGTTTCAATGATCATTACAAAAAAATACGAACGAAAAACTTTAATGCTGAAGCTAAACGAAGAATAATTCTCGGAACATTTACAAGAATGTCCGGCTATAGAGACCAATATTATTTAAAAGCTATGAAAGTCAGGACCCTTGTTATCAATGACTTCAAAAGAGTATTTAAAAATGTTGATATAATTGCTTCGCCTGCAATGCCTATTACTGCACCGAAATTTTCAGATATTGAAAAACTTACACCAATGGAACATTATCAGATGGATGTTCTTACTGTACCACCGAATTTAGCAGGTGTTCCGATGATTTCAGTGCCCTGTGGTTTTGTTGACGGACTTCCAGTTGGCCTGCATTTAATCGCAGATCACTTGCAGGAAGAAAAAATCATTCAGGCTGCGTCTTGGGTTTGAAAAAAAAGGTAAAATAATGAAGGTTAACATGAATATGTCTGTAAAAAAAATAGACAGGCTCTTATTGGCATAGATCTACTTTCTTCTCATAAATCCTCTCAAAACACCCAACCCAAATCCCAGCTCGCGTACTATTAGGATAGGAATTAATAAAGGATAATACTTCCAGTTTTTTGTTTTCGAAAGTATTACAGCTGGCTTTGCCAGATAGCAAATCATCCCAGTCAGAATCACGACTTCCAGAAAAACAGGGTTTATAATAGCAGACACTATACTCGCCAATAAAACCAAAATAACTGCAGGTGCGATAATGTCCATTGGTTCCAGAAATTTTTTATTATAGGAAACAAGCAGTGTTCTTGACTGGCCATTAGTATAGACACGCCTGAACAGCTTTCTGAAACTGCTTCTTCTTTTATGATATACAAAAATATTCCTGTCAAATATCATTAGTCCGCCTGCTTCTTTCATTCGCTGGTGCATCTCAGTTTCTTCTATGCCCGTAAGCTTTGTATTGAATTTATGTTTCATGAAAAAGTCACGGCGATATGCTGTATTGCATCCGCGAAGCCTTTTGAAATCCTCAATAAATGACTTTGATTTTGCAATATCAATCTGGAAAAGAGCCTGCCTGAATACAGTCGCATTTTTCTCCTCGATGTCATCACCACCAACAACATCCACGTCTTTGGAAAATGCATGCTTTATTTTTTTAATCCAGTCTTCAGGAAAAATACAGTCATCATCTGTAAAAGCCAGAATATCGCCTTTACTTGTATCAGCACCAACATTACACGCCCCACCGCGAGTGCCTGTACTTTCAAAAACAATTTTCGCCTTGTATTTTTTCACAACCTCAACAGTATTGTCAGTACTATGCCCATCTATAATTATTATTTCATCTGGTTTTTGCTTTACAAGACTTTTCAGCGCTTGTTCAAGTACATGGGCATTGTTTCTGGTCGGGATTAATACTGAGACTTTCATAAATAATATGAAGAACTGGATGGATTTAAGGTTTTGGGATTTAATTCCCAATATACTGAACAACGAAACTTTAATATGTTCTGGCACAAGTTATTCTCATGGTAAAAATCGGGCTTGAGGTTCATGTTGCAATATCTAACGTAAAAACAAAAATGTTTTGCGGGTGTGTAAATAATGTTGTAGCTGAACCTAACACCAATGTATGTCCTACGTGCATGGGCATGCCTGGAAGCAAACCGAGAATAAACAAGGCTGTGATTGATTCTGCTATAAAAATCAGCATTGCTTTAAATTGCAAAGTCAGGAATAAAATGTTTTTTTCGCGAAAATCATACTTTTATAATGATATGGCAAAAAACTTTCAGATATCCCAGTATGAAGTACCACTGGCTGAAAACGGTATTGTCGAGATAGATAGCAAAAAAATAAGAATAAGGCGCGTTCATATGGAAGAAGATCCTGGAAAAATTATTCATATCGGTGGTGGAATAATAAATGCTGACTATACTTTGATAGATTACAACAGGTCAGGTGTGCCTTTGTGTGAAATTGTAACACAGCCGGATTTTGAGACCCCAAAGCAGGCAAGGGAATTTCTTGATAAAATATCTTCAGTACTAGAATACCTCGAAGTTTACAATGCATTGCGCGAAGGTGCATTGCGTGTGGATGCTAATATTTCAACCAGCGGTGAAAGGGTTGAAATAAAAAACATATCAGGCTTTAGGGATGTTGAAAAAGCACTACAATATGAAATCACGAGACAGGAAAACATGACAAGAAGGGGGCAACAAATTATTCAGGAAACCAGAACATGGGACTCTGGATCAAATACAACAAAGCTCCTGAGAAAAAAAGAACATGAAGAAGATTACGGTTATATAACTGAAAATGACCTTCCTATGATAACAATCAAACAAAGCAGGCTAGATGAAATAAAAAAACAAATACCTGAAATGGCCCCTGAAAAAGTAAAACGATATCAAAAACAGTATAGGATTTCTAAAGAAACTGCCATATCCATTGCTCACGACCCGTTTTTAGCTGAAATGTTTGAGCAGGTAGTAAAAAAGACAGATCCTGAAATTACAGGCAAAATTTTTGCAGGTGTCCTCCTTAAGACATTAAATTACAATAACATAAGGATACAGCAGACAAATATAAGAGCAGAAGATATTTTAGACATTTTAGAAAAGCTTGAAAAAAAACAAATAACAGAGCGTGTTGCTGAACTTGCCCTGAGAAAAATAGCTGAAGGCAAAAACACAGAAAAATTCCTGAGAGATATGGATACCATATCTGATAAAAAACAGCTGAAAGATATTATTAAAATTGTTTTGAAAAAGAATATAAAGGCTGTAAACGATGTTAAATCAGGAAAACCCGAAGCAATGAATTTTCTCCTCGGACAGGTTATGAAAGAAACCAAAAACAGAGCTGACCAGAAAACTGTTAGGGAGATCATTGAAAAATATATCGAGAAATAATAAAAAAGAAAAAGTAAGCTGATGAATATATTGTGAATTGCGTAACTTAGTCACATATATGCAACGAAGTTGCCAAAGTGTTTTTCTTTGGTGAACTTAAGCTTTCTTTTTTCTAAAAAGAAAGGTTAGATTTATGGGTGCACCATATAGAAGAAAATATCATCATACAAAAAGCAAAGGCCAGGAAACCAGTGTTCGCTGCGAATTCTGCGGAAAGATTGTGCCTAAATGGAAAACTTTCACGAGTTATAAATCTTTCGGCATAAATGATCCTGTTTTGCGAAAACAGATAGATCCCCGTTTTGTCAGTTCTTTCACCCGAAAAACATATGCATGCCCGTCATGCGCCCGGCACAGGCATATTATAAAGCCCGGACGCAGCAGAAAATCAAGAACAAGCAATTTAAGCAGGTCGCGGTAAATTTGGAAAAGAAAAAGTATATTTTAATACCGAGAAATACACTATATAAATCATGAAGCTTATGTCTCAACTAAAATCTGCACGCGGAATGCTTTACAGAAAACTAAAAAGGAAAAAGCAGGAAGAAATTCATTATAAGCCGCAATCCCGCGCAGAAACAATGCTAAATATTCTGCGTTATGCAAAACCTGAAAAAAACAGAAACAAGGAAAAGTATCCACCTTTTAAAGTCTTGCCCAGCCTTAAAATACTCTCAGTAAAATGGGACAAAAGCAGGCCTGTAAACTATTCATTAATAAGGCCGTATGTTTATGTCAGTATAAGGTGGAATCCCGGAACCAATGACACTATTTACAATGTAATTGAACCGAAGCTTTCAGAACGTGAAAAAAAGGTTTTGCAAAAAATTAAAATCGGTCTGACACAAAGCATAGATATCAGTTTCGATAAAATAAAAAATGCAGATAAAATGGTTAATTTTCTCGAAATTTCAACTAAAAAATTGCTCATGGATTATGGCATAACACTATCAGATCAGGAATATCTCAATGTCATGTATTACCTTTACAGGAATTTCATTGGCCTGAACCAGATCGAACCTTTGCTCGAAGATCCTTTAATCGAAGACATCTCCTGTGATGGCACAAACACACCGATTTTTATTGTACATAGGAAATTAGGATCAGTCCGAACAAATATAATATTTGAAGATGGGCTTGAATTAAAAGAATTCGTTATTAAGATGGCAGAAAGATGTGATCGCTATATAAGTTATGCAGAACCTTTATTAGACGGCTCTCTTCCCGATGGAACCCGTGTTCAGGCTTCGTTATCACAGGATGTTACTACTCGTGGCCCTACATTTTCCATAAGAAAATTTTCCAAGGAACCCCTGACTCCAATAGATTTGATAGATCTTGGCACATGCTCTCTGGATATGATGGCTTATCTCTGGATCGCAGTTGAAAATGGAGTAAATATTTTAATTACCGGCGGAACATCGACAGGAAAAACAACGTTGCTCAATGCTATTTGTATGTTTATAGATCCTAATTCAAAAATAGTCAGTATTGAAGATACAAGAGAAATAAATCTCAGTCACGAAAACTGGATACCTGGAGTAACAAGATCAGGATTCACTGGAACAGAGATTGGTGAAATAAGCATGTTTGATTTGCTGAAAGAAAGTTTCAGGCAAAACCCTGATTATTTGATTGTAGGTGAAGTTCGTGGAGAAGAAGCAGCAATAATGTTTCAGGGAATGGCTAGTGGACATGCAAGCATATCCACCATGCATGCAGGAAGTATAAATGATATGATAAAAAGGCTTATAACCAGACCTATAGACCTCTCGCCGTCACTTATCGAGGTTCTGGATCTTATTATAGTAATGATACACTCAAAAGAAAAGGGTAGGAGAATAAAAGAAATTTCAGAACTAGGAGCATTTGATCCCATAACAAAAGACATTGACAGTGAAAGCGTATTCAAATGGAATCCCGCAGAAGATTCTTTTGGATATGCGGAACATTCAAAAACATTTGATAAAATATTAAATGAAAAAGGCATTACGAAAGAAAAAATAAAAGAAGAATCGGAAAGAAAAAAACAAATTCTGCAATGGATGATAGATAGAAAAGTTTCAAGCTGGAAGGATGTTGCGAAATATATTGTACTTTATACAAAAGACCCTGAAAAATTTATGAAAACCATGAACAAGGTGTAGGAATGAAAATAACATATAGATTTTTTATCCAGAAATTCAGAAATTTCGGGATGAAGTATTTTCCAGATTACCTTAAACCTCTTCAGCAAAGCCTTGCTCGATCGCATATGAATATCGTTTATGATCTTTACATAGGAAAGATGTTTTTCTATTCTTTCCTGTCATTCATTATAATTTTGGCATATACTGTAACAATGTTTAGCATGATAGGTGGTCAGTCGTTGTTGTATTCTATTGCATCCGGACTTATAATGGGTTTCATAGGATTTTTTTCATGTCTCGTAATATTTCACACATATCCTTTTCAGGTTTCTGTAAATAAAAAAAACAGTATTGAAGCTAATATGCCATTTGCATTAAACCATATGGCAGCTATAGCAGCCAGCGGCGTGCCGCCTCATGTAATGTTTAAATTGATTAGCCATGTACCTGAATACGGTGAAATAAAAAATGTTTCAGAAAAAATAATAAGAAATATAAACGCTTTTGGCATGGATACAACAGCTGCTGTTAAAGATGCTGCTGAACGGGTATCTTCTGAAAACTTCAGGCAGTTTTTATATGGAATAATTTCAACAATTGAAACAGGCGGGGACTTAAAAAAATATCTGGAAGCATCTGCCAAAGATGCACTGTTTGAATATGAATTAAAAAGAGAGCGGTACCTGACCGCACTTTCAACATACGCTGATTTTTATACAGCTGTTTTGATAGCTGCGCCGTTATTTTTTGTTTCGATACTGTCCATAATGTCATTAATAGGCGGCAGAATAATGGATATGGACATAACAACAGTGATGAACCTCGGAATTTATGTAATAATCCCAATGGTTAATGTATTTTTTCTGGCGTTTGTACATTATAGCCAGCCGACAGTATAGGTGAAGAACATGGATGCAAAATCAATAACAATAGTTTCAATTTTATTAGCTGCCTTAATGCTTTATTTTAATATAACCTATCTCCAGTCTTATAGTATTCTGTTTACTACACTAAATATCGTGATTGTGATGATTGGGCTCGGAATCCCTGTTGCATATCATTATGAAACATATTCCAGGCTTAAAAAAATAGAACAGTTGTTTCCAATATTTCTGAGAGATGTAACTGCAAATATTAAAAACGGAATGACTCTCCCGCAGGCTATACGCAGTGTAAAATACAATGATTACGATGTTCTGACGCTGCATGTGAAAGAAATCAGCTCAAAGCTTGACTGGGGAATATCATTTCAAAATACATTGAATGTATTTGCTCAAAAAACCAAAAGCAGGGTTATTGGACGCACTGTGAATACAATAATAGAAGCCCATGAATCCGGCGGTTCAATTGATACAGTACTGGAAGCAGTAGCCAGCTCTATTCAGGAAATGGAAAAAATAAAACAAAAGCGTTCTATTAGGATTTATTCTCAGATGCTAAATGGTTATCTCATATATATAGTGTTTTTAGGAGTTATGTACGGGCTTGCTAATTTTCTTATTCCGGCATTCCAGATCGGTCAGGATACAGGCAATCAGGCAATGTTCAATGAAATGTTCAGAAATCTTACGATTATTCAGGGAATATTTGCAGGCATAGCAATCGGAAAAATGGCTGAAGGAAGATTAGTTGCGGGAATCAAGCACTCGCTTGTACTGACAGTGATCGGCTATAGCCTGTTTTTATTCACCCCGAACTCGCCGATTATGCTGTTTTAAATAATTTCACGGGTCTATAGCCTTTCAGTGAAATCCCTGTACATCATTTCAACCTGCCTTCGTGTTACATAATCTGCATGATGCCTGAATCCGCCGCGAAATGATTTTGGAATATGCATTAATTCATGAATAATTGTTTTTATTTTTTCTTCCTCTTCGAGTCTGTCGAACTTTTCAGAAACAACCTCAATAACATAATGCGGTCTCATTCCCAGTGCTTTCTGCATAACTCTCGGCAAAGTATGGCACCGAGCCAGAGTATACTGGCTTTTTGAACCAGCACTGCGAAGAAATATGACTCTGCTCATATCTATATGATCAAAATCTAACTTCTCGACGATAACATTCGCAAGTTCATTTATGTCGCTGGCAGGATGATACGTTATGCCCATGAAGATATTGATAACTGCATGATTTAAATTACAACTTCCATGAAATCTTTTGCAATTCTGAAGTTTTTCAGGGGTTTTATTTTGTCTTCAAGTTCTTTTTCGTTCTGGTATCGCCTGCTAATATGCGTCAGGATAACCTGCTTAGCATCAGCATCCTTAACCAGCTGAATTACCTGATCAAGACTAGAATGTTTTCTTTTCATATCTTCAAAATAAGTGGAATCATGAATAAGAAGGTCTGCATCTTTTGAAATTTTGACAATATTTCTGCATGGCATAGTATCTCCGCTGTATACAACGTGCTTGCCTTTTTCAACAAAGCATAATTCTTCTAATTTATATTCTCTGCCTTTAAAAGTCGCTGAACCTTTTTCTTTTATTTTTTTATAAAAAGGCCCCTGGCTTGGAAGTTTTAGCTTTTCTATCTGCTCTTTGTCAACCTTCAGTCTGTTTTTTTCGAAAAATCCATAGGCAACAGCTGGCACACCGTGCTTTACAGGTATAGAAACTATCTGAAATTCGCTTTCATTCAACAGAATCTGAATTTCATTGCCTTCAAACTCTACATTATGCTGAATAACCTCATACGGTTTTGAAGAATAGCCCAGATTCAACAGCCTTTCTAAAAATTTATCAGCTTCTGGCGCATATATATGCAGGGGTTCTTTTCTTTTTTCAAGTCCCATTGTTTCCAGAAGCCCAAACAACCCTGCAAAATGATCAGCATGCCAATGAGTTATAAAAATATGATCTATTCGCATAAAATTTACATTGCTGCTGAATATCTGGCGCTGTGTTCCTTCGCCGCAGTCAAAAAGAAAATTATGCTCCATATATGACTGGTAATTTAAATGAACAGCTGGATGATTTCGCTTTGCTGTTGGTATTGAAGCAGTTGTCCCTAAAAATGTAACAGTTATTTTTGTCATAGTTATAATTTAACTCAAACAATTTATAAACTCAAAAACAAGTTATACATATGTCAAAAGGCGTTGATCCACTGATAGCTAGCGCTGTTCTGATTATTATAGCTGTTGCCTCGTGGATAATCGTAAGCAATTGGGTAAAGCAGATTAGCTCAGATCAGGCTGAAACAATTAAAAATCAAAGCGAAACAAGCTTGCGGTGCACCTATGCTGATATGTACATTGACCGGTTTATTATAGACTGCAACTCCACCTGCACGAATGCAAATCATACAATAATAACAATAGTAAAAAACAGTGGTGAAATTCCAATATATGCATCAAATATTTACATAACAAACAAAACAGGCTCGGTATTTTCATTCAGCGCCAACATAACGAAAATTGGTGCTGGTGATATGGTTAATCTTACAATTTTGAGCGAAGCAGACTGCACTGGTTTCAATTCCAGCTCAAAAATAAAAGAAATTTTAGTATCCAGTACAAATTGTCCTTCAGATGCATACGACAGCTTTGATGCAAATGACGTTGAATTTCAAAGATGCTGAAAAACTTATTAGGGATAATAATGTAATTGCATTTTTAGTATTTTTTTAAAACTTTGAAAAAACTTCTCACTTCAGTTGTCTGAAATATTCTATTGTTTTTTCAAGCCCGCTGTTCAAGTTTATTTCAGGCTGCCAACCAAGCGATCGTGCAACTGTAATATCAGGCTTTCTCCTTGTTGGATCGTCTTTTGGCAGAGGATGAAAAATAATTTTTGATTTTGAATTTGTAAGCTGTTTTATTTTTTCAGCCAGTTCAAGTATTGTTATTTCGTTTAGATTGCCTAAATTTACTGGCCCTTTATGAAAATTATCCATAACAACATATATTCCTTTAACTAAATCATCAACATAACAGAAAGACCGTGTTTGACTGCCGTTACCATAGATAGTCATGAATTTATCAGTCAGAGCCTGATTAATCAAATTTGGCATGACTCTGCCGTCATTAGCTGACATATAGGGCCCGTAGGTATTGAATATCCGTATTATACGAACATAAACATCAGGAAAACATGTTGTCATAGCCTCGCCAAATCTCTTGGATTCATCATAGCAGGCTCTCGGACCAATGGGATTTACATTTCCAAAATAAGTTTCTTTCTGGGGATGTTCTTTCGGGTCACCGTATATTTCAGAAGTTGAGGCAAAAAGAAACTTTGCATTATTTTCTCTAGCAAGCTGAAGCATATTCATTGTTCCGACAGAATTTGCCAGCATAGTCTCAACATTATATTTTCTATAATGTATAGGGCTGGCTGGGCTGGCCAAATGATAAATTTCATCTATCCCGTCTACATAGAGCGGCTGGACAATATCATGTTTCATAAAACTGAATCTGGAATTTTTCATAAACTCTTTGATATTTGTTTCGCTGCCTGTTATCAGATTATCTACACAGAGAACATCATTATTTTTCTCCAGCAAAGACTTGCAGAGCCATCTCCCGATAAATCCTGCACCGCCTGTAACCATGCATCGCATAGTTTATAGTTTTCAATGAAGGCTTTTATTCTTTCTACTGTTCGCGTTATATAGGCAATGATTATTATATCAAAATAAAATTAATATGATTTAAAGATTGAGAACTTTGCAAAACCTATCAATTGCTTTCATTTCAAGCATGATTCATTGTAATTCCTTTGGAATTACATGTTTCGGAAATTGAAAATTTCCAACATTTCAGCCTCCAACGAACCATGACGCATTTGATAGATTTTTATAGATGCGTCTTCGTTTCGTAAATTGGGCAAAGGAAATCTTCATAAAACCATTTCTGCTGTTTAACCAAAAGCTTTAAATAGTATTATAACCACTATATGATAATTAAAGTATTGTGTGATTGATATGGAAATAAACGAATCATGTGAAGATGACAGAATACCACTATCACAGTATAGAAGACTTGATTACAGAAAAGGATGTCTTACCGCAATTGCTGGAACTATTTTAGTCGGAGTGGTATATTTTGGACTGAGGGGATGCGCTGGAAAGCGCGAGGCTACTGAATATGATGGCCCAGCATATGTTACAGGAATAGTTGGAAATGAGCAACGATATCTGAATGGAGAAAAGTCTCTTTATAGCGTTGATGTCCGCAAACTAGAATTTGGTATACCTTACACAGATGAATCCGAACAGATAAAAACATTCACTTTTAGAGGAGCAGAGAGAGATGTTAATGAAAAGGCTGATGAATTAAAAAGAGATGACGTTGTCATCATACCATATATCAACGGCAATCCTTCAGAAAATCTGAATGACATGAAGAAAGCTCCACTGGATGAATAAATTATTTGCCCACCCAATAAAATATCAAAACGGAAACACCCCAAATAATATTAAATCCTAATATGTAGGAATTTAAGTTTTGTGGTTATACTATTTTTATGGAAGAAACGACACCGGGAAATCGGAAGCCAATGATTTTATTAATAGATACAAATGTCCTTTATTCTGCCTTGGTATACAAAGGCTTGGAGAACAGGGTTTTGTTTTCTGAAAACTATATTTTCATTACAACCGAATTTACTATTATGGAGATTTTCAAGCTTTTGAGAATTAAGAGGGGTTTATCAAGAAATGATGCATTGACATTAATCAAATCACTTCCGATTTTGATGGTTAATTACGAATTCATCAAAAATAAATGGAACGAGGCTAATGAATTAATAGGTTATAGAGACAGGTCTGATATCCCGTTAGTTGCATTGGCCTTATCTATAAAAGACCACGACGGGATATGGTCATCTGATTCTGATTTTATAGTTATTAGACACAAATTTAAAATCTGGAAAACACGGGAACTTATTTAGCGGTAAAGATTTAAATATATCCAAAGTATATATCTTTTATATATGGTGAGTTATATGGGACAGAAACTGCTGTTGAATTTACCCGATAAGGATCTGGAAAAAATAGAACTTTTGGTTAATTCCGGAGAATATACAACAAAAACAGAGCTGATACGTTTTGCTGTAAAACAATTTTTATATAGTCAGGAAAGAATGAAAACACTTGAAGAGCTGACTGAAAAACTGCAAAAACAAGTCAGAACCAATAATATCAGGAAAGGAGACATAAAGAAGGAAGTGAATGAAGTTAAAAAAGAAACAAAGAAAATGATTGAAAAAATACGGAAATGCAAGTAAGCTGACTCGCTCCGCTCGTCAGCTAATTTTTTAACTGACTTTTGTTCATGTTATTTTTTATTAGAGCTTCTGGAATAAACCAATCTACTATTGGCGGCGGTTTTATACTTTATTTACAGTTAATAAAAGATTTTTCAGGCTCTCCATCAAGTACGAAGACGCATCTATAAAAATCTATCAAATGCGTCATGGTTCGTTGGAGGCTGAAAAATCATGCATAAATCAAAAGAAATCTATAAAAGTGGCGAAGTTAAGTTAAAAGTAGATGAATGAGCTGGCTGAAAAGTTTAACAGGAAGATTTTTGCTATTCGCATTATGTAGGTAGGGACTTGAATCTGATATTTCTATCTTGTTGGATAATTTGAAACAGTTCTATATTGTTGATATTTAGACATTCTCGGTTCAACATGCTCTACATATTGTGGATCACCACCAGCTCCCCATCCATTATACTTTCTTAATGCTAATTGCCATCCTCTGTATGTTGGTTTATCTGCTCGATAGGGGAAAACTTTTGGTCCGTTTTCATAATTACCATTTAATAATTTTATACCGGACTCTATGTTACATTCAATATCATATGGGTTTTTTCCAATTTGCGAACATCTCGGTCCTTTACAGATATTATCAGTAATGGTTGGGGTAAAACATCCGGGATGAGCGTTGGGACTATTAGTTATTTGCATGAGACCAACACCACCATCTCTAGAAACTTTAACTGTTGTGCTTCCGGGTGGATTATAATGCTCCAAACTGCTTTCTTGTTCAGCTACAGCTAATGCTAAATCTTCAGGAACATTGTGTTCTCTGGATATTATAACTATTTTCTCAATAACAGAACCTGCTATAGGCTGCGTCGCAATCCCGCCCAGATGCAGCAGGTCTGGTTTGCATTTTTCAACAAGATTGCTTGGACATTTACTGCAATCTCTTCCTCTGCCGTCTTTTACATTGCATTTGTCTGGGAACAAAATACAAGGCCAGATGAAATCTCTAAATCCACCATTTTCTCCAGTACGCACTTCAAAATGAAGATGAGCATTGTTAGGGTCCTCGAAACCTGAATAACCAATAGTTCCTATTTGTTCGCCTGCTTTGACCGGTATTGATTTATCGCGAGAAGCACTACGAAGAGTTTGTGTAATAGATTCTAAATGAGCATAGAATGTATAGAATGTATTTCCATCCGAATCTTTATGTTTTATTTTTATACAACTTCCATATGGATCTCCACCACCTTCTCCAATTTTAAGATGGCAGTCAGCGAGATCAGCACCAACAACCTCTCCATCATATACAGCATAAACAGGCTCACCTACATCACCCGATCCTGGATTTGAAATGTCCATTCCAGTATGATAACCCAGACTCCATTGGCTGCCTGTAGCACCAAAACATGTTGAAATTCTCTGAACCGAGGATGGCCACGTCGCCACCCCAGCCCCAACACCCGGCACCAATCCCTCTGTATCCTCGCCCTTGACTATTCCCATTGGTGGCGTTACTTGAATATCTTTTTCTTTCTGTAGTATAAACCTGTAGTGCGGCAATTCAGCTCTGATTAAGCCTGTAGCTGATGTTGCAATATCACTTCTTGATGTAAATTTGCACAGAAATGGAACAATAGCATTAAATTTAAATGGCGGAATGTCATGCTCTGTGTGCATTGTGCATGTTGCTTTCTCGCTTACGCCATCTTCATCTATAGTTGTAATGCAGTCATAGAAGCCGGACGAAGCACTGTTACTGCAAACCAGTCCTGTCCCGACTTCAGGCGGTAGTTTTATGATTATATTGTCACCCGGACTTAATCGCACAAAGCCGTCAAATCTTGAATTTGATATTGAAGCTAATAATAATGAATCTGAACCTGATTTCAATGGCTGGGGCCCGACATTTAATGATACCTGACCAGGACCAACCTTTCCCACAGCACTCACAATCGGCCGGAAAACTTTTTCTTCAGCCCTGAATTTCCTTTGAATCTCTTCATCAGTCATTATTTCAACCAGTAAATTGGATTTGGTTGAATAGCTGTATGAAATATTTACACTGACCTTTGCAAATGATATCCACGCAGACTTGTCAATATTAGCTGAATCCTCAAAGCCAGTTGCTATAATGTCCCTCAATTCAAATCTCGTAGCCTCACCCGGCCTTAGAGTATTTCTGCCAAGAGATGCACTGGCACCACCGGAATTACAGAACTCATTACATCCAGCTATCATCTCTATGTCTGTTACTGGTAAATCTCCTTTATTATCAGCAATAACAACTATTGAGAATCTTTCACCTTTTGGTGTGGTCTCAGGCAGTCCTTCTATTGACTGTATTTCTAAAGCCTTTGGATAATCCATCGGCCGTTCTGGCCGGACATTAACCATCTGCTGCTTTGCATACCATTCAGTTGGATTTGTTGCTAATAGTATAACATTATCCAGTATAGAACGGCCAACATCATATGCAGATTTAAGTGGCTTTTGTATTTCATCAATTGATCTCTGATAAACCTGCGAATAAGGACCCATTGCAAAGTAACCAAAAACAATTACAGCTATGGTTATAGGAACTAATGCATTAAACCCACCCGGGCCAAATATCTGGAACGCACCAAGGAACCCGAGTATCAAGAATATCATCCAGAGCCAGAATGTACTGACAAATAAATCTATATGCAATGCAATAATGAGTATAACCGCATCATAGCCTATGATAGCACCGGATATCAGGAAAGTCAGCACATCCATTGGATACCGTGTATTTGTCGAATTTAACAGGAACAGCAATCCCGCACCCAGTAAAGGCATTGTATAGATAAACATATAATTGCCATTGTAGAAAAACACCATCATATACTGCAGGAACAAAAAGACTAAACCAAGAATCCACGGCCCTGTTAACAATGCCCATAGATTATGCGTAATCAAAGACCAGATATCGCCAAGTGACTGGGAGAAATCTGAGACATTTCCAATACTCATCGTAATTCTTCCCAATGTCCTTCTTGCCCAGTTCCTGAATGTGCTTTGATAGAATAGTGCAAGTCGTTCAGCTTCATTTTTCAGCTCAGCTTCAACAAATTCCTTGGCACTTTGAATCATATCATTGTTATTTCTAAAATCAGCATTTAACCGCAGCCTCCAGATAAGTCTCTTTGATATGCGGTCAGCCTCATTTGCAAGAGCCTTGCTCAGCTCTGTATATAATTCCTCGGCACGCATCTGGCGTCGCATTTCTTCATACAATGCTCTTTCAGCAACTTCTAATCTTTTGTAATTTTCAGCAATCATAAATGCAGCTGCATCACCTGTGACATCTGCCTGCCTTATCGGACCAGTATAACCAGCTCTAGGAGCTCTTTCCCCCATTAATTCTCCTAATCTTGTTCTGGCTGCACCCATACCTCCACCTGGGTTTGTTATGCTCTGAACAACCTGAAGAATATCATTAGTACTGTTTCTTGCTGTCCTGATTATTCTTCTCATGTACTTGTCAAGCTCTCTGCGCGCATCACGTTCACGAGTCCATTCCTGCCTTGCTCTGTCTATCTGAACACGCAATTCCTGTTCAAGAATCATAGCCCGCCTTTTTGCAAGCCTCCCAAGTTCCATTTTCCCAAATGTAATAGCACCACGCAAAGTAGCATGCGGTGCTCTTTTCCCGTATTTTTCATCTGTAACTCCTTTTGTGGCAAGTGCTCCCCGTCCAACATCATAGAATCTTTTCGGTCCAGTACCTTTGACTTCTGTCGGTATTTCTTCTCCTGAAAACCTTTTTTCTGTTCCAATAGTTCTGCCTATTTCTATTTGAATTGATCTTGTTTTTATATCTAACTTGTCATGACCTATAGCTTGTACAATCAATGTATGGTATCCTTTGCCAATTTTTTGAGCAGGAATTGGAATATCTACGAATCCTCCAATAGCAAATTCACGCGCAGCAAGTGTTTTTTGACCAACTTCATCACCAGCTGGTACTCCTGGTACTACTTTTGATACTGTAAATTCATAATTAACATTAGATCTTCCTATAAGCATACGCATTCTGAATCGTACAGTATCATCCGAACCAAATGTCTGTTGATTCACCGGTTCCATTATATCAAAATCCACACCGTATTCACTTTCAGGAGCAACAGAAATAACTCTACCTCCACCTTCATCTATGGTTCCATCCCTGAAACGAGCTGTTATAGCTACTGTACCTACGAGTGTTGGTCTGTATGTAAATTCACTAAACAAAGACTGATCACGTGAATAAATTGTACGACGAGTAATACTTGACCCGCCACCACCAGCAGGAGTATTTACAATTGTAACATCAGCTTCACAGTGATAACCTGATCCAACAGAATGTGAAATTACTGGTCGTCTTACAATTTGTATACTAATATCATTGCCAGGAATATATTGATTTCCCGGAGTCAGTCCACTTAGAATATCTATTCTTACAGGCATTTTTCATCCTCTTTAAACAGTTGTTTGTTTTTTTCTATTAGATTCTATTGATTCACGTAAAGGTTTGACCAGCTCGTCAAAAACATCCTGATCAAAAGTACCATCAGCCTTCAGTTGTTGTTTAATTTGTTCAATAGCTGAACTAGTTGATTGAATTTCCATACTTATATCAGGCTTTGTAGTATCTTCAGACACCACTTCTTCTTTTGTTTCTTCGGGCTGCCCTCTCTTTCCTGCCTCTTCAAGCCGAAGTTCTTTTATTTCTTCTTCAATTTCTTTCTCTATTCCTGTTTCTTCTTCTGGCCTTCTGCCTGGTGCAAGCAGATCTTCTTTTTTTCGCTTAAGCTTTCCTATTGCACTGTCGCGAACACCAGCCTGCCATGAGCCTTCATAAAGAGGACCCTGCTGATACACAGATTTGCTGATTCCCCACGGTGTCCTTATCACTGCTTTTTCTCCATAGCCTCTTACATATTGATTATATCCACGCTCAAGCTTTGAGCGAAGTCTTGTATCTAATTGCTTTTGGAGATCGTAAAAATTTTTGGCATATGCATCAGCATTTTTAAAAACAGCTTCTGATATTCTTCGTGATTCTGCTTCATCCTGCAGAGCACCCAAAACCGCATTTAATATATTTGTTCTGGTTTCTGACAAATAAGCACGCGGAACATCTGTTTTGCCTTTCAGGGATTTGTAATGAAAATTATAATAATAAAGTCCTGATGCTGAATTTCTGCAAACATGCTCAAATTCAGATAAAAAATTCTTTACATCATCAAAATCCATATCTACTTCTCTGAATTCTTCTGTTCTAGTCATAACATATCTTGCTGTTTGCTGCAGAGCTGTTTCAAATGGCCTGTCAAATAGTTTTTCATATTCCTCATTTGACAATTGCTTGTTATCAGATTTTTCCAGATATTTTTTAATCTGGTTTTCTATGATACCTCTTTCTTCTTTAACACGATTCCAAAAATATTCCATGATCGATGTATACATGGCAACTCTCCTCTGCTTTATTGCCTCCACAAGCTCTGCCTGTTCCCGCGCTTCTTTTATTTTTTGTACTATATGGTATTCCTTTGATGGTGTAGTTGGTACTGCAGCTTCAACTTCTTCTGCAATTTTTTCTTCTTCTGGTTCTGGTGATGGCAAAGGTACTGTTGGCAGAATATCAGCCACGACACGTATTGTTCTTGTTTCAAAAATATTAGTTCCCAAAATTCTAAATTCAAGTTCATAGTCATTTGACTGATGTACTAATTTTGATAACCCACTTTCTTTTGAAAAATCTTTGATTGTTAACTGAAATGCCCTGAAATAATTTTTTCTGATATTTTCAGTTAACAAATTACGCCCTTTTAAACCGCTATGTAAACTAACTTTTACATCATAATTTTCTTTATCTCCTCCAAGAACTCTGAATTTTACGAGAACCCCGGGATTTTTTAATTGCAATAGAGATATTGTTATTTTTTCATCTGGTGGTGAAACGATTTCTAATTCAGGTTTTTCCTCATTAGTTGCAGTTCTTTCTTCCAGAGCTTCTGCAACTGCAGCCTCTTCTCTTTCTGCTTCTTTCGTACCTTTAGCTGCTTCATCTGATAGTTTTTTAACGCGTTTCTCTAATTTTTCAGTCTGTCCTGTATTTTCTTTCAATGCTCTGACAACATCCTCAGCTCCAACCATTGACACACCTTTTGATTATACTCAAAGACATCAGTTCTGAGTTTTTTAATGTCTTTGGTATGATCAGAAAGCTAAAAGCTTTCTGACAAGTCAAAGAACTGCTGTTCTTTGAACTTATTTGAAGGACATATAATTATGTTCAAAAATTTATGTCCTTCAGCATATATATAAATCTAACTAACTGCATTATTCTCTGATTAAAGTTGATTCAGGTATAATAAAAAGATTTGATATCAGGCAACAGATTCCAGCCTCTGCACAAACTCATCTACTTTAGTGTGTAGTCTTGTTATATCATCCATATATTCATGCGCATCAGCAACTGTTTGATTGTAAAGGGCTTTTGCAGATGAATATTCTTTTTTCTTCATAGCATGACCAGCATCCTGCAAACGTTTTTCACTGTAGGATATTTTTGATTCCATGTTTGTTAAAATCATATTCGATTCTGAAACCCAAGAAATGATTTCATTATAAATTCCACTGAATTTATCTTCAAGTAATTTCGGTTCTTTCAGTCGTTGCCTCATTGCATTTTCTGTGACTTCAAGCATTGCTCTCAAAATCTTTCTCATTTCATTCATTTCCATGAGCTGTGGATAAAGTGTTGTAGAAAGTTTTCTTGTTAATGAGTCTCTCAATTCAGTTCTTTGGTTTTGATTAACAGGAACAAGATGTTTTTGCTCCACCAATGCAAGTACCTCGTGCACGCTCTCAACAGCATGAGCAATTGCACCCAAACGCATTGCTGGAATATTTGTAAACTGTTTTTGCAATCTCTGTTCCAATGACTCTTCATAACGTACAGGAAGATAGCTTTGCCCTGTGCTTATCTCTGGTTCTGTACCTGGTGATAGAGGAAGCAATTTTGGTTCAACTGATTCTATCATGCGTGCTGCGGTTCTGAGAGCTTCAAGCTCTTCGTCAACTGTTGGCAGGACTTCTTCTCTGAGATGATGATAATGCACTGCGCTTTCGATAATATCATTCATAACATGCATGACTCTTGGTTGCTCTGGTGGCAATGCCAAAGCTGTGCACATTCTTAGAACAAGCTCATTTTTTGAAGGTGATATATGACGTTGTTTTGATGCAGCCATGAACGCATGCATATTGAGCATTGCACACGCAAGTTCATGACCACGCTCTGCTGGGATGTTTAATTTTTCCAAATGTCCCATCGGTGCTTCGTATTTAACAGGAAGTTGGGAATGCTCTTGGGTTGTAAGAAGTTCTGGAGAAGGTGCGGGAAGAAGTCTATGAAATTCTGGAGGAAGAAGTTTGCGTGATTCTATTTCGTGTTCTATTAGTACCAACGCATTAAGTTCTTCGTCAACTGTTGGCAGGACTTCTTCTCTGAGATGATGATAATGCATTGGAAGTTCAGCACCGAGTGCTTCAGCAACACCTGAAAATGGCTCAAGACGTTGTTCTTCCTCTTCAACACGCTTTATAGTTTCTGCTAAAAATTTTTTTACTTCCAGTACGCGTGCATTTATCTTATTCCATTCTTTTACTATATTCATATAGGTCTCCATTCTTTTATGCCGGATGTCTTAGTTTATTGGCAAAATACGAAGATGATATGACTTTTTTGTAAATACTTTCAACCTTGCTATTAGTGGTAACGCTATAATCATTGCCTCTACCTATTTCAGAAAATGCATCAAAATCAAAAAAAGTGACAAGCTTAATTATAGGAAATTTTTCACGAACGATTTTATAAAACTCTTCTATTTTCTTTATAGCATAATCAGGTACATCTTTTCCACAAACTTTGCATTTATGTGCAACACCCCATTCAGATATCTGTACAGGTTTGTTGTGCTTTTTTGCAAAATCTATTAAAGGTTTTAACAATTCTTCCACTGACTCATCAGAAAGAGAATTATCACTGTGATGATGAACCCAATAAGGATTTATTCCAATCCAGTCAACACAATCATCGCCCGGATAATATTTTTCAAAATCACCTTTTGATGATGATATAGTCCAGACCATGGCAACATTCGGAGCTTCTTTTTCCATTATATCATGAACAAGCCTGAATTTTTTCTTATACAAATCTGGATTTGAACCCCATTTATTACTGTCCATCTCGGATGCGAATCGTAAAAATATAGGGCATCCGGATTCTTTTGATGCTCTTGCAAAATTCCTGAGATATTCATCATCTTTTATTTTATTCATATCCCATTTCGGAGCCTCAAATGCTATCTGCACTATGGAACCAACACTCTTTGCTCTTTCAATCAATCCCTTTGGGAATGGTCTGCCCCAGCCAGTATAGGACATATAAACATCATGGTGACCTACTCTTTCATTGAAATTTACAATGCTACCATTCACAGCTTTGTCATTTTCAACAAAAGCACCCGTTAAACATCCTTTTACCGGTATAACAGGCTTTTCTAATTTTACGTCAACTCTTCTTTCAATAGAAGCAGATTCTATAGGTAAGTGAGCCCTCGGAGGTAATGATACAGATGAAAGTGATAAATATAGCGGCAATAAAGCTGCCATGCCAAGTCTACGCTGCCTTTTTCTAGACATCTGCTGAATTTGAGGCATCACGATTTTCATTTGCTCTTCTACGGTTCTTCTGGTATTTTCCCAGTCATTGAGAAATACTTCCAGAGAAGATACAAGAGTACGTATTTCTTTGCATACATCTTTCTTTGCTTCATTATGTGCAGATTTATTAATTTGCTTAAGAAGTTTCTGGATTTCAGATACTCGCGGCTCGACATTCATGTTCCATGTTGTTATACTGTCTTCTATTGTTTTTGTCAGACCTGAAATTGTTGTGCTTCCATGTTGTAATTCTGCTTCAGATTTAACAGAATAATTTTCCAATCTTTCTTTCCCAATATCCCTGAACTGATCAGCTGTTTCTTCCACTCTTTTTAATTTTCCTTCTCTTTCAGCATACATGGTTTTGGATGAATTTTTCAATATCTCTTTACCTCGTTCCAGCTGTCCTTCAACTCTTGCAAACCTTTTCTTAATTGCATTTAATCTTCCAAGAACTTCTTTTGCTTTTTTCGAATCCATTGAACTCACTCACGGTCGGAAAATCAATGCTGAATTTGGCATATTTGATACATTTAAATTTTCAGTAGACATATCATCAGAATTCATAATGCCAACATAAAATGTGTCTATATTCTTCCAGGAAGGCATGACATGTTCTTCCCCTTTCTTTGCTATAATTTCTAAATTAATTTTTTCAACACGATTAGCATCCATTATAACTTCAGTAATTTTTCTATTGTTACATATCCCGTTTAAAAATGAATGGAAAGTAGAACTGTTAGCATCAGTAAAAGTTTCTCGTTTTGTCAAAATTACAGTAGTAGGTAATCCTTTTCTAAGATGTTCAAGATCATTTTTGAAACTTGTCCCACTGGAACAACTGGCAGCAATAATAAGTTGAAATCCTTTATGCGGATTAAGTTTGTCATATTCGTCTGATATGCATTTTAATTTTACTCCCGGCTTAATATTTCCGTAATATATATCTTTATAGTTGGTATAACCTACTACTTCATACTTTCCTTGCAAGCTAATACCCGGCCTAACTAATTTGCCATCTTTATATACTGGATTTTTTAAATAATTTAAATAAGATTTTGGAACTGTAATAACGTGGCCTTTTTTATGAAAAGGAAAGATAGCTAAACCAATTCTTGGTCCTAAACCATAGCTAGCGTGCGCATTCCAGAATACAACTTCGCAGTCTTCCATTACTTTTTTAAATTCATCTTCAGTATCTGCGAACTGTATATTTATTTTTATCCTTTGTTCACCAACTTTTTTATAATAGCTTTCAGAAGCCCATATGCCGCCGGCAAGGTCATGTGATGCACAATATCCTATATCAATTTTTCCATCAGCTATAAGTTTCTGGATATAATCAGGTGCATTTTTCATATTTTTCTTTGCCGCTTCAATCTGGGTTTCCAAGCCATTTATAAAGTTTTCCATATTTTCTTCATTGGAAAAATCCGGATTTCCATTATATGTTGCAGCAAATGTTTCTGCAGCATCTTTAATTCTTTCATCTTCTTTTTTTTCTGCAAATTCTGTTGCTATTGTATCAGCAGTTGGTGGTGGTGCTTTTGATGATGGCGAGCCAATTGTAACTGAAGCAGCCAAGCCTGTTGCCAAAAGAGCTTTTTTTATTTTTGATGTCTTTCGTTTCTTCATATAATCTATTGTAGGCTGTAATTTTTGTTCTGCGACAACAATATCTCTTTTAATTTCATCATAAAGGGTTATAGATCCGTGTACAATATTTTTTACTTCAGTGAAAGGGAGTTTGGTATTTAGATTTTTCATAGAGTTTTCCAATATACCAAGCTTTTTTTCAATAGAATTCAGAAGTCCATCTATTTCAGCATCTGTTACCATAAATAAATTATATATCCATTGGGTTATTATAACTGTAACACAATACATGCTTATATACTTTAGTCACTCATAAATAATTAAAATAAGTGATTGATATGCGGGGATATTCAAGTACGTGGAAAAAACGAGCTTTATCGTTGGGTTTAGCAGCAACTGCATTTGTGGGTGTTTTCGGAATAAGCAGATATTCGAGAGAAAGAGATAAACCTGAAGTTTTCATAGGCGTATATCGCATAGATGATAGAAATGTCCAAACAGAATTAAAACACTATCCATATATAGAAAGAAAAGACATAAAATTTATCGGCGTTCCGGATGGTGATGAAATTTATGTTTATTATAGAATCGAAGATGACGACATTTCAAGTTTTAATTGTACTAATATATCTGATTCCGAAAATGGAGGAATAACTTGGGTTGAACAAGGAAATGAATTGATTGGAACCGGTGTAACAAAACTTACAGGACTGGGAAAACTAACATTAGGAGCTACAGATGAAAAAGGAAACAAATCAACAAAAAAGGCTGTTGTAATACCTGTGAAATGATGGGAAAACAATAAATCATACACAGGCCAGAAACAGCGCTGCGGGAACAACCAGACTACGAAAAAGCACGACTTTCAAGTAAGCTGACTCGCTCCGCTCGTCAGCTAATTTTTTACTGTTGTTGCACAATAATCAGAAACAGCCGCAGCCTAAAAAGGCGGCGGTTTTATACTTTATTTACAGAAATGAAATTTTATATTATTATAAATAATTTTCTTGGAATGTGTAGGTTTTTTTCTACTTTCCCCCAATACCGAAGTGAAAGTAGAAAAAATTATGACAGCAAAAATTTTTCAGACGTCAGAACCAGAAAATGGCTTCGTCATAAATCCTAAAATAACCAATCCATTTTGATGATAAATTCGGTGTACGAAGTGTAAAAAATTACTTTGGCACTTCTAAAACCTGCATCTACCTTTTCCTCAGCACCTTTTCCATATCCTTCAGGTCGTAGCACTTACACTCTTTTATTCGTTTGCTAAAGGATTTTGCAAAAACAGCATAGTGCTCCTTTCTTTTTTCATTATTCCATTCAACATGCTTTGCCTTTTCCTTCAGCTCTGCTAAAATTTTTTCAGCATTTACCTTTGACTGCCACTTGCATTCTACGAACAG
>JAGVVW010000007.1 GCA_018304635.1 Candidatus Aenigmatarchaeota archaeon
CTTCCGTAACCATAATCGTATTGTTTTTGGTTGTTGCACAATAATCAGAAACAGCCGCAGCCTAAAAAGGCGGCGGTTTTATACTTTATTTACAGTGAAGAATTTTATTAATTTCATTCAAACCTCATAGATTTCTATTGATTGAGGTTGAACTGACATAACCCAGATATCTATTGGCTTTGCTTCTATTCGCTTCAAAAGTTTTTTTGTTGACAGCCATATTTTCATATTTTCCGGCATGCCTGATGGAGAGGTTATGAGGTATCCGGAAGAAATTTTGTTTAAAGTTTCATTAGATGCACCATCAAAATGGTAGTAATCTATTGGCATGGCGTGGTTTATTACAAAACTAGGTGGATCGGATCTGCCTGGATAAATATTACGAACAGTCCGGTTCATATAGTAAGCAACTAATGGAGCTGCACCACCATCTGATATTAAAAATATTTTGCTATCTCTATTCAACCGTGGCATCATAAAATTACGAAGCTCTACAAACCGATTGTCATAACTATACATTGCCTTAAGAACTATGATATCGGTGAATATTATTGATGCAAAGAGAATTATAAGAATAACGATACGAAAGCTTTTCATCAGTTTTTCCATGAATATTACTGAAAGAAAAACTGTAGCAGGAATTACTGGAATCAGATAATGCATATGGCCTGATGGCATTTTAACTGCAAAAAAAATAAAGTAAATGATAAACCAAAGCGTTATTATTTCAGTCCGCCAATCTATTTGTTTCAAGGCATGGTACAAACCAATAAACGAAAATATAGCAATAAGCGGGGATAGACCATAAACTGCTATTTCAGCTGTCTGGTTAGGAAAAATAAAAATTCTGGACCCTTCTGTTTTTATTGAGCTTAAAAATCCGGGCTGTGATATAGATAACAGAATAAATGGAAGCAATGACAGTGTCAGAATAATAGTGATTGATGTTTTTAGCTGTTCTTTTTTGTGCTTGAAAATTATAAAAAGATAGATAAAAATTAACCCAGCTGATGGCTGCTTTGTCAAAATTGCCAGCCCTAGAAAAAACGATGATAATATCAAATCCATGTGGGTGTTTTTTTTATAAAACCTGATAAAAAAATAAAGTGATAATATCATGAAAAAGAGCATTGATATATCTACGAGCACTTTTTTGCTCATTAACAAGTGCATTGGAACCAGTGCGAATATTAAGGAAGACAACAATGCGAACTTTTTATTATATAATTCTTTTCCGATGATGTAGATAATAGCTATGCTTAACAGACCAAAGATTACACTGGGAAATCTTGCGAATAATTCAGATTTGCTGAAAGAAATTGAGATTTTCATAATCCATGAATAAAATGGTGGCACACTAAAGTGCAGTATATTCTCATAACTCACCGGATTCAGCCATCCATATGAATCAAAATTCTTTGCTATAACCATGTAATGCCCGGCATTCCATCCCTGAACAGGTTCAAAAGGCTGTTCTAAGCTATATAACCGCAAATAAATCGCAGTCATAAATAGAATTACAACAACTATGGGTACAATGTATCTCTTAAATTGAATCATCCGCATCACCAATGCACAGACAAATTAATTTTATTACATATGTAATTAATTTGTATCAGTACTAGCACAAGTATACAATGAACACTTCTTCCTGATTTATTACTATCTCTTGCTGCGGGCAAATGCCTTCCAGAGACTTTCTGGTTTCATTGTATTTTTCCCAATCACTCTGAATCAGAACATTAAAGCTGGTTCTGTTTATATTCTGAAGAATCAGCAGCCTTATCTGGTCAGTATTCATAGTTTCAATGGCATGAGTTTCTTTCCATCCAAAATAGTATCGCATTGCAAGAGAGTTATAAGATGTAAGCATTGGAGTATCTTTTGATATTCTGGTTTCCAGTTCAGCTATTGCAGGCCTGTAAATTTCAGCTTTGTCTGTTGGAAAATAATATGGATAGAACAAAAACAGATATGCAATTGCAAGTATTATAACAATTCCGATTAATACGGGAGTTTTCCACCGGCTTCGCACAAATAACAGAAACTCAGCTGTCATTATGGATAAAAATGGTACCATTACAACCAGATAGTGCAGCCATCCTGGATTTTTGAAAAATTCATTATTGGCGCCCTGCGTAAATGTATAAATAAAGAACGGGATAAATGCAAGCAGAATCACGATATCTTCTGTTTTTCGCCTCAATGCAAAAAATATAACAGCTATCAAAGTAATAGGAAATAAAACCACTATTGCGTTCATTGAACCAAGATATCCTATTATGTCGATATTCTTACCTGAAAATTTTCCGACTGCAGAATGGTATTCAAAATTTTTTAGCAGCGGCACAGAGCCATACAGCATCAGTCCTATAACATTGTATAAAATTATGCCGACCAGCAACATCACTATTATGGCAATGAAAAAATTGTTTTTTTTCTCTTTTTCGGAAAATTTGAAATCAAATGAAAATTCCTTAATATTTGCTTTTACAGACATATATCTGGTCAATGATATATAGGCAATCGGCAGCAGAATAGCAAGTCCTGGTTCTTTTGTAAGTATTGCCAACCCGGCTAGAATGCCGGCAATTACAGCAAATTTTATGTTTTTACTTCCAAACCAGAAAAAGAGAATCCCCGAAACCAGAAAAAATGTCAAAGGAACATCAGGAAACATCTGGCGCGAGTAATTTGCAACAGCAATTGATATCGCAGTAAGAACAGTTGCTAATAATCCGGATTTTCTGCTGTAAAAATTTTTTCCAAGCATATACGTTGCAAAAATCAGGGCTGCCCCGAATAATAATATCAAAAATCTCCCGCTCTCTATGCTTTCATTTACAGCAAGTGCTGCTGCAAAGATATATTTTCCAAAAGGCGGATGATCCACATACATTGGAACAGGGATTCCAAGAAAATCTTTTGGCGGATAAATGTCACAGTGCTGGGGATCAATAGCGCACAATTTATATAAATCGGGGTGAAGAATGATCTTTGCCTGGCCATAGTGTGCTGATTCATCCCAATCCGGAATCCGATTGCCCAGATTAATGCTGCCAATAATAAGAAATCCCAGAATTATGATGCATAAAGCAATTGTGTATGTATTCAGGAATTTTTTAAGATCTGGCATTTTGAGCTCAATTTCCATAACATAACTTGTAGAATCAAAATATAAAAACATTCCACAGGATTTAAGTTTTCAAAAACAACGTGAAATAGATTGTTTTTAAAATCGGGTGATATTATGGACAAGATTACAAAAAAGTTCAGGGATTATCATGATAAATGCTCAAGACGTATAGATGATGATGGAAATTATATACCTCACCAGTCAGTTTATGAATTTTCTCCGAAATATATCCAGAATTTTACAAGGGCATATGCTATTTTAAACATCATGGATAAATTAAATTTTCAAAGCTTTGTCGAGATCGGATGTGCTGAAGGCTGTTTTCCAAATATCATAAGAAAAAGATTTGCTGTCCCTGTTTTTGGCTCTGATTTTTCAAAAGAAGCTGTTTCAAGAATGCGCGATATATTTGATATAGATGGGTTTTCTGCTGATGGCACAACACTTCCTTTAAAAAATAAATGTGTTGACCTTGTTTTATGTACAGAGGTTCTGGAACACATGACAAATCCTGAAAAAGCTGCCAAAGAACTAATACGAATTGCCGGAAAATATCTCATAGTAACTGTACCTGCTGCTAACAGTAAAAAAGAACAGAATGAATTTGTACCGGATTATAACCTGATACGGGATGGGCATCTGCATCTGTTTACAGAACATGATCTAAGAAATATTTTTGGCCCGTGTATTATTATTGGCTGCGATTCACTAAAAATGAAATACATTAATGCAGCATATCGCAGAATTGGAAATATTTTTCCATCGGGTTTCGCAGGAATAATTTTTTATCTTGACAGAGTGTTGTCCAAAAAAACCAAAAATGTAAGGCATTTTATTGTGATTAAAAACTTTGATCAGGATGGACGCAATAAAGAATATGATTTTATCATGCATAACAACACTTCTTTAACCAAACTTCTGACAAAAGATATATACAAATATGCGAGAAAGATTAAACTGAAATCCAAGAAGAGATATGAATTCATGGGGTATACGATTGCAGGCAAAGACTAATGGATAGGTAGTAGTTCAGGCATCCTCTATGCAATTGATTGGTCAAGACCTGATAGAATTTAGAACGAATAAATTTATATTACTATCTATTTCCTGCAATAACCCACGATGCTTATGCCTATTGGCAGTTTTATTCCATTTCGGATAAATGAATTTTCAATTTTCAGTAATGTATGAAGGATAAAATTTACTGGTTTGGGTGGCGTCATAAGGTCTGTTCTCGGTTGGGAGTTTCTCTTTAAAATTCTTACAGCTGCTATAGGAATAAATAGGCAAAAATTCCAGTAACTAATATTTATATTATCGAATATACTCAAGATATCTTTAATCATAAATTTCTGATATCTTCTTTTATGGTCAAGATATCTGTCATGGCTACTGAATAAAAACTGGAATGCGGGCACTGAAAACAGCAAAAAACCGCCCTTTTTCAATACTCTGTGAATTTCCAAAGATGCTGCCATGTCGTTCTGAATATGCTCAAAAACATCCATGCATATAACCATGTCAAAGCTATTATTTTTGTATGGAAGACTGCATGCATCAGCCATTCCTTTTATATCATGTCTGGACAGTAAAATTGTATTTTTATCTATATCTATCGCATGAACCTTTCCATATTTTTTGGATATTTCCATGTCAGCTATTCCGGTTCCTATATCCAGAATTTTTAATTTATTTTTGTTTAAAGAAGCTGCCTTGTAGATAAGAATTTCAGTCATGTCCTTTTTAGCTTTTAGCCAAAAATTAGAATATTTGCATCCACTCTCAAAGTCCTTGTAATCCATTAATATTAAAATATTTTAACAGATTTAAATTATGGATATATCCCTGATAATTCCTGCATATAATGAAGAAGACAGGATATTGAAAACACTTAGGGAATATGATACCTGTCTGAAAAAATCCAAGTTGTCTTATGAAATTCTGGTTATAACTGATGGTGTGAAGGACAACACTGCAAAAATTGTCAGAAATTTTTCATTAGATAGAAAAACAATTATTTTGCATGAATTTCCTAACAGGCTTGGAAAAGGCGGGGCAATAATCATGGGATTCGGATTGTCTAAAGGGAAATTCATGGGGTTTGTGGATGCTGATGCTTCTGTTTCTCCGGAAGATTTTTTGAAAATGATACATCTACTGGATAAATATGACTGTGTAATAGCTTCCAGAAGGACAAAAAACTCAGTTGTTTTGTCAAGACCATGTTTTAAGCGAAGAATTGCAAGTTCTCTGTTTAATGTATTTGTAAATCTTATTTTTTTCCTTGGTATACATGACACTCAATGCGGAGCAAAGGTTATGAAAAAAGAAGTGTTAAGTGGAATAAATTTGATGACTCCGGGGTTTTCATTTGATGTGGAACTTTTGTGGAAAATAAAGAAACGTGGATATTCAATAAAAGAATTTGGTGTCATATGGAAATTTGGTGAAGGCAGTTCCTTCTCACTAAAATTTGCTCCTGAAATGTTTATTTCTCTTATGAAAGCAAGATTAAACAGAATGGAGTAATTTTTATGAGATATCCATATAATATTCTGGCGCTCATCATTCTGGCTCTTCTATTTCGCCTGTTATTTACGCAGATGTATATAATCCCAGGAGAACTGCCTCATGATTTTTATGCATATACAGACGGTGCTAACTTATTTCTGTCAGGAAAGAGTTTTTATTCAGAACCCATTTCAAACGGAGCTTATTTTTTCTATGGACCGATGTTCGGGATTTCAATAGGTATGTGGTCAGCTTTATTTGGCGTTGATTATGCCTTGCTGAAAATGCTTTTTATCCTGATGGATGTTGTCACGATTTTACTGGTATATCTATTTTCCAGAGAAATAAACAGGAAATACGCATTTCATATAACAGCAATATATGCATTTTCATTTTTCCCTCTGATAAATGCTATGATTGGAAATGATGATATTTTTTTCATATTTTTTCTGCTTCTGAGTATGATGTCTGCGATTAAAAAAAATCCGCTGCTGTCATCTGGATTTTTTTCAATTTCAATGGGATTTAAGGTTCTGGCTTTGTTTGCATTTATACCGCTTTTAATATTCTTTCTTAGACATTCAAAAAAGCAGGCTATAAATTTCACATTTTTTTCAGCAGTATTTTTTATTATTATACTTATTCCGTTTTTTATGCAAACGCAAAATGTGATGTACCCGTATATTGGCAAGGATACTAATGTTGGTTATAACAGCTTATTGTATGCTGTCCAAATGCCAATACAGGTTTATGAATATTATACAGGGAAGACAGCAGTGATGCTAAGTATAGACAGCACTACGGCAATATTATTTAATAAAATTGGAACTGTTGTGAGTGTTTTTGGATTTATTGCATCAATATTTTTCTTCTGGAAATACCCGATAAATGATCGTAAAAAGGAACTAGCAAGAAATACGCTGATAGGAATTCTGCTTATGCTGTTGTTTCTGAAAGCGATGCCCACGCTTTACCTCACCGACATATTTCCATTTATACTGATATATGTTGCATTATATAATTTTGAAATACCCTGCAATAAAAAATTAATTATCGGACTAGGCTTCATGTCAGTTGCCATACTTTTTTATGGAATGTTTTATTCATGGTCATCGAATATATCATTAGTTGCAAAAATATCACTCCTTATTGTTCCGGTACTTGTAATGATTGGAACCTATCTGACTTTACCCAAGAATCTGAATGTTCCAATGGCTTTATTAGTATTCGTTGTAGCATCCGGCGAGACTATTCATGCCAGAGTATATCAGCTGTTTTTTCCTAATATTTCACATTTCTGGAATGAGGCAATATACCTGATTTATTATGAGATTATCACAATAACACTTTTGCTGTCTATAGTTTATCTGATATACAAAATTAAGAAGAATGAATAATTATGCCACTCTTTTTTTGATCCATGTAAACAATGCTTTGCTTTTTCTTTTTCCTAAAATTTTTGAAGATATTCTGTAAAGGGGCTTTAATTTTCTATAATCTTTTTCAAGCGTGTTTTCAAAAACAATACAATCGATCTCTGTCCAGAAATTTTTTATTTGTTTTTTTGACAATGTAGGAAGATTAAGTACGGATTCTGTTTCAAAGTATCCGGTTATTTTATCATTTTCTTTTGTTAAAAAATTGTTTTCCCTGCAGATATTGTATAATTCAGTTCCGGGATATGGATAGAAAACAGATACCTGAATATAATCAGGTTTTATTTTTCTGTTTATTTCAACAGTTTCCTGACACATTTCAGGTGTTTCAAACGGCATTCCAACCATGTTATATGAATATGTTTTCATGCCAGCATCCCTTGCATCCTGAAAGGCCTGAATTATTTTTTCATTTGACATATATCTTTTCAAAATATTTTTTCTGAGCCATTCACTTCCTGACTCAATGCCAAAACGAGCTTCTCTGCATCCAGCATTTTTCAGCAACTGAAGCATTTCCTTGTTTACTGTTTCCACGCGCATATTCATTTCAAAAGGAATGCTAAATTCTTTCGAGTATTTCTCGCAGAACTGCTTAACCCAACCTGAATCCAGCGTGCATGTATCATCCACAAAATTTATTATATCAATCTCATATTTTTTTACAAGATCCCTTATTTCGCTGATTATATCATTTACTGGTCGTATTCTGACGAATTCTCCTTTGCCTTTGTATATTTCCTTTATTTTGTGATTGAGGCAATAAGAACAGGCAAAAGGACATCCACGACCTATGATAACATCAGCTCTTTTGCTTTCTTCTAAAAGACTGCTGAAATTAAAAACATCTCTATCAGCATGAGGCAATGATTCCAGATTTTTTATAAGTGGCCTGATTGTATTTTTCTTTATTTTGCTGCCCTGTTTAATCCACAGGTTTTGAATTTTATCATATGACTTGTTTTCTTCAATTGCATTCATAAGCTCAAGCATTGCATATTCACCTTCGCCAATGCATATCATATCTATATTCTTATTCGAAATCACAGAATCAGGATCCATTGTAGTGTGTATTCCACCACATATTATTGGTATATTAAAATCTTGCTTTACCCATTCAGCAACCTGATCTACAAACTGAAACTGGTTTGTGGTAGATGTAAACCCTATAATAGCAGGATTAAAATCTTTTATTTTTTTTGTTATATCTTCTTTTTTTGGTATTTCGGTGATATGAATTAAATTGGTTTCATGCCCATGTTTTTTTAATACAGCAGAAATATAGCCTATACCATGATAAAAGCTACCTTTAACAGAACATATATCAGGATAGATAAAAAGAACTCGCATATCAGCCCCTTCTCTTTTTAATGAAATCAACAATTTTTTTTTCAATCGGAATCATGAAAAAATTTTTTGTTACCCTGAATCTTGCTGCCTTGTTAAGATACCTGTAAACGAAGTTTTTTGGATTACTTATTGCGAGATTGCAATAATAATCCAATAATTTTAATTTCTTTCTCTTTGCTTTGCTTATCCACGGCAGAGGCGTGTCAATTCCAATATCTTTCCATCCCTCGAGGTTATCTGGAATTTTTAATCCTGATTCTACAGCCATGTCAAACAATTCTGATCCTGGATATGGTGTGTAGATATTTATGCCGGCAAACCCAAGACCTTTTGGCTTGGCTTCTTTATCAAGGAGAAGGATAAATTTTAATGTTTCTTCCAGCTCTTTTTCAGTTTCTGTCGGAGCTCCGACTACAAATGAACACGAACACTCCACGCCATATTTTGAAGCTGTTCTGACAGCATTGATGCTGTCCTGTAGAGTAATATCTTTTTTCATTAGGTTTAGCATTCTCTGTGATCCTGATTCAATACCCATTGCAAAATTGCATAATCCGCATTGGCTAAGAACTTTTACAGTTTCATCATTCAGGTGGCTTTCTTTGAAATAATCTGCACGACAGGATCCTGACCATTTCATATCCATTTTGTTGTCTCTTACGTATCTGGCAACTGACAAAATTCTTTTTTTGTCAATAAACAAATTATCATCCCTGAAAAAAATATACTTTACATTGTATTTGTTATATAGAATATTCATTTCATTCGTTATATTTATAGCTTCCATCTTTCTCCAAACTCTTCCCTGAAATGTATTGATGCAAAAAGCACATCTATGAATACATCCGCGGCCGGAATTTATAGTAAATGTTTTGACTTTTTCTCCATTCACTATCTGGTTTCCTGTGTATACCTGCATATCAATCAATGACCAGTCAGGAGGGGAAATTTTGTTTATATCGGTAAATTGAGCTTGTGGATTTGATTTATGCTTTTCTTTTTCCATCCAGAAAAGGCTTGGGACTTTTTTAATGTCACATTTACCAGAAATAAAATCAATCAATTTTGCAATTGGCTCTTCTCCGTCTCCTCTGATCACATAATCTACAACTTTACTTTCTACTGTCTGCTCTGGGTATATTGTGGGATGTTGCCCTCCCCATACAATTGGAACATCAGAAATTTCACGTATAATTTTAGATATTTCAACGCTATGGCCCACTTGTGGTGTCATAGCGCCTATGCCTACCAAATCAGCATTCTGAACATGGTTTTTTATTTCCTGTTCAATACTACATATTTGATAATCAAGTATCCTCACTGTATGGCCCTTTTTTCTGAGTTTTGTTCCGACATAAAGAAGATTCAATGGAACTTCTATATATTCATCCGGTTGTTTTCCTGAAGGAAATGGATTTATCAAAACCGCTTTTATATTGCTCCCCCCCAATTAATATTGCTTCCGTTGGTTGTGTTTTAATATCTGGATTTTCTATTTACACCTAATGCAATACACGTTTGTATGCCTCTGGTGCCTTTCAGTAACTTTTTTAAATTCAGTTATTTCTTCCATATTATAATCTATATCATACATACGGAAGCCAAGTTTTTTTAGTATTGTCAGAAGTTCAGATGGGTCTCTATAATATGATGGTGCATATTCGACAATCATTTTCTTAATTCTTTTATTTTTTATCATTTTCAGCATGCCTTTAACAGCCTGTGGCTCAAGTCCCTCTATATCCATTTTAATCAGGGATATCTCACCTTTGAAATTTTTGAAATAATTATCAAGTGTTGTACACTTAATCTTTACTGAACTGCCATTCTGCGGTCCCCGCATTGTATGCCACCCGCTTCCTCTTTTTGATAAAAACAAAACAGACTGCCCATTAAAATCTGAAACCGCTTTTCTTTCTGCAACTGCTATGTTTTGATATTTATTGGCTTGAATATTCTTTTCCAGTAAACTAAAGTTTTCAGGTTCTGGTTCAAATGCAAAAACTTTTCCTTTTTCTCCAACAAGTTCTGACATTATTATAGTAAAATATCCTATGTTTGCACCAATGTCAACAGCTATATCACCCGACCTGAGTGTATTCCTGATTAATGCTGTCGTACTGCCTTCATAAAATTCATTCACAGACAATCCCATTTCGTCTTTTTTTCCTATAAACAAAACGTGGCCCTGAAATGAAACTTTTTCCGGCGGCTTTCCATTTAAAATTTTTTGTTTAATTTTTGTATCTATGGCCAAAAGCATTTTATTATTCCCTATACCATGACCTGAAAGAACACGACTTACTTTTCTATAAATCAACGCGATCATGGAAACACCCAAGTTAATTGTAACTATCTTTTCACAGCTTTTATAATTATGCCGTCTGCAATAAATTCGCGCAAAAATTTCCTGCCGATAATAATTTTTGATATTATATGTCCAATGCCATAAGTAGAGAACATGCCCTGAATATCTATTTTATAGAAATTATTTTTTTTGAGAAGACCTTCAACATCACTAGACGTGAAATAATGTATATGACCTCCATCCCATCCTTCTGAATCTCCTGAAGTTCGTGGAAAACTGCCTTTGATTATAGACATTATTTTTCTCCAGTTTCTGATATTCGGGAAAGAAATTACTACAATTCCTCCTGGCTTCAAGATTCTATATATCTCTTTTCCAAAATTTTCTGGATTTTCTATATAGTCTATAACATCCAGGCATGTAACAGCATCAAATGTGTTTTCCTTATATGGAAACTTTTCATTCAGATCCCACTGTTTAGCTACGATGCCTTTTTTTCTGGCATACTTAGTTGCAATGCTGCTTATATCAAGCCCATGCACTTCAGAATAAGAGGCAACACTACCTAATGAACCATCTCCACAACCGATATCGAGAAGCCTACCACCAGTACCAATCATTCTTAATGCTGTATCTATGCGTAAAACTCCACCATGATATTTATCAGATGATGCTTTTCTTTTCCACACAACTTCCTGAACTTCTTTCATGTTTCAATACCTCTTTGAAAATTTTAAGATACCTGTCAGAAATTTTGTCCCACGTATAGTTTTTTTCTACGAATCTTTTTCCATTTTCCCCGAGTTTTTTAAGGTCTTTCCTTTTTAACATTTGTTCGATTCCGTTCTTTATAGAGTCACTATCCGGGGCTACCAGCATCCCGCTTTTTTTTGTCACAATTTCCGAAACACCGCCGACATTTGTAGCCAGGACAGCTTTCCTGCATATCATTGCCTCTAAATTTGTTATTCCAAACGGTTCAATGCGTGACGGAAGAACAAAGAACTCACAGCCCCTGTATAATTTTACTTTTTCTTCTTCTGATACATTTCCAATTAATTTTATTCTTTTATCTGAAGCTGCAAGATTTTTGCACTTTTGCAGTTCGTCACCACTGCCAGCTATTATTAACTCAACATCACCTTTAATTTGTTTGTATGCCCGAATTAACATATCAAATCCCTTTTTATGTTCAAACCTTCCTATGGAAAATACATATAGTTTTTCGCTTGTATACTTTTCTTCACTTGAAAATTTTTCAGGATCTATTCCGTTTGCTGTGACACCTGATTTTTTGGTTATTGAAGGAAATGTGTTTCTGACTTCGAGTAAAAAATTTTCAGACGAACCTGTAACATAATCAGCCGATTCAACAGCTTCTGAGATTATTTTTTTATGTTTTTGTGATTTATGGATATTCTTGTGAATGTCATTTCCCTGAAGGCTTATAACAAAAGGGAAATTAAATTTTTTCTTGGCTTCAAGCGCATACATTGTATTTTCTGATGCAAAATAAAGATCTACAACATCCGGCTGTTCGCGTTCTATTATTTTGTTTAGTTTTTTCTGAGTTTTTCCTGAGAAGACCATGTGAACAAGTCTTGACTTAGTATTATGCGGTATTGAAAAATAAAGCCGCTCAACTGGTATTCCATCAATAATATCTTTTTCAGGTAGTTTTCTTGGGATACGGGAAGCAATAATAAAAACTTCGTGACCTTTTTTAACAAATTGTTTTGCCAGAGAATTAACAGCAAATTCAGCTCCGCCAATAACAGGCAGATATAGGTCGCATATGATAAGTATTTTCATATCAGAATTCGCTCTTGAACATTTTAAAACATATTAAAATCAGAGCTATGATATGTATTGCTATAAGTATTATACTGGCTTCTACAAAAGAGAAGGATGAAATCAAGTTTTCAATTCTAAATTCCGGCAAAAACCTCTGAACTGACAGTTCCAGTGTCGGCTCGTCTTCAAGCACGAAGTAATTATATGAACCTATCATATAAAATGCAAGTTCAATCAGTATAACTATCAAAACTATCCATATTGCTTTTGAAAAATACTTTTTATGAGAAAGCCATACAATGCCAAGCATTAGAATGATAGGTATGGTTGGCTGAAGTGTCTGGTGAACAAGACCGAGCTCATACCAACCCCAGAGAATTGCTGAAAAAATAAATGCTGATAATATTATAAAAACTAATGTGTCATCATGTTTGTTTCTGTTTTTCAGATAGTGAAGGAACCACAAAACCGCTATAACATATACACCAAGAGTCAGTGCTCCGATATATGTATGATATATATGGAGCCAGGGTGCCCAGTTGTATGTCCCCTGTGATATATTCAATATTCCTATATCATGGAATAAGGGCAAAACCGGCACCACGGGTGTGAATGTCAGTATTGTGTTAGCAATGCGATTTCCTATTATCGTGGTTATCGGAGTGTTATAGAATTTTTTCATGGTGTTTTCATTTATTTTTCCATAGCCATCAACAGCAAACGGATAATATGCAAAATTAGATTTTGAAACGGAGTGATAATATGTGAAATACCATAAAATATATGGTGCTATTATTAGAAAAGTTATAATCATGAATATCAAAGCTTTTTTATAATGCTTTCTGATTAACAAAAGCAGAAAGATAGCCAGTATAAAGAATACAGTGTAATTATGCAAAAGAAAAGCCATTGCGCTAAATAAACCAGCTGCCAGAATATGTGGTTTTCTGCTGAACAAAAAATAAACTGCCAGTAAAATAAAGTATCCTGCTAATGCTTTTGGCCATGTATAAAGTGCGTTTGCAGCTATAAACGGCAGAATCATTACCAGAATTGCGGACAGTTTTGCAATATTTTTTTTGTGAACGTAGTTTTTAGCTATGAAAAATAAAGGTAGCCACATCAAACCATTGAAAATTATACTTATCATCTGAGAAAACCAAAACTGTTCCAGGGGCACTGAAAAAAGTTTATGAAATGATAAAACAAGCATGCTGAAAACCGGTGGTCTGTCAACTGGCGGAGACCAGTCCCCGGATTCAAATATTTTTGGTTGTATATAGGAATGGATATACCAGTCTCCTCCCAAAACAGGATATGGCAGCATGAATGAAAGGATGCTGTAAAGAACTATCTGAAATATGAATAACTTGATAAGAAAGCGATTTTGCAGCGTTTTGATGTTGATTATAAACAGGATCATAAATATAAACAGAATTACATATACAATGACATCCAATCCTGACAGCACTAATGGAAGCATTGACAGATAAAACAATACTGAAAATCCAAAGCTGACAAGAAACTTTTCATCATCCCTGAATTTTAAAAAACCAGATATTACATAACCTGGCATGAACGAAAGAAAAGACAAAATAATTAACACGAACCAGTATTCTAAAATCATTTAATCACTTCACGTTTTCGTATATAGTTTCTATTTCTTTTGCAACTTTAGGCCATGAATAATCTTTCACACGCCTGCTTGCATTTAAAACGAGTTTAGAACGCAGGCTTGTGTTATTCAGGATACTTTTTATAGCCTCGGCCAAATCTGCTGAATTTTTTGGTCTTACAAGCAGTGCATGCTTTCTATGTTGTATCAATTCTGATATTCCAGGTGTATTGGTTGTTATGATTGGGCAGCCAGATGCCATTGCTTCTAGAAATATTAATCCAAAACCTTCGTATAATGTTGGCAGACAAAATACTGATGCATCACAATATGCAGCAATTTTATCAGCTTCAGATAGAAATCCAGTAAACATGACATCAATATCTTTGCATAAATCTTCAAGTTCCCTGTCTCTTTTATATCCAACAAAAACAAGAGTCATGTCATATTTCTTCTGGATAATTTTCATAGCTTGTGCAAGGTATTCTGGTCCTTTTCTTTTTATTGGCTGGCCCACAAAAAGAACATAGTCTTTTTCAATACTGTATTTTTTTTGGAAGCTTCCTTTCTTCGGCAGGTTTTTGTATTTTTCCAGATCTATACCGCTTGTTGGTACGATCCGCATTTTTTCTTCAGGTACTCCAAATTTTTTCAATTCTTCAGATTCAAATCTGCTTTGCGGAAGAACCATATCAGCACCAAATATTGGAACATGACAGAACCAGTTTCCTGATTTCCATGGTCTTAGTGATTTTTGCATACCCCCATAATTTATTGGATTTGAAAATGGATCATCAACATTTTTTATAATAAATGGATCGTGATAAAGACCGTGAACAGTATGAACAATTTTTACGTCTTTGAATTTTTTTGACAATGTCACCCATGATGAATTTCCAGACATATATCCGGGGAAATGAGTATGAATCATATCATAATCATTTTTAATTGCATGAAACATTGCTCGTGGATAATATGGATTATATCGGAAAACTTCTATGTTATCTATAAATTCATGCTTTTTAGCATCCGGGAAGATTTTCATGACTGATGTCGTTGTTATTGCAGAGACTTCGTGGCCGAATTTAACCAGTTCTTTAGCTAAAAGCCGTTCGGACCAGCTTTCCATCTGTCGAACAAACCCGCCGCATGTTGCCATAAGAATTTTCATATAACATCCTCTTTTTTCTATACTAAAAAATTAAATCTATTGTATATATTTAAACATGGACTTTGCCCACTTAATGGAAAGAAATAAAAAATTTTAATTACAGAGCTTAGAATATTTTCAAAGCCTCAGACGAGGATTGAACTCGCGCTAGGAGGACACCTGCGGTTTCTCCTTAAGATAACCTCTTCCCCTTCTGGCAAATTTTTGATTTGCATATTATTTTCAAAGCCTCAGACGAGGATTGAACTCGCGACCTTTACCTAATTGTTTTTCTTACCAAGGTAACGCTCTACCAACTGAGCTACTGAGGCGATTTTTAATATTATCATTTAGAGATCTTTTATATAGTCAAATTTATTTATGTCCTTCAGTAATATATCAAACCATGTAACTGGTTTCATACACTTCTTGTTATGTTGTTTCAGGTATATTCCATCAGAGGTTAAAGTATGTATGGAAAAGTTATTATAATAACTTCACTGATCGTGGCTGCAGTAATAGTTTCACTGGGTGTATACAACTATTATGAATCAACAAAATATGGTGCTAATTACCAGCGTGCTATTGCATCAGAAGGATCAGATGTATGCGCAACACCACCTGGCTATACAGATGAAGAATGGCGTCAGCATTTGGGTCATCATCCTGATAGATATGCACAATGCCTATAAAAATGCAGTTCTGTATAGAAGAAGTGTTTTTGAAATCTTGGGGAGATTTCAACAATAAATACTAATAACAATAATAATTATGTAATTTAGAAGGGAGGGAGAAAAATGATAAAAAAGAAAGTTGCTAAAAAAATTGCTAAGAAGGATTGTTGCTGCTGATATATTTACATAAGCAATGTTGGCTGGGATTTTATATTTACGATACTCTGGGTGAGGATTGGGTGCAAAAACTCAGAGTATGGATTCATTATCTATGGACACCGAGAATGGATCAGCCATACATAAATATTCCTGCTATTACTATTGAATGCAGGATTATCAAAAGAATGTAAGATATGATTATTGGTGGCTCTTTATGTGCTATGCCGTATAATATCCATGGAATTGAAATGACTATATAGAGAGACCATGTGACAAGAGAAATTCCTGCAGCGCTTTTTTCAGTGAAAATCTTTATTATCTGGGGAATGTTAACCAGCGGTCCAAATATGGCAATTGCCATAAGTAATTTGTCCAACAGCCTTAATTTTGAGTTTTTATGAGGATATCGGCTCAGTTTTTTTGAAATTCTCTTTCTCCTATGAATATGGAGAATTCCTGAATGATGAATAGGCATATTTATTGAATTGGTCGAACTGGTATTTATAGCATTGTTATTCTATATCACTTAAAATCGGTACAAAACTATAATATCCATGGAATGTTTGCTCTATCTTGCTGTCATGCCTGCAGACAACGACCATCTCACACAGTTGCGATGGTCCTACAGGAACAACCATTATACCGCCTTCTGTTAGATGCTCTGCTAACTTTTCAGGAAATTCATTGAAAGCTGCTGTGCTGATTATTCTGTTATATTCTTTATTGCCAAAGCCTTTTGATGCATCTTCGTGAAAAACAGAAACTTTTTTTGAGCGAATGTATCTGGATAGATTTTTTTTAGCAATATCATATAACTTTTTAATGCGCTCCACTGTATCAACATGCCTGACAATTTCTGCCAATATCGCTGCCTGATATCCTGATCCCGAACCAATTTCAAGAATTTCGTGCTCTTTACTCGGTTGTAGCAGTTCAGTCATCCGTGCAATTGTTGAAGGCTGTGAAATTGTCTGCCCGAAACCAATAGGTAATGGGTAATCATAGTAAGCATTGTTTTTTTCAATCTCAGGAACAAAGTTGATGCGATCCACATCCAGAAAAGCTTGTTCAATTTGATTGGTTTTAATATATCCGTTTTTTCTTAAAAAACCCACGAGAGCTTTGTTGGACTGCATGATATACTTATCCCAGTTTATCTTTTATAATCAGGGCATTGGAATTGCATTACATATTTTCTCTCCTATTTTCAGTCTTGCCCAAATATTTGTATTTACATATGTTCGGTCATAGAAGTTTGAATCACCAAAGGGCTTATTTGGATATTCATTCATCAATGCCTGTACGTTTCTAAATCTGGCACTAAATACAGATTTAATTGGATATACTATATACATTGCATATAATCCATCTCCTTCTGGTCCGTCTTTAATCCGTTTTAGTTTCTTATCTAGTAATTCTTCTGCACTTATTGAATCTTCTTCATATGTCATTGCATCCCAATAATAATCTCTACCTTGAAATCCAGCTTGTTTCTTTTCTCCAATTTTATGGAACTGTGGTTTTAGTCTAATTTTTAGTATTCTTTCTTGAATGATGATATCACTGTTTCCATTAAGAGCAAATTTTCCTAGTTTTTTACAGTCTTCATCAGTAAATTTATATTCATTTATGGTAAATGGTATCATAACAGCTTCTACTTGAAAATATTCTCCTTCCAGTCTTAATGCCAGATGACCAAAATCGTATCTTGTGTATGATGTTATGGGTTTTGGTTTGCCTGCTACGAGCTTATTTTTGATTGCTTCATATTCATTATACATTTCTGTGTTTGATTCAGTATACATTTTTCCTGCTGGCACTTCGATAATATATCGCGAAGCTATGAACGCAGAAACGATTACGAATATACTTATTCCAATTACGATATAGAAGTAATTTGTTTGCACTGTTTTTTTCATATAAATTATATTTACTCATTTATTATATAAAGATTTACATGGGATAAAAGGAATTGAATTCGTGTTGCTTTATTATCAAATTCGGATGTTCCCTTTCATTTTTATCTACTACATGAAATTGAATGTCACCATTATCCATTAATGTGGGTTCTGTTGCACGTATTAATGTTTCGGGATTCTTAAATGGATATATAGAAACAACAAATGCATTATTTGATATTCGTAGATTCTTGTCTTGTAGTGGTATAGGTTCCAAACCACCTTCAGATGACATCCTCACTCGGTGAAAATTATCGCGTCCTTCTCCAGATGCATGAATTCCATACCTGTTAATTATCGTATTTGGTCCTGTATTCATACACGTTACTCTGGCAAAAGGATTATTACCATGATACCACGAAGAACCGCATTCTACAACATAAAAGCCATTTTGGTTATATAGCAGCTCTACAGTATCACCTCCGTTAAAGCTCGATGCTGCTATTGTGAGTTTTGGGATTTCTTCGGGCGTAGTCATTTCTCCCAAATCTGTGAAAAGGTATGATATTCCAATTGGGATACGATTACCCACGGAATCGGTCCTGAAGTGTTCAAAGCCAAATAATGTAGGGTATCCTTTTTCTACTTCACGTATTGTGTTATTGGTCGTATCCATAAGTGTGTAATTTCCCGGTCCTGTTATTTGCACAAGTTTACCAATTTTTGGCCACTCGAGTTTTTTTCGATGTTCTTCTTCTGCACCTTTACCCGGTTCAGCAAGGTGACCTTTAAAACATCCTCTGAAGTCTGAAACTAATTTTGGCTCTTTTCCTGACATGTCATAGACAATCGCTCCTGTTGGTCCGGTTACATTTTCTCCAGGTTCATTTAATACAATTCCAATCCTTCTGTTTTCAATTTCATAGGCACTTGCTGCTATTACAACACCCGGGTAATGTTCTTGTGTATATTTCTTAAGATCTGGATCATCGATCTCACCTCTCTGTAAAACTTCCCAGTAAGATGTTTTCAGTCTTTTTTCCATTTCTTTTTTTGTTTCTGGTTTTTGTTCTTCGGGTGGCTGTGCCCAACCTGTTGTTGCTAAAGTTAAATAAGTTCCTAATATCAACTTACATGCTTTACGTCTTCCTTCATTATATTCAGGAATTACCATTTGATTCAATCTGTTAGAGTTCATATTACCACTTTGATAATGATATTTTCATCTTTTTATTTCTATGTCAAAACTTTATAAAACTGCTTACACTTATGGGATTGATTTTGTTTTGTGTATGATTTAAGTAAAAAGTCAGGACAATTAGATATCATTAAAACACGGAGAGTGATCCAATGAAATCTAATAAATGTCCTAACTGTGGTTGCCCACGTATAAAGAATGGCAAAAGAAGACTTAAGCTTATCGGAACTGTCCAAAATTACCTTTGCAGGAATTGCGGATGTCA
>JAGVVW010000001.1 GCA_018304635.1 Candidatus Aenigmatarchaeota archaeon
GCGACACTACCTAATGAGAAGGTTATGCTTTTCATGTTTTCACCTCGAATACATGATGCATAACCTTTCTTTAATTATTATCTAAGTGGCGAAGTCAGGATAATAATATATAAATATGGCATTCAAGGATGCCATAAAGAGAATGTGTACGCGCGTTTTTTATCTACAAATCGTTGTCATCAGGCAGAACAGGTGTGCCATTAATAATATCCCACTGAACTATGTTAGTCGTCTCCAGAACCAAGATCGTTGTACTGACTCATTGAAGTGTGCTCTCTGCCGCCAATTTCTTGTAATGATTCTAATTCCTTGAGGAACTGTCTACATCCATGTTCTTTAACTGCAGGATATGTTTGTATTTTAGCATCGGTTGTTGGGTGTGCGTTTGCGTCATAATAATCTTCTCTCAGAACACCGTGTCTATGAAGTGCTTCAACAGTAGCATACAACGAAATTCCATCGGCTGGAGATAATTGTGATGCAATCCTATCTAATTCAGCTAAATGCTCTCGGTAATTATTATCATCACATTTTAACATCATATATGACGCCCTTAATATTTCATGTTTTTGTAGTTTTTCATATTTCAATCTACAAAGTCGATATTTAAGCTCTTCTTGATTTCCTTTTTTTCTTTTCTGTCAACAACGCCATCAGTTGACTTTGCAGCATACAGCTGAGGTGACTGCACGCCAGTTACAATTATCATTGTCCTGATGCTTTCTCCAAGATCTTTCATGATCTGTGCACCCCAAATGATCTTTGCATCGGTCTGCAGACGGGTAGAGACAGCTTCAACAATCTCCTGACATTCTTTTATTGTCACGTCTGAACCGCCGCTTACATTTATTAAAGCACCCCTGGCACCATCAATATCAACATCCAGCAGTGGATTGTTCAATGCACGCTCAACTGAATCACTGGCACGATTATCACCATCAGCATCACCCATGCCTATCATTGCCAGTCCACCTTCGCGCATAACAGCTCTGATATCCGCAAAATCCAGGTTTACAAGACCTGGCCGTGTAACAAGATCTGCAATGCCTTTTACAGCATTAACGAGAATTTCATCAGCAATCTTAAATGCAGTTGATAAAGAAACATTAGGTACAATTTCCAATAATTTGTCATTTGGAATTATAATCAAGGTATCCACAACAGATTCTAATCTTTCAAGGCCCTGCCTTGCATTTACCATTCTCTGCTTTCCTTCCATTGTAAACGGCAGTGTCACAATGCCAACAGTCAAAGCACCTGCTTTCTTGCTTATATCAGCTATTATAGGTGCACATCCAGTTCCTGTGCCTCCACCAAGACCGCATGTTATGAAAATAAGATCGCTTCCAGAAATAATATCTTTAATTTCATCCCTGCTTTCTTTTGCAGCTTCTTCACCAACTTTAGGATCAGCACCAGCTCCAAGCCCGTGTGTTAATTCCTTGCCTATTAGCAGCTTTTTATCTCCATCACTATATAATAAGTCCTGGGCATCAGTATTAATTGCAATTGTCTCAATTCCATGAGTACCTACCTGAACCATTCTTGTTATCGTATTATTGCCAGCCCCGCCAGCTCCAATAACTTTAATGTTGGCTTTCTTTTCTTCCAATAATTTCTTTAATTTTTCATCAAGCTCTTTCTTTTTTGAGTCTCTGAGTATAGCCATAAATTTTAACACCACAAAAAATAATTAATAATTGCTTATTTTCGAAATTATTTAAATCTGACCTGAATTTCCATGAAAAACTACCGAAAAGTTTAAATATCTATAATTGCATGGCTTATAATTCATATAAATTATGCAATTCACAATATCTCACTTTTTTCCGAAAATTTCAATATATTTTATCCTTTCGATTTCGGATACATTTTTTATTATAACGTCACTTATTCTCTGCTTCAGTTCTGGTGGCAGGATAATACTGGTTTCTATGACAGCTTCTTTATTCTCTATTTTAACGTTCACTTCTATCCCGAAAAATTCGAAAACAGCTTTTATCTGATTTTCGGGTGATGTTATTTTTTCTACGACATCTACATCATATTCCAGAATTTTGCCGGCAAGCGGGTTATTAAAATCAATTCTAACACGGCCTGCATTTATGCTCTGGATGCGGCCTCTTGTACCGTCAACATCAACTATCATTCCGGGTTGGATATTTTTTTCCCTGAAAACACGTTTTGGGAAAACACGAACCATATCTGGTCTTCGCTTCCCGAATCCATCATCAGGACTTATTCTGAAATGAGCTTTCTTCCCGATTTCCATTCCTATAATCAATTCCTCTAACTTGGGAAGAATGAAGTTTTCACCAACAATTATAGGCACTGGCCTGTATAAGAATTTTGAATTGAAAATTTTTTCCTTTTTAGCTACATCTTCATAGGTTAAATCAAAAATATCTCCGGATTCCAATCGGCCTATGTAATTGATACGTACAAAATCGCCTTTTTGCACTATTGTCATGATAATTCTAAAAATACAAAGCTTAAAAATTGATGAATCTTTTATATTATTTTACATCTCAAACTACACTTGCTCTGTTGCATAATTAATCCTTTCTGGTTAATGATCAAGCGTTACATGAATTTTAGCTTTATGCTTCTTTAGAATTTTCACGACATCCTCAACGATGTTGTCTTTAACGATCAGACCAATAAAAAATATTTTCTTATGATCTGAATTATTCATTAGGCCCAGTCTTTGATACACATATTTTCCTTTGTTGGAAATATCTTTGAATCCGTAGAGTGCCCTCTGGAGTTTAGTTCGCTCAACGGGTGTCAGGTGTTTGATCGAATAACAGACAGTTTTCATAGTATATTATTGTTAACGCAAGTATTTATACATTACTGTTATATATAATAACAGTATATGGATGTGGAGTTATGAAAGAACACAAACGTTGGGGAAAGAAATTCGTTGACAATCGGGACTGGATTGAGTACAACAAGAGACTCGTTACACGAGGAGAGTTCCTGCTTGATTGCGAATGGGTAGAGTCCTGGAATTCAGAACTGAAAGCAATGAACGAAGGGAAAGTTGCAAGGAATATATATTCCGAAGTTCTGGGGAGATGGATCGTTTGACACATATAATCTCTTTGCATTCTTGCAGCACAACAATATCGAACCTGCGATCAAGACCAGAAAGAATGCTATCCTGAAAGGTGACGACTCACTACGCGACAGAAAAATCTTGAAAATGAAGAAAGGCTACAAAAAATGGGCACGGAAACGGCAATACGGCCTTCGGTGGAACGGCACTGAAGGCATATTCTCTGCTGTCAAACGCAAATTCGGCGAACAAACACGGTCGCACAAGATCGAAAATATCTTCAATGAAGTGAAAAGAAAGTTTTGGGTATATGACAGAATGAAAACTTATGCCGAAATGCATTCATAAAAATTCAATTAGCTCAAGTTATTTGATATTTGTGCAACACAGCAAACCGGAGTAAATTATTCTGCAACTTTCTGTTTTTTTATCTTCACCAGTATCAAGATCTTTTCAAATAGTTTGTCCAAATATTCTATGCTTTCTTTTGCTTCTTCGTAATTAATTTTTTCTGCATAGTATTTGCTTCCATGACGCTTTTTTCTTAGTCTGTCGAGATTTTCAATTTCTACGGTTGTAAATTTACTAAATCTTGAAAGAAACGATATATTGGCTTCATGTGAATATGACTTATAACCTTCTATATAAAATAAAGCATCTATCAATACGATAATGGCTTCATATGCGTTTTCAAATGCATATTTGGGCTTGCGACTGACATCTTCTTTTGCTGTTTTAATCCGATCTATTGCATCTTCAATTAATGACTGGGCAAGCTGAAGGTCCTTTTCTCGTCTGAATACATTGCCTTTTTTAATGAAATACTCAAAATCCATCATCTACAACACCGTATATTTTGATACCATTCAAAATATTTAATCTTAAATTTTTGTGAACAGATTTCCAGCTATCAAAGTACATGATATGAATTTTTCGTTCTAAAACTGTTTCAAATTTTTTGGTATCAATCTCTTTTTTGAGCTTTGAAATAATTGCAATATCTATATCAGAATTTTCTAAATCTTCCCCCTTTGCATAGCTGCCATAGACAAAAATCACTTTTGGATGATTGTATTGCCTAACCAGAAATTTCTTCAGGTCAATTAAAGAATATAGATTATATAATTTTTTCAAATCTCTGAATTCTTCTGATTCAAGATTTGCATAAATCATCAATGATGGCCCTATTTTCTCGTTCAAAAGAAGGTCTTTTGTTATAAGTTTTTTTACGATAGAAGCTACAGTCGGCACAGACAAGCCTGTTCTGCGCGAAATATCTCTGATGGAGAGTTTTATCGTGGGGTTTCTGAAAAAAAAGTCCAGTACATTCTCTATGTTAGATTTTTTTAACATATGTTAAATATTTCTAACATATGTTTAAATAGATTAATTTTTTAATAATTCGGGAATAAGAAAATTTGTGTTTATTCCTGCACTCTAATCTTTCCGATCAGCTCGCCTAATCCTTTATATATCCGAGTCAATGCATCATACTCTACCTGATTCATTAGATACATAACCGAATGATCTTTGATTGTTAACGGGCTCGTAGTTCGCGCTGACGTAGAACGTCCCAGTAACAGAGCCTAAACTCCGCAACACGATATTTAAACTATCTGATCTGAAATAAAAATCTGATATGTCTTTGCCAAAAATTCTTACAGCATCTGCTATACTCTTAGAAGTTTCAACTGGAATACCAGTTAATGGGTCATGTTTTGTAACATAACCAACATAATAGCTATTGGATGGAAATTTTATTTCTGGAAAATGTTCAAATGTATTGACTCTGTAACCGTTCACATTGGGGTGGAAAGGAACGAGCATTTCAAGCATGTATCTCAATGGAACATCTGCCTTTTTTTCATTATATTCAATCGCAGAAAGTGGTTTACCTTTTTCATCATATGCCATTAAACCATCTGTCTCTGACATGCCTCATTTATACAGTTAAGCTTTTAAACTTTTATTACTTTATAACTTCATAGTGATTATATGATAAGCGATAATATCCTGATTTTAATTCACCTTGTTGTAGCTGTTGCCACGTTCTGGCTGGTAATAATAGGATTGTGGCCGGTTGCTGTCTTTGTTGTAGCGGTTGTAATTTTACTGCTCCTGCAAAAATATTTTACAGACATTAGAATAGAAAAAACAGAGCGGAATAAGCCTGACATGGATGGTATTATAGGAAAAATCGATAAAATATCAGAACTTAATGAGAAAATAATTACTGAAATTAAAAACCAACATGCTTTTACTGACAACAAAATTGAAGGTTATAGAAAGGCTATAAACACGGATATCGAATCCAAGTTTCATGATGTTGTCAAGAAAATTTTAGAAATGGAGAATAGTGTAAACACTCTGAAAAGAATAGTTGCAAATAATATTCCTGAGCGTCAGACTAATGTAAAAGCTGTCCGATTTCAGCCAATGGGTCTGGATAAAAAGATAGATGATATATTCGGGCCAGAAGAATGAGAATAAAAAGCTTTCTGTGTGTATATTTTATAATCAAAAAAATAATCCGTTCGTACTGCGTTTGAAGCAGGAGGGTACATATCATGGAAAAAGAAAGAAATGAGCAAACAGCTAACATTGGTTCTGCGAAGAAACCGAAAATGCAATTTGACAAAACCAAGACTTACACTATTGAAGAATCTTTGAAAATACTTGGCGAACATAAGAAAAACTTTTCTCAAAGTTATGATCTGGTATTTACTTTGAAAAATATAAACCTTAAAATGCCTGAAAACAAAATCAGCAGGGAAATTGTTTTGCCACACGGAACTGGAAATGAAATCAAGGTCGGTCTAATAAGCAATGATGGTGATATAAAGGAAGCTGATATAAAAAAGCTTGAAGGAAATCCTAAAGTTATTAAAAAAATAATTAAGCAGTATGATTTTTTCATTTCTGATACTTCTCTGATGACTATGGTTGGAAAGGTTATGGGCAGATATTTAGCGCCGACAGGAAGAATGCCCAAGCCAATACCGCCAAAAGCTGATCCCAAAAACATAATCGCTATGCTTCAGAAAAGTATACGAATACGTATTAAAGACTCGCCTACTATTCATTGCATTATTGGAAAGGAAATGATGACTGAGAATCAAATAAAAGAAAATATAGAAACTGTTTTGAAAGAAGTTAAAGCTGCCTTGCCGAAAGGTTCAGAGCAGGTAAAGAGTGTATATTTGAAAAAAACAATGAGCTCTCCGGTGAAACTGGCTGTGAAATGGTAAAAATAAAATATTACGAAAATTGAAATGGGAAGGTGAAAATAAATATTAATAATTATCGGGCAAAAAGAAATGTTGGAAATGTACCAAAGGGAAATGAATAATATGCAACGAAGTTGCCAAAGAGGGAAGAGGTTGAACAACTTGACGCATCTGGTTAAATTTATCAGAATGCGTCTTTCGTTTTGAAACCGTAGGTGTCTTCATAGAATGTAACGAAAGTTGTCGTGGTGTTTTTTCTTTTGGCAACTTACATTTTCTTTGTTTCGAGAGCAAAGCTCTTGAAACTCCGAGACAAGAACTCGCATGACGTTGCTTCGCAACGTCTTTTCGTCTTCTTGTCGTAGGATTTTAAAAAAGAAAAGGCAGAAAGAAAGGGTGTAATTATGTTAAAATCACAAAAACCAAAAGATGTTGAAAAGATGAAACATCTTATTGGTATGTATCAAAGTGTTGGAATTTTAAATATGCGCAAATTACCTGGAAGGCAATTGCATGAAATTCGTGGCAAACTTAAAGGTAAGGCTATAATAAAAATGAGCAGAAAAAGTCTTATTTTGCGGACATTGAATGAATCAGGTAGGGAAAAGTTAAGCGAGAAACTAACTCAAGTAGATGTTCCTGCCCTGATATTAAGCAATGAAAATCCTTTTAAGCTGTTTAAATTTTTGAATGAAAACAAAACATCTGCTGCTGCGAAATCTGGTGATGTTGTCGATGAAGATATAATTATTGAAGAAGGTTCGACAGGGATTCCACCCGGACCTGCTATGGCCCAGCTTCAGGCTGCCGGTCTTAAAACAAAAGTTGAGTCTGGGAAAATATCATTGGTTGGCAAGAAAACAATTTTAAAGGCTGGTGGAAGTGTAACACCGGGATTGATAAATGCTTTTAATCTTTTGAAAATAGAACCAATGAAAATAGGATTAACTTTAGTATATGTATTTGAAAATGATATTGTATATGACAGCAATGTGCTGGATATAGACGATGAAAAATTTATGGCCGACCTTAATCAGTGTGTTTTCAATGGCATTAATTTGTCCTTGAATATTGGTTACATTACATCCTATAATGCTGAAATGGCAGTGCAGAAAGCTTATGTAGAAGCAAAGACATTGTGCCTTGAAACCGGCTTTATGACAAAAGAATTTATAAGCGATATCATATTGAGAGCAGCCAGAGAAGGTCTTGTATTAGAATCAGAAGTTGGAAAACGGTGAAATTAAAAACTATACTACAAAATGTGGCAATTCACGATTTTGTAAATTCTGAAAGATTTGACGAGCAAAGCTCGTCTTTCGTTCGAAAAGAAAATATAGGGAGGTATGAAAAAAATGAATTTAATATACGCAGGGCTTTTACTGCACTCTGCTGGAAAAGACATAAATGAAGAAAATGTAAAAAAAGTAGCACATGCTACAGGCGAGAACGTTGAAGAAGCACAAATAAAAGCTTTGGTAGCTGCTTTGGATGGCATTGATATCAAAGAAGCTATATCAAAAGCTGCGATGCCTGTTGCAACAGTAGCTGCTGCAGCACCGATTGCAGGTGAAGCAAAAAAAGAAGAAAAAGCTGAAGAAAGTGCAGAAGACAAAGAAAAGAAGGCTGAAGAAGCTGCTGCAGGATTAGGCAGTTTATTTGGTTAGGTATAGTGCTCTGACAAATTAATTTTATTACACACTATTAGCGTAGTCCATCTCGTAACGAAAGGCATTGCTTCGCAATGCCAAGTTGGTAAGTTATAATCACGTATAGTAATTAATTTGTCTCGGTACTAGTTTTTTATTTTTTTGACCTGGCCATTTATAATTATTTAGCATGTCAGAAAGCTCGCTTCATTAGAAAAGCAAAAGCTTTTCCATGTGTCTGACGAAGCCCAACATTTGTACATGGCATTTTTGAATGCAAAATAAAAATTAAGATATCAATTATCTGCGGTGATATTTATGTTCCGAAAAATCCACGTATTCAGAATAAAGCCTGAGCAGGACTTGCTTAAGGGAATTATGGAATATTGTAGAGAGCATAAGATAAAATCCGGTGTTATCGTGCATATCATAGGTTCGTTAAAATATGCTAAATTAGGTTATCTGAAGAAGCTGCCTGGAAATTATATCCAGAAAAAATTCAGAGGGCCTCTGGAAATTGTAAATGGACAGGGGACAATTGCAGTTCTTGGTGATTCTATTGTATCGCATGTACATGTGACATTGTCAGATGAAAATCGTGTTATTGCGGGGCATATGGCTGATGAAAATATTGTGTTCTCTACAGCGGAAGTTGTGTTAATCGAGACTAAGATTATTGAACGGGAAAAGGATGACTATACCGGATTAAATGAACTTAAGAAAAATTGCATGGTATGAAATTTGTATGAGATTACGTGTCGTATTGACGGTTGCAGAATCATTTAAATCAGTTCTTAATCATCACCAATACCATCTTGAATTTTTTTTCTGCGCGAAGTGCGTGCGGCTTATTAGCAGGCATGATAATCATTTCACCTTCCTTGAGATGAAATTCTTTTCCAGCTACAATAATTTCAGCTTCGCCATCAACAATAAAAACAAAAGCATCAAAAGGTGCGGTATGCTCGCTTAATCCCTGTCCTGCATCAAAAGCAAAAAGCGTTATTGTGTTTGTTTTCCTTCGCATAAGTTCCATACTAACCACAGAACATTTTTGATAATTAATCATAGATCTGATCGGGCCAAAAACAACATTATTTTTAGTTGCCATAATAATAAATTATATGCGGCTAATTTAAATTAAAGAGAGATCCATAAATATTAAATTTTTAATATTTTTATTTTTCCTTTTTTCATAACTGCGATCTACTTCTTCTCACGTGATTTTTCACGATTCTTTTGCTTTTCAATTTCGCTTAAAGCTACAAGAGAAACTGATTCAAGATTTCCCATTATGTTTGCTGCTGATGACGGCACGATGATGAATGTTCCTTTTTCCTTTGTTGCTTCGTATAATAAATTCAGGCCCCGGAGATGAATCGGATCTGTGCCATAGATTTTTGCAGCGTCTTTGAATTTCTGGGCTGTCTGAACTTCTGAATCAGCTAAAATTATTCTTGCCTGACGCTCGCGCTCTGCCTGTGCATTCCGTGACATTGCATCCTGGAGGTCTTTAGGTATTCTTATTTCTCTTATCTCTACATTCTGGACATCCACACCCCATGGTGCTGTCTTGTCATCTATGCTGCTTTTTAATTTTTTGTCAATTGTTTCGCGGTCGCTTAACATGTCTGAAAGCATGGTTTTTCCTATGATGTCTCTAAGGGTTGTCTGGGCAACAGAATTCACAGCATCTCTATAATCCTGCACATCAATAGCTGCTTTCTGTGCATCTTCAACCTTCCAGAATAAAACGCCGTCAACATCTACAGGAACATTATCATTTGTAAGAGTTTCTTCAGCTGTGAATGTAGATGTTATTATTCTCATATCAACGACTTCAGGAATTGTATTTATTACTGGAATTACAAAAAACAAACCAGGACCCCTAATTCCCTGGAATTTACCAAGCCGCAGAATAACTGCCTTCTCCCACTGATTTGCAATCCGGGCAGAGGATGCAAGAATTATTGAAAGAATGATACCTGCAGCTAAAATTATGTAATTTTCTGTAAAATAGAATGCTGTAAGCGTAGCTAATAACCCGACGAGAAATATCAGACCTGATACAGCATTTATGTTGTTTGCCATTGAAAACACCCGTGAATATATTACACGTAATGGTTTTAAAAACAAAAAATATCTGCCTGTAAAACAGTGCGGAATTAAAGATTTAAATCCGTTGCTATCTAATTTTATATGTGGTGTTATAAATGGTTTTAATTGAAGAAAATGGAAAGCATATGACAACTTTTATTACTATATCAAATGATGAGTATGAAAGCATGAAAAGAACGCTTGATATACTGAATGATGAGGAACTAATGAGCCAAATTAATCAGTCCAGACATGCTAAAAGCAGGTCCTGGAAGGATGTTAAAAAAGAATTAGGGCTTTAGAAATCATCCTTATGCTTGATCGCTTCTATAGAGATTTTCTTTGAATTTTCATCAATTGTGTAAACTATGCGAAAACTTTTTTCAAAGTAAATTTCCCAGTAGCCAGCAAGAACGCTTCTCAAAGGCTTGCCGAATGCCTGTGGATTTGTTGCCAACTTGTCTATGCGCTTTGCAAATCTGCGTTGTAATTCCTTATCAAAACTTTTGAGTTTCTTTATCGCTGGATCTTTAATGTAAATATTATATATCATTTCAAACACTACCCTTTACGTACTTCCATTTTTTACCTTCCGCTCGGTTCTTGAGCCACATTTTCCAGTCAGGCTTTTTCATTTTAAACACATCTCTGTGTTTGAGAGAGGTGCTCATAATTATGCAGGCACTTCATTTTCAAGCTCTCTCCAATACTCTACACCTATAACAATTATTTTATTTTCCTTTAATTCCTTCATAAAGGCATCTTTTTCATCAAAAAATTTCTTCCTGAAGTTATTCCATGAAAGGTAAACAGGCTCTATGCTAATACCATGTCTGCTGCTTACTAATTTCGCTTTTTTTTCTAATTCATCATTCAATTTATTAAAAACAAAAATAACATCAAGGTCGCTCGTTTTTGTGAATGTGCCTTTCGCATATGAGCCGAAAATTATTACTATAATGGGTTTGTTCTCAAGTAAAGAAATTATATCAAAAACTGCATCACCAATAACTTTTGGAAGACTTTTCAGGCGAATGGATTCTATCTGATAGAGATATGATGTCAGATTTCTATTTTTCCTGTTTATATAGAGCTTGAGATTTCTACCCTCATATTTTTTAGTAATAAGACCTTCCTTAAGCAATTTATCGACATGATTCTTCACAGCAGGTATACTTAACTTGAGCTTTCTTGACAGTTCGCGTATATGTATACCTTCGTTTACATATATCACTAAAAGAATATCGATCATTTCCATGATATATTCTATATATCATATGATATAAAAAGGTTATCGATTCATGTTGATTTCACTTTAAACACAATACACAATAAGCAACTTCATCTGATGATCCTTTTCTGCTGAGAGCTCCATTCTTTATTAGGCACAGTTTTCATCCATTCAGCATACTGCTCAATAAATTTAAGCCGCTCTTCAAAGTTTCTTTGTTTCTGTTTTTTGAGTTCATCAAAATCTATATTATGAATTTTCATAACAAATACCTTCTGAATATTCCAGATACCTTAAGTTTCTTATTGAATACACGCAGAGACTCTATATCCAGATTATTCCTGAAAACTATATAAAGATGCTTTGCATCTTCTATATCTTTTTCACTCCCAAGGTAAAGCTTGAATGCTATCTGAAGTTCCAGTGGAGAAATATAGAGTTCGTTTTTATTGACTATTACTTTTATTTTATCGTTAAGGGATATTTCTCCAAAAATACCCTTAGGAAATGAAAGCTCCATGTTCGGTATAACACTTCCCTTATTTGAAAATCTGATAGCATAGTTATTTTTCAGATAATTGGAATAAGCATACTTTGCGTTTTGTGCGTTCAGGCAATAAAAATTCACAGAAAGATTATTCCAGAGGCTTTCGAATTTTTTGAACCCAATATCCTCGATAAATATATCAACATCTTCTGAAGACCTGCTTCTTCCGAAAAGAATTGATATATAACCTGCAATTAATACATATTTTATTTTTGATTTGTTCAGTACAGATGTGAAATCTATTACAAATTTGTCAAGAAGGTTAAGCTCTTTTTCAAACTCTATTACTGACTTGCTATACTTTATCTGCATATGATTATAATTGTATAGCTTATTTTTTATATATACGTAATTATTATATCGTAGAAGTGTAGCCTGGATGAATAGTTTTTTAAACTTTTTACTATAGAAAGTATATATTTTTATATACTTTGTATGTATGAAGGTTTAAGATAGATAGAGACACTCTATTCCTCAAATTTCTGCACCACATAAATCCATATTCTTGTTTCCTTTTCATTCAGGACAGAAACAGGCAGGTCTGCTTTGGCACATAAATGCTTCAGAAACTCCTTTTTGTCAGGTAGGTCTTTCCAGACCTGAGGAAGAAAAGTTGCACTGTGATCATGATAACTTATTATTACTCCGTGCTTTCCGGGAATTATTTTTTCAATATTCGAAGCTTCTGGTTGAGTAAGCACTGAAATTTCTACATGAATATGACCAAAATCTTTTTTTATCAATGGCGGGAATCTTGGATCATGGAATGCTGCATTGACTGCGTTTGAAATTACATCACGACACAAAGGCTGATGAGCTTTGAGACTGCCAATGCAGCCGCGCAATGAACCATTTATAGTAAGCGTCACAAAACTTGCACCATTTTCCAATAACTTTTTTGGAATTTCTGTTTCAGAAATTGAAATTTTTAATAAATCATGTATATTCATGTAGTATAATATGCTTTTCCGTGCTAATTCAACCAGATATTTTCCATTTTCTTCAGTTAAATTAGTAGAAACCATAACAACCATATCCTACAACACTTTTCTTATCGCCGGCAGTGTCTCCTGATGTAGCGTAACCAAGCATCTCTCCTTTCCAGCTGTGTATTCTTGCAAGATGCATGCAGCTGAGCACTCCTGTTTTGCCGCAGGCTTCAACCCCTGCTTCAACATTTTTAATATCAAGGCTGGGGATTGCGTTGTTTGCTATTGCATCAATTTTTCGTGCTTCGTCATAAGAATGGTAATGGCTTAGATCTGTGCTTATAACCAACATATCTTTTTCTGAAATGTATTTATCCAACTCTTTGGCAAGTTTTTCAGGATTTATATGTCCTGTTAATATTGGTACAATTTTTGCTCGTGGTAACACCGCTTGAATGAAAGGAACTTGAACCTCAATTGAATGTTCTTTTTTATGAGGCTGATCCAAAAACCTAATGATATCTGAAATCGGTGAAATATAATTTTTATTTACAGCTATAGTTCCTGATGGAGTTTCCCATGCATCTGCAGAACTCATTACGCATCCGTCAAATTCAGCATGATGACTTGGACCAATAATAATAACGTTTTGTATGCCTGATACATATTTTGAAATAATCTTATAGCCAATTGCAGCTATCTGGCCGGAATATACGTAACCTGCATGCGGTATTATGATCGCCTTTGGCTTTTCTTTTACGCTACATTTTGCATCTTCCAGAAATCTGTTTATTTGTTTCTCCAATACTTCTTTCTCGGCTGGATAGAACATTCCCGCCACTGCTGGTTTGCGAATCAATACATCAACGTTTTTCATTTTTCATCGCCAGAAATTTTATAATTTCAATGAAGTTGGGTTCTCTGTATCCGTAGATAAAATGATCATCTGCTGTCATTTCAGCCAAGGTTAAAATACTTCCAAAAGGCTGGAATATTGCATTAAAACCTCCTCCGAAATGATTATAATCATCGGAGTCTTTTTTGCCATTAGGAGTTACCCATCCTGGTCCCGGATTCCATCTCTCATTCTCTGATATATTTCCTAAAATAGATGTTATGAATGGATACACTATTTTATTTTCATCTATAAAAGCCGCAGCAGAAATTATTTTCGCTGCCCTGTTTTCAGTTCCTCTTAACTCATCTATTAAACCAGTTCTTCCTTTCTCCTTCAAGTATTTATTAGAAAATAACCCCGGTTCGTTATTTAAGTTTTGTACTATCAATATAGAATCTTCTGTAACTAATGGAACTTTTATTTTTTCGAATAAAAATACAGCACCTTTAACAGCTATATCCAGTGCAGATATCCCATTTTCTTCATATTTAGGAATGTTAAAATTTTTGTATACTGATTTTACAACAAAACCCGAATTAAGCTTGTCACAAACATATTGAAATTGTTGTATTTTCGCTTCATTTGATGTTGCAAACCATATAGTTTTTGAATTATTCATATATAGTAAATGTTATTTAATTATAAATATTCCTGCCACTGCTGGTTTGCGAATCATTGCCATACCCCGGGTATATCTATTCCACACTTGCCACACTTTCCGTTTAATAAATCAACATTGCGTGCAGTGTGCCAGGTGCGCTGAATCAAAAGATTTGAACATTTTTGGCAATATGTGTTCTGATATTCACTGCTGTGAACATTTCCTGTGTATACAAAATTCAGTCCCGCTTTCCTGCCGATTTCATATGCTTTGTTCAGCTTTTGGATTGATGTAGAATCCCTGTCCTTCATTTTATAATCCGGATGGAATGCTGATATATGCCATGGAATATTTTTATCAATAGATGCAACAAATCCTGCAATTTGTTCAAGCTCTTCCTTAGAATCATTCTCTCCGGGAATAACCAGCGTAGTGATTTCAACCCATACTCCGGCTTTATGTAATTTTTTAATATTATCCAGAACAGGTTCAAGTCTTGCTTTGCAGACTTTTTTATAAAAATCCGGGTTGAAAGATTTCAGGTCTATATTTATTGCGTCTAAATGTCCGAATAATCTTTCTGTAGCTTCTTTAGACATATAGCCATTTGAAACAAAAACTGTCTTAATGTTTTTTTGATGTGCAAGCTTCATTATGTCAAAGGCATATTCGAAAAATATAGACGGTTCGTTGTAAGTGAATGCTATGCTCGGAATGTTGTGTTCTGTACAATAATCGATTATTTTTTCTGGCGGAAGGTCATGACCAATGTTTTTGGGTTTCCGATATTGGCTTATATCCCAGTTCTGGCAGAATTCGCAGCTAAAATTGCAGCCGAATGTGCCCAGAGAAAATATTTTTGTTCCGGGGAAAAAATGATAGAGAGGTTTTTTTTCTATGGGATCGGTGTTTACAGAACACGGCTTTCCATATACTAAAAGCCATAACTGGCCATTGATATTTTTTCTGACACCACAGATACCGGTCTTTCCATTCAGAATGGTGCAATAATGCGAGCATGCAGTACATTGAACTTTCTTATCCGGCAAAACCCTGTACAAAACAGCTTTTTTTCCATGAATCGTTGATTTTGTTTTATGCATGATTATAATTCGTACAGAATCTTTTAAAGATGAAACCTTTTATTTCTTCTCTGATGAATTATTTTATGCTTAATGACAAAGAATTGAAGATTAAATACAAAAAAATCTTCTCTGATAAATATGCAGAATATTACCCTATAAAAATTCTGAAAAATTTAGGTATGGTCAGAAATCAATGTTCTAAATGCGGAAAATTTTTCTGGAATGTTAATGCCAAAAGAAAAATTTGCGGAGACTCAAATTGTGAAGGCGGGTATTCTTTCATAGGCAATAGCCCTGCTAAGGTTAAAATGGATTATATTGACTCATGGATGAAATTTTCATCTCATATGAAGTCTTTGGGTTATACGCCAATTAAAAGATATCCTGTTGCTGCACGATGGAGAGATGATGTATTTTTTGTTCAGGCTTCTATTGACGATTTTATACCGTATGTTATAAATGGTACTGTTGAACCACCAGCTAATCCTTTAGTAGTACCACAACTATGTTTGAGATTCAATGATATTGAAAATGTCGGTGTCACAGGCTCGCATAATGTCTTATTTACAATGATAGGCCAACATCAATTCAGAAAAAAGAATGAATACAGGATAGATGAATATATAGAACACCTATTATCATGGTTTATAAAAGGCATGAAACTCCCGATTGATGAATTGACAATACATGAAGATGCATGGGCTGGATCTGGTAATTTCGGGCCGTGTATGGAGTTTTTTTCCCGTGGACTAGAAATTGCGAATCAGGTTTATATGCAATTTGAACAAACCGAAACAGGCTACAAAGATCTTGGATTGAAGGTTCTTGATATGGGAATGGGTCAGGAAAGATTAGCATGGTTTACAGGCAATAAACTGACTGCATATGAATCGAGTTTCCCGATAGTCTGTAAAAAACTAAAAAACCAGGCTGGAATTGATGTAAAAGATTTTTCAAAGTTCATGCCGTATGCTGGAATGCTGAATATAGATGAAACTCCTGACGTTAACATTGAATGGGAAAAAATATCTGCTAAAATAGGGATAGATAAAAATGTCCTGAAAAATGAGCTAGTACCACTAATGGCAATTTATGCAATAGCTGAGCATACACGTGCTTTGCTGGTTGCTATAACTGATGGTGTTTTGCCAAGCAATGTCGGCGGTGGATATAACTTAAGAGTTATATTCAGAAGAGCACTGGGCTTTAATGAAAAATATAAATTCAATTTTGATTTTAAGGAAATAGCGAAATTGCATGCTGGGTATTTAATGCCGATTTTCCCTGAATTAAAAAACGGACTGGAAAGCTTCAATAAAATACTTGATATTGAAACTGACAGATTTTCAGAAAATAAAAAACGTGGTGCAACAATTATTAAAAAATTAGAAGGCAAAAAAATCACTCCAGACAAGCTTACGGAACTTTATGAATCACATGGAATTACTCCTGAAACTTTACAGACAATGATAAAAACCAAAATAAAAATTCCTGAAGATTTTTATTCCAATATTTCAACGAAGCATCTTAGAAAAAAACATAAATCCGAAGTTAGTGTAGGCAACATAAAAGATACAGAGATTTTATACTATGATGATGTATCAGAGTTTTCTGCCACTGTCCTGAAGGTTATGAACGATATTGTTATTCTTGACAAATCCGGATTTTATCCGACGTCAGGCGGACAGGAACATGATACAGGAACATTGAATAAAAATCTGGTATATAAAGTTGAGAAATCTGGGAATGTTGTGATTCACTATGTTTCAGATGCTGAAAAAATATTCAGAAAATGCATTAAGGTTAATGGAAAAATTGATATGGAAAGAAGGCATCAGTTGGCTATACATCATACAACAGCTCATCTGATAAATTCAGCTGCGAGAAAAATTTTAGGCCCTCATGTTTATCAGGCTGGAGCACATAAAGACGTAGAAAGAGCTCATCTGGATATAACGCATTATCAGGGGCTGACAGAGGACCTTATCATGAAAATAGAAAATGAAGCAAATGCTATAGCTAGAAAAAACATTAAGGTTGAAAAATTTCTCATGAAAAGATCTGAAGCTGAGAAAATTTTTGGTATGAATATATATCAAGGCGGAGCTATTCCGGGAAATAATCTTCGCATTATCAGGATAGGTGGTTATGATGTAGAAGCCTGCAGCGGCATTCATGTGGATGAAACCAAAGCTGTTGGCAAAATTTACATTACATCAACTGAAAGAATACAGGATGGGATTGTAAGAATAAATTATGTTTCAGGCAAAACTGGATTGCAATATATTGAAAAACAAAGACAGGTATTAGAAGAATGTTCAGATATACTCAGCATCAGCATGAATAAGGTTTTTGATTCGTCCCTAAAATTATACGAAAAATGGAAAAAAATTAAGAAGGAAATGAAACATGAAATAAAACAAATGCCAGTAACTACTGGAAAAAGAATTGTACAGGATGTTGGTATTGCCAGTTTCAATCAGCTAAAGGAAATCGCCAGGAATTCGGGCAAAGAATTTATTATCCTGTTTGGACACGAAAATGATAAAATAAATATTTTCGCTGCTTCAAGCTGTGAACTGGATGCAGGGAAAATTTTAAAGGAAATGTGTGAAATTATGAATGGGAAAGGCGGGGGAACAAAAATAGTTGCACAGGGATTCGGAAAAAATAATCTAAATAAAGCCATGGAAAAAGCGAAATTAATGATGAAGAATTAATTACAGAAACGGTAAATTTTATAGGGGGAAGTGGTGGATAAAAAATTTTCAGACTTTCCATCCAAAATTGAATTTTATGGTGATAACTATGCTAAATGCGGATGATAAAATCCGGGATGAACTAAGAAAAACAGCTAAATTATTCAGTGTTCCTGTTGATCAGCTACCGTCAACTATCAGACGATTCCGAAAAGAGGTTGAATCCTATGAAAAGAAGTGAAAAAAATAAACTAATGGTTCTGCTGATGATATTTATTTTATTTGGCTCGACAATTGCTTTTAGCGCTATAGGTTATTTCAATGAAAAACCCGAACAAAGTAAACCGCTGGAAATAAAATATTCAACCGATGGGCTACTTTCGGAAGACGAGAAAAATCTATATCTTCAGCGGGGATTTACAGTATCTGAGCTGCATTACGATGGAATGTGCTGCGATGACCTGATATTTTTTATAGAAAATGATGATACTATGAAAGCTCAGGGACAAAGGCAGATAATTCTGCAGAAAATCATTAAATCAAATTCAACGAAGACATTTTTAATTGTGGAAAGTGTATATGGCTATGTGGAAAAAAATGTTTCGTCAATACGGGATATATTCCATACTTACTGCAAAGTTTTAGTTATGCCACCAAATGAGTGTGGAGTTCCTGAAATAAACTGGACTGGAAATACAGCTGATAATAAGATAGTGGAAAATATGAGCAAATGGCAGTAATTTTGTCCGAAAATTAATGTTTCCTATTATATAATAGTTTCGATGATAATAACATATATACAGCCCCGTAGTCTAGCTGCCCTTTTTCTTTTCAAACGAAAGACGCATCTTTGATGCGTCAGGTCGTTAAAGAAAAAGTGTAAGTTGCCCAAAAAGAAATTTTGGGTGTTGGAAAACGGTCAAGGATAACTGGCTCTGGACCAGTTGACCCAGGTTCGAATCCTGGCGGGGCTATTTCTACCCTTTTTCTTTTAGCATGGATTTTATTTCATCGAATTAATTCCCTTCTGCGTTATTGCATAGGACGAAGCTCCAACACCTGACAACGGCACAATGTATGACATTTCAACGAGGTTTGACAACACAGTATCCACTGAATTTATTTTTTTCCCGTTAGCTTCAAGCAAACTTCTTGTTTCAGATTTGGTCATGATGTGCCTTTTTGAAAGTTCTGTCATTACTATATTTTCAATTTCAGTAAGAGCTGCCATTTCTTATCACCAATAATTTATATTGCGTTTATTCTTTTTATATTTAGATTTTAAGGGCTGATTTAAGATTTAAAAAGATTCTATATTTAATTATATTTAATGTCTTTGAGTATATTTGGGAGGTTTTGAAATGCCAGTATTAGGTATTCTATTGAATGAAATTGAAGGGAAAAACAACAACAAACAGGCTGAAGGTATGAACATAAATGTAAATACTACGCCGAAAATAGAGCGAATTAAAAAAAGCGAAATTGATCCTAACATCAAAGATGTTTTATCCGTTGAATTTTCATTTGCTACGAACTATAGCCCTGATATCGGGGAAATAAATATGAAAGGCGAGGTTCTTTACAAGGCAAAAAATGCTGATAAGATCGTGAAAAATTGGGATGATACAGGCAAAGCTGATGACGACATGATAATTGAAATTCTGAATGCAATTCTGAGAAAATGCGTAACAGAAGCGGTTTCGCTTTCAAATCAGATGCGTTTGCCGCCGCCAATAAGGTTTCCAATGGTGAAAAAACAGGATCAAAGCGGAAAAAAGGTAAAAGATGGTGTTGAAGATTATGCAGGCTGATGAGCCTTCATATAAAAAGGAAATAGGGTAAACAACTTGACACATTTTGATGAAGTCAAAAACAAAATTTAAATACTTTTCTGTTGTAATTAGAAGTTGGCGATGTATATGCGTTATCATGATCTGGATAGGGATTTGATTAAAGAAATGAGAGGTGCTGCGCCAAGATCTATACGTATAATTCAAGTGGTTGATGGTATTCGTCCGGATGTAGTACAGAATTATCTAAATAAACACGTTGGTTGTGGTAGTGCAGAATATTATGAAGTTGAAGCGACAAGAACACGAGATGGTTGTGTTATAATAAAAAAAATATGGCTTGATTGAATAATTTTGGAGAGACTATGTATGTTATATGTAAGTGACTTTGATGACATGGCTTCTTTGATGAGGGATAAAAAACCAGGAAATGTTGTGACGTTAAGATTATATGAAGGAAATACTATGCCGCCTGATAGTGGAGTTATAGCTGCTGGTCTTGAATTTTATGGTGTAAGTGCTCATGTCAAAATATATCCTGACAGAAATCCCGTTGAATTGGAGATCACAAAACAGGAATAAATTGTTTTCTGATAAGAATTAATCATGCCTGTGTCTGTTTATCTTGGCGAATCCAATGAAGGAAGTGTTTCATGGATTCCAAAAAATGAAAAAAACCCACACTTACTGGTTGTTGGCACAAGTGGCTCAGGAAAAACCGTAACACTACGCTCGCTTGTTTATGAGCTTGGAAAATCTGGAATACCGAGCCTTATTGTGGATTTCCATAATGACTTTGATGACCTGGCTGAAAGCATTCTGGATTTTAAAAATATTACAATAAATCCACTTGACTTTTCCGGCGGTGAAACTGCTGAAACATCAATGTATAAAGTTTCCAGCATTTTAAGCAAAATATTCAGATTAGGTGTGCAGCAGGAAGGTGTGCTGCAGGATGCTATAATTGAAAGTTACGGAAAATATGGAATCGGGCTTAAGGATACAATGCATGATGGCGCTATACCTGATTTTAATACAGTACGACGGGCATTGGAAGAGAAAATCGATGTTTTGCGTGAGGAAAGGCGTGCGACTGTTACAGTTGAAACATTGATGGTCAGGCTTAGGCCGCTGTTTGACACGGGTTTCTTTTCCCAGAAGGAAACGAAAAAATTTGATGAAATTTTCATGAAAACAACTGTTTTAAAGCTTCGCGACCTGCCGACAGACGAGGTAAAATATACTGTTGCTGAATTTTTTCTGAACAAATTAAAATATGCCCTTTATAAAAAGGGAAAGACAGATGAGCTCCGGTTATACTGCATAGTTGACGAGGCTCATAGGCTTATAGATGAGAGAAGCCCGCTAAATGACTTATTGAGAGAATCGAGAAAATATGGAACAGGCGTGATAATGTCTTCTCAGCGCCCGGGTGATTTCAGTGAAACTGTTCTTGCAAACATTGGCGCATTTATTGCATTTCAATGCAGGCTTGACAAAGACTCTAAATTTGTTTCAAAACAGATGAAAATAGATTTTGAATCTGTACAAAATTTAACTGAAACAGGAACTGCATATATAGATTTTTCTTCCAGTGATCGCAGTTTAAAAGTCAAGGTAAAAGATTACGACAGCAGAACAAGCGGGAAAAAACAAATAAAAAATATGAGAATTGAAGATACTGCCAAAACCAGTAGTGATGAGATCAAGATATATCCTGAGAAGAAATATCAAACAGTTAAATCTATCCCAAATAAAAAATCCAAAACCTCTGAATCGTTGCATGAGAATCCTGAAAACTACAGCGCTAAGATAATAACACATGAAAAAACACGAACACCGTTACATTGGTTTTTTGATGGGATTAAAAAATCATGGGATGACCTGGGGCTGATATTATCATCAAAAATCTGGCGCGCTATGCTAATAGCTGCGATCGTAGCTCTTGGGTTCTTTGCATTCAATTGGTTTTCAATTCTTGCGATAATTATATTTTTTATGGTTTTAGGATTTCGAAAAGTATAAGGACAGGTCGTAATTCCAAAGGCTTTTAGAAAAGCCACGGGTATATCTCCGGGTTCAAGAGTATTTCTAGAACTGAAGGATTATTAAATTTTAATTGTCATGCAATTAAAGAAAAAAATTCAAAAAACTTTAAATGAAGTTTGTGGATATTAATGTTTCAGAATTTTTAATTTCGTAAATATATCATGTGCTTTAGCGTGGTGTATTTGATTTTTTTCCCCAGTCAATACCAACTGATTCGTTTTTGATATAAGCGTATGCTTCAAGTGCTGCTTTCGCACCTTCTCCCGCAGCAATGATTGTCTGCTTATACGGAATAATAGTAGCATCGCCTGCAGCAAATATACCGGGCCTGGATGTATGGCAATTAAAATCTATGATAATTTCATTTTTCTCATTTACTTCCACCAGTTTGTTCAGAAAATCCACATTAACTTCATATCCGATTTCAGAGAAAACTCCATCAACTTTTAGCTCTCTCCGTTCTCCTGTTTCACTGTTTTCTACAATCAGTGTGTGGAGGAATTCACTGCCTTTGATTTCAACAGGAATTGTGTCAAATAGAATTTCTATATTCTTCATTTTCTTTATTTTTTCAGCTGTTATTTCATCTCCGCGAAATTCATCTCTGCGATGAATAAGATAAACTTTCTTTGATATTGAAGCCATGTATACTGCTGATTCAAGTGCGGAATTTCCACCACCGATTATTGCTGTTATTTTCCCGGAATACATTGGCGCATCGCATGTAACACAAACAGACAAACCTTTTCCCAGATATTCGTTCTCACCGGGAATTCCAAGACTTCTCGGAATTTTTCCGAATGCAAGTATAACTGTTTTTGATGAATATTCAGAGCCGTCGGAAAATTTTGCTGTAAAATTTTTATTTTTCTTCTCCAGATTTGATACCTTTTTTCCCAGCACAAAATCTGCTCCGAATTTTGCGGCCTGCTTATATATTTTTTCTACTAATTTATTTCCATTGACCGATTCCATTCCGGGATAATTTTCCATATATGATGTCCTTGCAGTCTGCCCTCCCAAATCCATACTGACAATTAAAGTTGAAAGCTTCTTTCTGCACGTATATATTGCAGCTGTCAGTCCAGCAGGACCTGCTCCGATTATTAAAACGTCATAAATTTTTGCCATACAAAGAATAAGATTTTTCAGATTTAAAAAGAAATTGGTGGTGGAGAAGTGGAGTCAGGTTCATTTTATAAATGTTATTTTTTCTATTATAATTTTCTTGGTTTTTCTTCATCAATCACGGGAATTTCAGGCTCATTTGGTTCTTCTGGCTCATCATCCGGACCAGCTGGTCTTCTCTGGGATCTGGCACTATCCAGCATTACTAAATCGTCAAAATCTTTTGCTATTCTCCGTGTTTCGCGGATAAAACTCTTGAAAGATGATTCAACTTTGTCTAATAAACGATTTGTTGTATTGCCCCCGAGCATGTATCCTTTAATGTAGTCATTTCCCTGTGACAATTTAACGAATTCAATCAATCCCAAAGTCCGCCATTTGCGTATTTCTTCATAAGTTTGAGACTGGCTAACTCCGAGTATACAAGCAATATTTTCAAGCGTAACAGGAACATTGTCTTTTTTGTATTTGATCAATTCCCGAAGAAGCTTTGAATGATCAGCTTTGCTCTGTTTTCTTTTCAAGCCCAATCTTTGGACAATAACGTGTGATAAATCCTCCAGATTAACTTCCTGCTTGTAATCAGGCGGATCAATCTGCAAAAAGACCATGTCTGATAATTTTCGCTTTGGCATATATGACACTCCATAAATTTATTAAACATATTCCGGTGATGTGTTAATGGTTCTTGTTTCCATTCTTTCTGATCTTGATATTTCAATATCCGTTGGATAATGTGTTCCACAATAAAAATGCCCGTCTGGTGATTGTCTTATTGATAAATCACAATCATAACTACTTTTATGGCACCTTGTTAGAAAAAATTCAGGTCTGCCAGTACTATCTCTGGTTGTTTGGTGTTTGCTTATAACATAAATATTTAGCATTGACATATAAACCACTCCATCTTCGGTTGTAATTATTTATTCTTTCTGGATTTATAGTTTTTACGATTTCGTTATCTGCATATTATCGTATTTTTCTATTTCCGGATTGATGATTTCAAAACGAATTCCTGCTCGTTTGAACAAATCCGGAGTTTCATATACACCATGATAACCTTTTTCAGCAACAATTCGCTTTATGCCTGAATTTATTATCATTTTTGCGCATACAGGACATGGTGTAAATTTTAAATAAAGAGTGCTGCCTTCCAGTGATATGCCAAACCGGGCTGCCTGGCATATTGCATTCTGTTCTGCATGTATTGTACGAACACAGTGCTGCCTGATTGTGCCATCATCCTGAAGAACATTCCGCAAAATATGACCTTCATCATCGCAATGCGGCAGTCCTGTTGGCGAGCCAGCATAGCCCGTTGCAATTATTCTGTTATCTTTTACAATTACTGAACCCGGTTTTCCACGATCGCATGTACTGCGCTCTCCGACTTTTCGCATAATTTCAAGAAAATATTCATCCCAACTCAGTCTTGTTATAATTATCACCCTTCTTTTCATGCCATGTTTTCTCTATATACCCCTATACGTAATCTATGAATGGGGTGCTTTTTATGGTAAGTTTGTCCGTTGAATGCACTGGTTTTCAGAAATATTCCTAATATCTGCCTCTTGCATACCTGACAATATTCAGTTCCAGTACCAAATCCTGATATTTCATCGGGTTCAATATCTCCGTCACCTGAAGAAACTTCATCAGGTGTTCTTTGAAGCCACCTTTTTGCTGTTTCATAATAATGCTGTAGTACCAATTGAAAACCTCTGTTTTGAATGTCTTTGTTCAGCTATCTTCATGTCTGTATAAACTACTTAAGCCAAGGAGTTTTTATTTTTTTCTATAGTAGACAGGAAATATTAAATTTAGCAGGAGTAAGTGGTTTTTCCCGATTTGGTGAATTTTGGCGTGTTAAAATTTTTCAGAATAAGACAGGAATAGCGGAAAATAAAAATATTTTGTGATCTTGAAAATATTTAAACTTTACTTTTTTATACTCGAGAACTTGCGCATAACAACCTCAAAATTATCTGCAATTGACTTGCCGAGCAGCGTCAGCTTTACAAATTTTACCCTGCCTTCCTTTGAAAACTCAACAAGACCTGCAATCTGAAACTGTTCAAGCAGCTTAACTGTATGAGAATAAGTACAGTCTGTCTCCTTTGTAAGAACACTTATATATTTTATACCATTATTTAGATTTAACAGTAGCTTTACTGGTTTTTTCCTCAGAAAAATCTCCTCAAGCTCTGTTTTAGTACTCATAATGTATTTACGTGGTTAGGAGTTTAAATATGATGTTTTAAATAAATTTGAATCAAAATATGATTATGTCTGAATTTACTATTGAACCTTTGAAGAAAATTCTGAAAAATGCCGGTGCAAAGCGCGTTTCAGATGATTCTGCTGAAATTTTTGGTGAATTTCTTGAAAATTATGTAAAAGACATTATTATATCAGCTAATAAATTTTCAGAACATGCTGGCAGAAGAACTGTCATGAGAGAAGATATGCATGCGGCAATTAAGATAGCTAGCAAATAGGGTTGGATTAACTTATAAAGTTTTCACTATATTTATTTCTATGAAAGAATTATACCACGGAAGATTTAAACATGTCTGTTCTGAAGATGCTAGAAATGTATAATAGAATAAAATATGATAAACCACAAAAAAATGGGTGATTTTTATTAAAATTAACCAGATTGAACAGGGAAAGCCTGTACTTGTTTTGGCCAGAGTTTTGACTGAAAAGACAAGGCTTTTAAAATCTGGAAGCACTGTACAAAATATTCTTTTAGCTGATGATACTGGTTCCATACGACTTGTTCTCTGGAATGATGAAATAGATAAATACGGGATAAAAGAAGGAGAAACCATAGGAATTAAGGGTTATTGCAAAAAAGATAGCGTGGAAATTAAGTTCATTTCTCTCGGGCCATACGGCGGTATAGAAAGGTCTGACAAGGAAATAAAAAATATTATGACAATATCCAGAAAAAGTATAGAGGAACTTAATCTGGGTGATAAGGCTGAGATAAGAGCTGCTTTTGTTCAGGTATTTGAATCTAGGCATTTTTACAGAGCCTGTTCTGAGTGCGGCCTGAAATTAGAAAATGACGAATGCCCGGAACATGGCAGCCAAAATGGAGCATACAACATGGTACTTAACGGGATTACTGATGACGGAACTGGTAATATACGAATCGTATTCTTCAAAGACGTTGCTGAGAAACTCACCGGCAGGAACGTAGATGAAAATATGAAGCTTTTTTTAGAAGATAGAAATAAATTTTATTCTGCCATGCCGGTTGGTGTGGAATTTATTTTCCGTGGCGTATGCCAGTATAATAATTTTCTTAAAAGAAATGAGTTTCTTGTAAATGAAATAAAACCAGTTGATGTAAATAAAGAAATTAAAGCATTAACAACAAGTAATTTTAATGTCTGAAATAGAAGATTTGCCCGGTATCGGGCCGAAAGGTGCTGAGAAACTAAGAGAAGCTGGTTATGATAATTTAATGTCCATTGCTGCTGCAAGCATTGGCGAGATTACAGAAGCCTGTGGAATAGGCGAGGCCACTGCTGAAAAAATTATAGAGGCTGCACGCAGCCAGCTTAAAATGGGATTTGAAACTGCTGAAGATGTCCTGAAGAAAAGAGAGAAAATCGGGAAACTGACAACTGGCAGCAGTGAATTAGATAAACTGCTTGGTGGTGGTGTTGAAACACAAGCTATTACAGAAGCTCATGGTGCATGGGGTTCTGGAAAAAGCCAACTTGGGTTTCAATTATCTGTTAATGTTCAATTGCCTGTAAGCGAAGGCGGACTTAATGGAAAGTGCCTTTTCATTGATACTGAAGGCACATTCAGACCTGAAAGAATTGTGCAGATTGCTGAATCTATGAAACTGGATGGAAAAAATGTTTTAAAAAATATTTTTGTTGGCCGCGCATTTAACAGTGACCATCAGATTGTTCTGGTGGACAATGCAAAAGATGTTATTAGGAAAGAAAATGTAAAGCTTATTATTGTTGACTCTATGATGTCACACTTCAGATCAGATTACAGCGGCCGGGGTGAACTGGCTCCGAGACAACAAAAACTCAACAGGCATTTACATGACCTTCAAAGAATCTCTGATATCAATAATCTTGCTGTTTACTTTACAAATCAGGTTATGGCAAACCCTGGCCTTTTATTTGGAGACCCTACAACTGCAATAGGCGGTCATATATTGGGACATGCAGCCACTGTCAGACTGTACCTGAGAAAAAGCAAGAATGATACAAGAATTGCGAGGTTGATTGACTCGCCAAGCCTACCAACGGGTGAAATTATTTTCACCATTGATGCTTTAGGTGTTACAGATAAAGGAAAACGGGAACCAAAAAAAACAACAACCGAAGACGGCGAAAAAAAAGGTGCAGGAAACGGGAAAATTGAAGATGAGAAAACCGAGGGATCTGTAGATGAGAAAAAAGATATAACAGGAGAAAAGAAAAGAGGTAGGCCGAAGACAAAAACCGGGGATGAGGAATAATTCTGTTTTCAACGCCTGCATGTGTGTAAGCTCTTCCTCTACCAGAATGTGATATCCACAAATAACTTCTAAGATCGACAGGTGGGTTTCCGCTTTTACTTTCTATCAATCGGGCTGTTTGCATGAATAAATTTATGAATAATGAAGAAAATCTTCATTTTTGAACTCATTCTCGTGTTATTATCTATTTTTCCTGTTCTAAGCGATTTCTTTTTCAGAAATAATCACAAAATCGCCAACGCTTTTTACAGTTGAGAACGGCACAAGCATTCTGTTTTCTTCATCGCGCTCCAACGTAAGATTTTGTGTGTGCTTTGTAGGTTCGGAAAGAACGAGGCTCAAGAGTTCACCGCTTTCAGAAACAAATTTCAGATCACCGACAACGCCAAATTTTCTGCCAGTTTCCTCAGAAATAACGACTTTCCCAATAATTTCTCTTGCTCTTGACTTCAACATAAAATCACACTTACTATATTTTAGCACACATACACTTAAATAATTATACTTTTTCTTTTTTAAAAAAAAGAATGACTCGATGAGCAAGCTCATTTCGTGAATTTCAAAGCTCCGTTTTTAAATAAACCTATACTAAAAGAAAAATATTTGGCAATGCAATATTATTTCAATGTTATTTTTTTCTTATGTGAGGGATGAATACGGGTTTTTGACGGTGGATCTGATTTTTCATCTGGAATGACATTTTTATCTCAGGCTTTTACAACCAGTGTCTTGATACGTGGGGACAAAACGTATAAGAATGCGCGACCTGTTCTTTCTCTTTCAATAAAATCCTCAGTCATCATTCTTTTCAAAATATTGTTTACAGAACGAACTGCATGCTGACGTGTTTTGTATTTAGACAGATCAATAAGATTTGCTATTTCACCCGGGGAACGAGGCTTTATAGCCAGCAATTCTATTATATTTTTTTGCAAAGACGTCATGGAGTCTATAAAATGCATAGAGGATGTGGTAATCGCTGTGATATCTGGTGATGTTTCTGCCAAATCCGGGGTTATAGAATATACTCTTTTATTCACAGCTTTGTTCACCATATCATCACACATTCTCAGAACTTCACGCGGAAAACCGCCTGTTCTTTCATATATTATGCTCAATGATGCTGAAGTGAATGGCGTGCTATTATTACCGCCAACGCTTTCTATACGCTTTTTTATCAGTTCTTCTGTTTCTTCTTTTGTGAGAGATAATAACTCGACTTTTGTAGTTATTCTTTTTCTAAAAGTCTCCAGGTTCTCTTTTAGATTTGCCTCGAAGACAGGCAGTCCTGATACTATAAGAGACATGTTATCAACCTGATCTGTTAATACGCGAAGCCATTCCAATACTTCCTGATCAGCCTCGTGGATCTCATCACAGAGGACAATGAGATGTTTTTTACCCAATTTCTTGTTCAGAAAATTCGGAATCTGATAAAGATTTTTTATGTGAGGGTTAAACCACCTTAAAATCCATGATTTTTTGAATTTTTCGTTGAAAATGTCGACAAAATTTTCAGCTTTTTGCGGCATTTTACTTATATATAGGCTTTCATATCCGTTTTTCAAATTAGCTGTCAACCACTTTAGCATTGTGGTTTTTCCTGATCCAGTTGGTCCAACGATCATTGATAATTTATGGCCTGAATATATTGAATTCATGATTTTATCCAGTTGTTCATTGTATCCAACAAGAAGGGATGGTAATATAGAAAGTGTGAAAGGATTTGTAGACCAGTTTACTTCAGAAAACCAGTATTTTATTGAGTATGATTCAGAAACTGGCTTAAAATGCGGTTTTAATGCTGTTCTTTGGTGGTTTTTTTCATCACCGAAAAGGGTGTTGTGGGCTATATGTTTTGATTTAAATTTGGATGAAAACGACTCCTGATCAGGCTTGGAATTATCTGTTTTTTCATTATTTTCAGGTATAGCTTTAGGTATAAGTATTTCATCATTGTTCTCATTTTCACTCATAAAACATTATACTTACAAGAGAGTTTATAAAGTTTTAATTCATGTGAAGTTCACGTTTTTTATGTGAGTGTTCACGTTAACTTCACTGTAAAAACATATTAATACGTTATGTTCACATTAACTTCACGTGATGTTCACGAAGTTCACGTGATTATTTTTTTCTCTTATAATTTATATATTTTTATTGAAATAAGTTCACTATATTTGTTCACGTTCACGTATACTTCACGTGAAATATTTGTGAATATGTATATTTTTTTATATTTTTATGTGAATTACGTGAAGTATCTGTGAATACTTTGTGAAATTAAAGTGAAGTTCACGTGATATTCATATGAATTCATGTGAACATTGTGTGAAGTCGGTTTTAATATTTTTGGACTTACTATGGCTAAATATAATAATAGAACATATTTCGTGAGTTTTTTGATTTTTAAGTTCTTGAGGAGAAAATACAGGTAATTTTCATATATATGAATTTGTAGAGGTGTGATCAAAATGTGAGTCTTTTTTTCTAAACAAAGTCTCACAAAATCCATGTTCACGCAAATTCACAGAACCTTCACGCATATTCACGTAGCTTCATATGAAGTTCACAGAACCTTCACGAAGTTCATTTTGGAAATTTCATAAGAATTTTCGAAAATATTACAACTATAGCCAATAGTTATTTTTCATATAGAGATGTTCTTTTATTCACTCAAAAAAGCTAGATATTCTTTATCACGGACACCATCTTAAGGATTTTAGTTATACTCATACCCTCGCCCAGCCTTTCAATAACATATGGTTTTAATTTTATCACTCTCAAAATAGGCTTTTCTGAACCTAGGCTAGTATCATCTATTAAATCACTAAGAATATTGTTGATATAGCTGGTTACTGTAGATGGGTGTAAATTTGTTTTTTCTGCTAATTTACGTATCCAAAGTCCTTCTGGATTTTCATATAATGCTTTGACTATAGCATATATTTTATCATCGCTGAACCCTGGCTTTCGTCCCATAGTCATATTTTAGACATCTGTCTATTTAAATGTTTTTCAGGCCAGAATACCTGTTTTATGCGTTTTTTTGGCTATTTTGATATAAATAAGCTATGTAATTATATTTATCACTCACAAAGCTCTTCCCACTATGGGGATTTAAACATTATATTCACCAAATATTTATGGAAAAAAGAATTGTAACCTCACTATGTATAATAACCATAGTAGTTGGTTTATTGTCTTTGTTTCTGGTTTCTGAGTTCTATGGTCCAGCTAAACTTGAGATCAGCTCAATAACAAAATCAATGAACAACAGGCTTGTCTTAGTTCAGGGAATTGTTACGAACCTAAGAATATCCGGTGAAAATACTTTTTTTGTACTGGAACGCAACAATACTGGTATTAAAGTTGTTATTTTTAATAAAAATTATAACATAGAAAACAACCAAAATATCATTGTAAAAGGCAGAGTATCGATATATAAGAATCAGCTTGAAATCATAGCAAATGACATAATAGTGAAAAATATTTAATACTGAGAATCAATAAATCATATATATTTCAAATACGGATGGGTTTTGATGGATGTTTTGATTTTAGCAGGAGGATATGCCAAAAGAATGTGGCCATTGACTTTAAAGGTGCCAAAGCCTCTTTTAAAAGTCAATGAAAAGCCTGTTATGAATTACATAATAAAAAACATTCAGTCTCTCGAAGGAATTGGAAAAATTTATATTTCTACAAACATGAAATTTGAAAAAAAATTCCAGAAATGGAAGGAAAAAAACAGGCTGAATGTAGAAATCGTAATAGAACCCACGACAAATGAAAATCATAAATTAGGTGTCATCGGAAGCATCCAGTATTTCATAGACCGGAAAGGGTTTAAAAATGACCTGCTGGTTGTTGCCGGTGATAATTTGTTTGATTTTGACCTGAGTAAAATGATACATATCTTCAATAAAAATAAAGAAACCATCATAGCTGTTTATAATGTGGAAAACAAAGAACTTGTTAGGATATATAGCAATGCAGTAGTGGATGAAAAAAATAAAGTGATTGAATTTGTTGAAAAACCTGAAAATCCAAAATCCTGCTTAATTGGAACGTGCTGCTATATCTTCCCTAAAAAAACTCTCTCTTATTTCAAAAAATATCTTAATGAAAAAAACAATCCTGATGCAATTGGTTATTTCACCCAATGGCTTCACAAAAAAGTTTCTGTATTTGCCTGTCCGTATAATGGTATCTGGTTTGATATTGGTGATAAAACATCACTGGCAAAAGCAAATGAGGCGTTGAAAAATGGTACCATTAGAAATATTCCGAGCATATGACATTCGCGGCATTTATAGGGAGCAATTGAACGAAGAAACAATGAAACTGATTGCTGCTGCTATTGATGCACAAAAGATAATTCTTGGACATGACTGCCGAATGTCGAGTGATGCGTTATGTGAAGCTTTTATTTCTGGTTTTGGCGGTGAGATAATTGATGTGGGCTTATCGCCTATTGGCAGTGCAATGTTTTTTTCATGGAAGCGGGGTATTGATTTGGCTTATATAACAGCTTCACATTTAACATCAGAATGGAATGGTCTGAAACTCTTTCACAGCAGCGGGGTTGGATATTTAGAAGATGAAATAAAAGCTATCAAGAGTATTGTTGTTGATGAAATGAATCCCGGGAAAAAATCCAGAAGTGTGAAAAATGTGAAAATAAGCAGTATAACTGGTGATTATATAAATCATCTTCTTGCTAAGGTTCCTGGACATAAAAAGATGAAAATTATAATTGACTGCGGTAATGGTGTCAGTTCAATGATTGCTCCTGAGCTATTTAGACGGGCTGGTTATGATGTTGAGATTATTTTTGAAAATATTGACAGCAATTTTTCAGGCCGAGGCCCGGATGTTGAAGAGAAACATTTGACAAATTTGAAAAATAAAACAGAGCAGAACAAGTGCATAGGCATAGCTTATGACGGTGACGGAGACAGAGTTGCATTAGTAGATGAAAACGGCAATGTTCTGACTCCTGAACAAATTTCCTATATTGTTATTTCGGAACTGCTGAAAAAAGAGCAGGGGCCTGTTGTTGCAAATGTTGAATGCACCAATGTTATAGATCATGCTGTTAAAAAATTCAACAGAAAAGTTTACCGTGTTCCAGTTGGCCATACTTTTCTCGTTGAAAACGTGCATAAAAATAATGCTAGTTTTGGCGTTGAACGTTCTGGACATTTTTCAATACCTTCGATAATACCATTCGATGATGCTGTTGCACTGAGTTTTTATGCTACTAATGTAATCTCCAATTCTGACAAAACCTTATCAGAACTCGTAAGAGATATTCCTTCATTCCCATCAAAAAGAACAAATTATATCTGTCCTGAGAAAAAAAAGTTTGAGCTTATTAGACAAGTTGAACGTAATGTAAATGGAATATGCTTATCAAACAATAAAGGAGATGAAAAAGCAAAGGCAGAAATTAATACGTGCGACGGGGTTCGCGTTGATACAAATGACGGTTGGTTTCTGATTCGCGCATCAAATACAGGTCCGCTTGTCCGGCTGACAACGCAGTCAGATACAAGACAGGGATTGGAAAAGATAAAGAACGAAGCTGAAAAAATCCTGATAAAATCTGCATATGAACTGGGAATTGAACTGAGAGAGGAGTAATGGAAAGGGTTTTTTAATTCGTTCTTATGGAGTCATCTTTCGTTAATACAGAAATATAAAAGAAGCATGTTTTATCAGTTAGTAAACAGGCTGAAAAAAAGACAAATAATTTCTATAGTAGGCTTACGAAGGACAGGCAAAACAACCCTTATGTTTCAACTAATAGAAAAGCTGCTTGATGAAGCAGGGTATTATAATAACCAAGAATGACGAAACTAAAACCAAAGTCCCGGAAGGTGAAATACAGACAATACCTGCGTGGAAGTTTCTCCTTAATGCTGGAAAACCGAGATAATAATTCACTTTCTTAATAATAATTCACTTTCTTAAAAATCTGATAATTTTTCTAATTATGCCGGCCTTTTCTAAAATAACTATTGACACGGATATCATTAAAATTAAAAATCCTACTGCCAGTGCTATTGCTAAAATATTAGCTCGGAAATTATGGGAGCGTATTGTTTCTTTATCAATGTCTGTTAAATTTTTACTTTCGTCATACTCTAGCGCATCGTTCATCGCTATGGATAGAGAATTTTCACTATGTTCTATGCCAACTGTAACATGATTTGCTATCATAGCACTGCTATACATAGCTATAGCTAAAATGGATAAAGTTATTATAATTAATACCACGAGTAATATTTCTTTCATTCAAACTCACCTGTTTTCCAGCAGCCATTTAAATACAGGCACGATTTTTATTTTTCTGCCTTTTATTTTTATTTCATCATTCTGCTCCTGCGTTAATATCAAGCCTTCTTTCAAATTGAATTTTTCCATGGCTTCAAGCAACCCTGCCATTTCTCTCTTTTTGTTGGTTTCATCCAGATTATAACAAACCTGCAGAGCTTCTGTAACTTTTTTTCCGGATTTTACCATAAAATCGCATTCATTCTTATCGGCGTAATAATAAACTTCTTTATTTTTTCGCTTCAGCTCTATGAAAACGATATTTTCCAGAACACGGCCTTTATTCTCCAAAAAGCTTGCGCTAAGTATATGGCTGAATGCAGTATCCGCAACATATATTTTTTTAGGTGCAATCAGTTGCTTTTTCACTGATAACTCAAGTTTCTGTAATTCAAAAAACAAATACGAATTGCCCAGATAAGTTGTGTACTCCTTTACTGTTATCGCATTTGCAAGCCCGAGTGTTTTTTTGAGAGAATTATAAGTAAACTGAGCAGTAATATTTGTTATAAATATGTTTACCAGTTCTCTGACAAGTCGTTCTCTTCTGATTGCATACCTAGTAATAATATCCTTATATATTATATTTTCGTACACTGTTTTTATGTATTCTATGTCTTTGTTTTTCAGGTATTCGGGCATTCCGCCATCTGTTATGAAGTTTTCAAAGAATTTCACCAGCTTTACTTTTTTTCCTGTGTCATAGAACCATGTCTTATCAGGCTCTGCTTTCCTGAATTTCAAATATTCTGAAAACGAGAAGGGGTAAACTTCAAAGGCTTTATATCTTCCTGTCAGTCTGGTTCCAAGTTCTTTGCTTAGAAGCGAGGCATTGGATCCTGTGATTACTATTTTTTTCCCCTGATCCTGAAGACGCCTAACAAATGTTTCAAAATTTTTTATATTTTGTATTTCATCAAAGAAATATATCGCTGGGTTTCCATATGTCTCAATCAATACTTCATTTAATTGCTCGAAATCCTGTGCTCTGAAATCTATAAATCTTTCATCTTCAAAATTCGCATAACAATATCTACTTTTGTGCTGCATTATCTGCTTCAGAAGTGTTGATTTTCCGCTTCTCCGAAGGCCTGTAAGTATTAATATTCTGTTGTCTCCGAACCATTTCAGTATTTCATCCAGCAGTTCCCGTTTTATAGTTTCTTCTGTGTGCTGGAGTAAGTTCTTTTGCTGCATGATTACTGATCTCAGAATATCTTTGTTTGTCATACTAATTACTAATTAGTATAAAGTATATAAAGCTTTCATTAGTAATTAGTATAATTCAGATGATACAGGATGTAATATTTTCCTCCTGAGCCTGTAAGCACGAACTGTCTCATTAATTCTTTGGCAAATTGCTCAAGCTACTGTTCCCATTCATTTTCTGATTTTCTTGATTTTGCCGATATTAAACCTGACATTTTGGATCACATTCCTGATATTCACCCAGTCTTTAAAACGTTATCCATCCTTGGTAATTTTTGTCCGTGACATCCATATAAGCCCGGCGAAAATTACAAGCCAGAGTGAAATAAAACGATCAACTATCATTGCTCCTGCTGCTGTTGCAACTGGAATGCCAAATAAAACAAAAGCTGAAACACCGCCTACTTCGATTAAACCAAGACCACCTGGAAGCCATGGTATCATACTAAGCAGGAGAATGAGACTCCATGCAAGAAGAATTACCCAGAAAGGCGCATTAAAATGCAGTGCAAGGAAAACTATCCATATACGAAGAAATTCGAAAATTCTTATTAGGGCTGAAACAACTGCGGTTGCTAACATTGTTTTTTTGCTGTAAGTCATAATTTTTGTATATTTAAAAAAAAGTTCTGCGTAATCTTTATTTTCAATCTTTCTGAATTTTGATATCAAACGTATGAAAAAATTTACAAATTTTCTCAAAAGGTTCAGGTTATGTGAAACACACATAAACAAAACTATAAGAATGAAACTGACTGCAAAAGCTATAATAAACGGCATCATCACTGCAAATGGAAACATCTGAGTTGCCAGAATATAAATTATTGAAATTGCAATTATTATATAAAGCGAAAGAACTTCAGCGAACAGATCCAAAACTACTATTGCTGCTGACTTTGAAACTCCGAAATCTGACTTTAACATACCTATTTTAACAGGCTCACCGCCAATTCTTGCAAGCGGTGTTAAAAAACTTACAGCTGAACCTATGACACTGACTTTTAATGCTTTTATAAAAGATAATGGCGGATATTTTCCAGCCAAAACCCTGAGACGTATTGCAAGCAGAACAAAGAAAATGATCTGCACAAGAATGGCTATTGAGAACAGAAAAAAATCCATTGACGATAACTGGGAAATTATTTCATTTAATCCGAAATAAAGCATCACAATAAATATGAGAATTATGCCTGATACAATCAGCAAACTGCTTTTAAGAATATTTTTCATTTTTAAGGTTTAGTTTATTTATTTTAATACTTATATGCATTATTTATTATGATACTAAACTGCGTAACTTGTATTGTATAATTCTACGCAGTTTGTATTTTGGAAATTCAATAACGAAATACGAGAAAACTATGACACATCGAAACGAAAGACGAGCGAAGCTCGTCATGTGCGTATGTGTCTTTCGTGACTGCTCGTCAAGTTTTTCGTAATTTCCAATTTCCGAAATCTTATGAGGATTTCGAAAATATCGATAACTGCCTTTAATTTGTAACATAATTATGCAGTTATCAATATGTTGCAGCAGGCGATGTGTTGTCTGTCATAGTGCTGATTTTTTAATGATGCTATCATAGGCGTTTGGATGGATAAAGCTAGCTCCCATGCTGCCTGAGGGATGGCTTGGCTTGACAGGCGATGAAGGTCCTGGTAAGCTGGGAAAAGTCAGGGCGAGTCGCATGCAGACTTCGAACCCTGAATCGCCTAATGGGACATCCCTTATATTCACGGCAAAAAGCTGTGAAAGCGAACGCGGAGAATTGAAAGAGAAGAAGTTGATTAAACAAATAAAAAATATATGAGGAACACAGATTGATTTTATAGTTGAGTTAAATGGATCAAATATAACCGAAAATAATTTCAGCTTCTTCTCCAAGAAACATCTTAATATCCGCAGGAAAAGAAAGCAAACGCGATGTTGTTAGTAAAGGCGATTGAACGCAACAGAGAACAAACCGAACCTTTGCAGAAATGCAATAGGAATGTGGGGTTTGGACCTGTTTTTGACTTAACTTTCTATCTGAAGTCTCCTGGAAAGGAGTGCCATAGACAGTGATAGCCTGGTAAGAAAAAGAAAGAAAGTTGTTATTCAGGTATCCAGAGTATGATTGGTTGAATTTCCAGTCAGAATGCGGGAGTCATCAACTTCCAATTCTAAATTACTCGTCAAGTCCGATAGCGAAGTAGTAGGGTGACTGAAAGCTCAAAAGTATCCATAAAAGGAGTTGAAAAGAGCCTGAAATCAGGTAGCTACAGTTAGGCAGTGAAAGCCCGGCAACGGGTATAAGCTGCTGTTAGTTTTGAAAAACTAAGCAGGGAGTTTTGGATCGTGGCAAGGTGAAAGCCGTAGCGAAAGCGAATATCGTATGAAAGTGCGTAAGTCACGGTCTGAATACCCGAAACCGCAGTGATCTAGGCCTGAGTAAGGTGAAGTCGCGCGAAAGCGCGATGGAGGCCTGAACTGGTTTTGGTACAAACCACTCAGATGACTTGGGTCTAGGGGTGAAACGTGAGACGAACAAAGTTCATCTACGTTTGTTGCTCACGCACCAAAAGCCAATCGAACGCGGTGATATCTTTAGGGTTAATAGCAAACATACGGCTTAGCATCCATATTCTCTTTTTCGGTCCTTTAGACACGAAAAATAGATAAGGATGCTTCGCCTAAATAGTAAACATGAAAACAAGAATTCCAATTGAAAATTATCTGAGAATGTTCAGAAACCAAAATATTTATATGAGTGGTTGCGAGAAAATCGTTAAAAAATATGAACATAAAATTAAAAAATTATCTAAAAAGAAGATATCATTTCATCAAAATGATTTCGATTCTTTGAAATTTATTAAGAACGTTCTTAATAATTTCGGTATAAAGACTGGTGAAATATTTCTTCAGGATAAAAGAAAGTGTTATGCTCTTTATATTCAATCTACAGATGGAATACAAAAATTTGCTTCTTTGTTTGAACCTATTCAGAAAAAGAAGAGAATTAATGATTTATTAGATGTTTTGCTTCCTAAAGACACCAAAGCTGGTTCCTCCCGAAATGAGTCTCAGCTCAGCCTGGTTCTATAGACATCAATGGGGTAGGGCACTGATTAGACAACCAAGGGAAGAAATTCCCAGTTGCCTTGTCAAACCGCGAATCTGTTGATACTGGAACTGGAGTGAGAGCATCTGGAGTAATTTTGGTGCTCGAGAGGGAAACAACCCAGACTTATGTTAAGGTCCCTAAGTACTGACTAAGTGTATCGAAAGTAGTCTTGAATTTTAGACACTGGGGAGGTTGACATAGAAGTCGTCATCCTTTAAACAACGTGTAAAAGCCCTTTTTCTTTTTATAAGAAATCTATGAAAAAAGAAAAAGCTCTTGGGGAAAAAGAAAAATATAATATATTTTCCATAAACGTTTTTTCGTAGATAAAAATTTTCGATTCTCGAAAAAGGGTTTCATGATATAACGGACCCACCAAAATTCAGGGCGCTGAAAATGGACGGGGCTAAGTCAGTTACCGATACATAAGATGTGCGATTTATAATCGTATGTGGTAGGGAGGCGTCCTGCGAGGGCAGAAGCTTGTCTGTAAAGATGAGTGGACCTCGCTGGAATGAAAATCCTGCTGGGAGTAGCAAACAAGCCGGGTGAGAATTCCGGTCGCCAAAAGGGTAAGAGTTCCCCAGTAAAGCTTATCTACTGGGGGGTAGTCGATCCTAATTGCAACCCTAACTGGGATTGCGAGAAAGGGCATACGGTTAATATTCCGTAACCAATGATATTTCGTTTATGTTGCATTCAACGTTTTAGGATAGGCTGACCATGATTGTCGTCGTGGCCAATCATCTAAACAGGAGGAGATGCGTCATGCAGAGAATCTTGTGAAGATGCCATGGGGCTGCTGTATGGTGGCTTCAGTTGATTCCTAGAACCATTGAAAAGAAATGCAAACAGAAATGCCATTGTTCGTATCGAAAACCGACACAGGTACCCATGCTAAGAACTGGTATTAGGTGAAAAATATGAGTTATGCAGCAATGTGTCATATTGAGATAAGAAATGTCAGTATAGTATCACTATAATACCACTTAATGGCGAAGGTGTTCGGGATAATCAACCTAAAGGAATTCGGCAAATGAGCGTAGAATTCGTCCAATAAGCACTGTAAATTTTAAAAATTTTATTCCTATAATTTATATGGTACTTAGATGTTATTATGTAAATTCATTGCAGTCTCCTGTCAGATGGTTCTGTAGATAAAAAGCGATACACCGTATCTTTTACAAAAGATAATGTTGAAAAGTTTCTACATAATTGTGTGGAATTGATAAATAATCAAAAAGAGTTTCGTGATTTTATAAAATTAAAATTGAATTCTACACTCAGTCGAGATTAGTCCTGTACGTTTTCCATAAGGGATGCCTGCTTAGAGATAAGCAGGTCGCAGTGACTAGGGGATTCCGACTGTTTAACAAAAACATAGCTGGCTGCTAGTCCGAAAGGATGTGTATAGCCAGTGAATCGTGGCCACTGGTGGTCGGTTAAACTCAGTTTCAACTGGGCAAAGCCCCACTATAGGCCGGCCCTAACTCTAGTACGACGAGCAGAGCTCGTCTTTCGGTGAAGAGGGTCTTAAGGTGATGATAAAAAAGCCTGTACTTCGTACAGCACGCTACGTTGCCTTAATAAAATTTGGCTGTATGCTGGAACGTCCAGATTTTCCAAGTCCTGAGAAAGGAATAATCTTGGAAGTATGAGGATAATCAGCAGGAAACCGCTGGGGGTGAGAAACCATGAAATCAAAGTATGTCAAACATTATCTCAGAGGTTTTACAGATGCAGAAGGATGTTTCAGTATTTCTTTGAAAAAAGATGATAAGGCGAGATTTGGTTGGGTTCTAGATCCTTTATTTCAAATAACGCAACACAAAAAAGGCGCTAAGGTTCTAGAAATTTTCAAAACAGAATTAAAATGTGGTAGAATAATAGAAAAACCAGGACAACCTGATCTTTTGCTTTTATTGATTGATAACAGAAGACAATTAATGGAACACGTAATACCGTTCTTTGAAAAAAATAAACTTTTATTAAAGAACGATGACTTTGAAAAATTTAAAGAAATTATAACTGGAATGGAAAATAAAATGCATCAAAGAAGAGGTGATTTCATAGAACTTATTAAAAAATGTTATGAAATGAATATGGAAGGAAAACAGAGAAGATATAAACTTGAGGATATTCTAAAAGACGTAAATAAAAAAGCGGGCTCCTCAGAGACTAAAAGCCAAACACAAAGCGAAAATGCTTTGTGAAGATATAGTCCGAACCTCATGGTAACATGAGGAGTTATGCAGAAATGTATAACCGCTTCTAAAGAAAACCTGAATATTTTGATTTGTTCTTTAGATGTCAGAAAAGTAACAGAATTGAGCGTAATCCCTTGCCAACTAATTATTGGCCTGCATGATAGATCAACGAGAGTCCCACTGTCTCTAGGTTGAACCCGGCGAAACCATCTTTCTGGTGATTAGGCCAGAGACTTCCGATGGGAAGAGTAGACCCCGTGGAGCTTTACTGCAGTTTATTGTTGTAGTATGGTCGTTGTTGTATAGCGTAGGTAGGAGACGTCGAAGCGAAGGCGAAAGCTGACGTGGAGTCACTAAAGACCTGACACATCGAAAACACTGACGAGCTTCGCTCGTCTTTCGAGTGTGTGTCAGTCGGTGAGTGTAACACTACCCTTCAATTTCCATATTGCTAACGTGAAGAAATTTGCGGACATCAGTAAATGGGCAGTTTGACTGGGGCGGTACGGCTTTGAAACGGTATCAAAGCCGCTCTAAGGTCTCCTCAGTCCGGTCAGAAATCGGGCGGCGAGTGTAAGCGCAAAAGGAGGCTTGATTGGATTCTGAACAACGAGGAATCCAAGGGCGAAAGCCTGAGCTAGCGATACGCACATTGGCCTTGATGGCTGTGTGTGACGTCAGAAAAGCTACCCCGGGGATAGATTTATAAATGTCTACTTGAAAACAGAAGCACGAAAGAAAAAGGATTTGTCTTTGGAGCAAGTCACGACGGTATAGTTTATTACAGAGAAAACAAGAACTAATATGGATTGGAAATTGATCAAAAATCCAGAGAATGGCTATAAGAAATCTAGAATTAGTTCTTGCACAAAACATAGATTTCCAGATAGGATTTCTTCAAGGAATTTTCGATGCAAAAGGAAGTGTTCGTTTAAATCGCAAACACATAACAACAAATTCTAATAACATGAAAACAATTTCCGTCGTTACGCGATTGCTCAATGATATATGAATTAACATTGGTAAACCCTTTAATAATTTATCTGAATTTAGGAAATTTGTCGATTTTATACATCCTGAAAAGAAACGAAGACTTCGAATGCTTTTGTAATGAAATCGTTTGTAAATCCCTCAAAATGGTGTCGTAGCGGGTTAGAGTTCATAATCCGCGCTCTTCCATAAAAGAAGAATAGACGCGGTTGAACCTATCGACCCCGCGTGTTGCGGCGTCGCTGTCGGCTCCCCCTCTCCTGGCTGTGCAGAAAAGCCTTTTTATGCCCTTTCTTTTTCAAAAAAAGAAAGTGCATCCGGAAAGAAAAATTCTTTTTGGAAAAATCTTTGTATAAAAAGGTTCTGCAAGCAGCCAAGGGTGCCGGAGTTCACGGATTAAAAGGGGACGTTAGCTGGGTTCAGAACGGCGTGAGCCAGTTTGGTCTATATCTGTCGGAAGTGCTAATGCCTGAGAGGAAGGGACAATAAGTACGAAAGGAACATTTTCCCGGGGCCTCTGGTTTATCAGCTGTCTGATAAGGCAAGTTGAGTAGCTACGCCCTAATGGATAACACCTGAAAGCATCTAAGGTGTAAGCCATTCTCAAAACAAGGCATTCGGCTGGAGCAAGACGACTCCTCTATGGAGCAGGGGTGTAAGCATCAAGCTTCGGCGAGATGTTCAGCCCACTGTTTCCTATGCTAATGCTAGCTTCCAAATTCCAAACGCTTATGAGAAAAATATTGCAAAAGACAAAATCTGTGAAATCAAATATCCATGATGAAACATGGGGAGATATGTTTTCGAGATCCCTTATGGAAATTGGAAATTTGTATAACTTCCAAAATATTGCGAACTTGATGGATTAACTATAGAAAGATGTAAAACATTGTGCAATGGCCGGGATGGGTTGTATAATTCTTATTGTCGTGTTGTTCAAAAAGATAATTGGTATCCTGTTGAAGTCATGATAGAACAGGGATTCCTAAAATCCCTTGAAAGTTTAGATCAGCTTAGGCTGTAGTGTTGCTATAGAAATTTACTTGCATTGTGTGTACTATTGATTCTTCCTGCATCCAACTTCCCAACATCTGTCTTTTTTTCTGATTTCGTATTTCATGTCCATGAACTGTTCAACGACCCATATGTTTGTTTCCAGATGCTTTGTGACTTCTGAAACAGTTACGCTACATTCGCCGAATTTTTTCGTAATAAATGCCATGTAAGGAATGAATTGGTCACCCATATTCTTGTCCATCCATGCGCCAGTGTTGAATTCTTTTTTTAACTCACCTGCACAAATCTCTCCGATCTTTTCTGATTTTAATCCGGGTTTTCCAAGAACATCTACTCCTATGGAAACATTGCCACGTTGAATGTTTGCATGCAAAACCGATCCTGGGGATAATGATGAAACGTATTCGTTTCGAATGTTTTTTATTTCACATTCAAAATTTGAATGTGAAATGTATCCCTCATGATTTATCATGGGGGATTTGATTTCTATGCCTTTCAAATGATCCTTGAAAGCCTGTAACTGCCTTTCGCAAACTTTTGCCTGCCTGAGAACATCAGATGCACAGGAAGTTACATTACAAATATTTTCAGTGGTTGTATCTATTTCTAATGGTTTTAGTTCTTTTTGTTTTATTTCTACATCCACTAAGCCGCCGCCTTTTGGATAAAATCCGTGTTTATTAATTACTGTATTTATATCAATTCCGATTTCTTTCATATAGTGAGCAAAGACGTTATTGAAATAGAAAATGCTTGGGCTCCATGCAACAGCAGTCCCGCCTAAGATACTGAATACAAACTTTTCTTTTGAAGAAAGTGCAAATGGAACCAGTGTTTGAAGAACCAATGTTATTGATCCTGCTGTTTCTATCCCGATATTATAACTACCGGGGGTGATTTTTTTAGGAATAAACTCTATCTTTTCTGAACCGATTTTTAGACCGCTGGTATCTGCATTACATATATGAGCTGCTGCTTCAATGCCTTTAAGATGCTGCATCTTCAATCCTGGTGTTGGGCGATTAGCACGTATGCTATGAATCTCAACGGGCTTTTGCGTCAGCGCTGACAAAGCCACAGCTGTTCTTAGTATCTGTCCGCCGCCTTCATGATAAGAACCGTCAATTTTGAGCATGAAATAAATTGGCAGCAAGATATAAATATTGGGGGGTTTACTTTCAGTTTGTGTATGATGAAAGTTTTCTCTGCCTGTTTTTCAACGGAGGCAGAGAAAATTGATCATGCTGGAAAACATACATAAATCGAAAGGAATCGTTATCAGGTCTTGATCGGATCGATAACTTCAATAAAATCTATTTTTTTAAATGAGTTATCATGTGTTACGAGTTTTTCTATTCCCGAATTCTTCATTGTAACTAATATTGTAGCATCTCTTCCTCCAATGCCTGTGTGATTGTACTCTGAAAGCATTTTTACCGAATCTAAAAGCAGATGATAATCAAAATCTTTTATTATAAAAGAAAAATCTAACATATCTTCTGTTTTTTGTTTTCCTTTGATGGAACCTAAATTTTTTATTAAAAAATGTGAAATTTCAATAATGACTAAAGTGTTCATAACGATTTCTTCTTTTCCCAAAACTTTTTCCATATACTTTACAACAGACTTGTGTTCTTTTGAAGATTCGTCAAAATAGTAGCACCAGATATTACTGTCGATGAATATCATTTCACATCTCCCATATTTTTTTAATTTCGAGTGGTTTTACTCTGCTTTGTTTCACACAACCTTTTAACTTTGATATTCGTTCGCTAACTTTCCATAAAAGCTCAAATTGTTTTTTATAACTATTGGCAAATGCTGAGCTATCAATTATGATAAGATGATGTGGCATTTCCTGTATAAAAATAAACACTCTGGTCTGGTGTATTACAATGGTGATTTCACCAAAATACTTTGGCTCCATTTCCCGGTATTCTATATTTGGGTTCCTGATTTTTTCTCCGCCTTTAGGTATAATAACCCTTTCCCTTACATTTTTCTTCTTAATTGTTGTGAAATACTGTTTAAGATAAAGCGGTTCGATTGATTTCAGAAATTTTTCGTTTGCACCTAATAAATAAACAGTGTCATTTTTTTCCATGTTAGCTGTAACATACTTGATTAGTGTCCTGAATACTTTTTCTCCACGATGAAGCTCTATCCTTGTTTCATTTTTACCGGATATAAATACATTTGAAAGATACGGAAGGACTGAATCAAAGTGTTTTAGTTTTGATTCAAGCATTTCCCGGAATATTTTTGGATCGAGGGCCTGATAGTGTTTCTTGTTGTTTACTATGACTTCACTAACCACTCCTTTTTCCATAAGCCTTTCTATTGCGTCGTAAATATAAGATCTGTGGAGTCCTGTCTTCTTGGAAATTTTTGCAGGAGTTAAAAGCTTATTCTTCAACAAAGCCAAATATATTTTGGTCTCATTACTCGTCAACCCCAATTCGTTTAGTTCAGCTTCATACATTGTATAAATATTTCATTATAAGTATTAAAATTTTCGTAGTTTATATTACAACAAAGTTTTATATTTTATCACTATTATTTAATAGTATTTGGTGAATGTATGAACTTGAAAAATGGTGTACTCTTGGTTGATCCTTTAATGAGGAGAAAACATCAGGGAATGCTAGATGATTTTGGCATGAAATATGATATTCCATATGGACTTCTTGCTGTGGCAAGCTATCTGCAAAAACGTGGTATACAGACCGGTATAATATCCATGGATTTTGAAACCAGACACGGAGAAACCGATGAAAATGTTTTAAGAATGAAATTAAATGAATATTCCCCGAAACTTGTTGGAATTACTGGGTATACTTTGCAATTCAATGATGTGATAAAGATGGCTTCTGTTGTTAAGGGACATGATCACAATATCAGAGTAGTTGCTGGCGGGCAACATGCGATGCACCTGCCGGAAAGCATGCTTGAAACAGTGTTTTTCGATGTTGCTATTGTCGGAGAAGGTGAAGAAACTCTTTTTGAATATGCAGGCAGGACTTTTTCAGGACAGACAACAGATGATATAGCAGGAATTGTTTACTTAAATGAAAATGGCAGAATAATAGCAAATAGAAGAAGAGGGCGGCTTAATAGCGAAGAAATTGCTATTCCGGATTATTCTATTCTTCCTGAAGATCTGGTGAGAAATGCAAACATAGAAATGTTGACAACGAGGGGTTGTCCGTATGCCTGTAAATTATGTTCCAGTGAAACACAATATGGAAGAAAAGTAGTTGTCCGTTCATTAGATTCTGTAAGGGAAGAACTGTAAACAATTGCAGAAACATACGGTCATAGAGAAATTGGCATATTGGATGAAACTCTACATGCCAGACATGATTTTAATGATTTTATGTGTGTGTTAAAATATTTTCATGAAAAGTTTGGTGTAAGATATTTAGCTCAGACTAGAGCTGATGCAATAGTCATGAATCCTGACTCATTGCATGAAATGAAAGCTGCTGGTATATATTCTTTAATCATAGGTGCTGAAAGCGCATCGGACAGTGTTCTGGCGGAAATGAACAAAATGACATTATATGAAAATGTTCCAAGAGCACTTGAGATTATTAAAGATAAAGGAATAGAAACTGTTACAACATGGCTGATTGGTCATCCTGGATCTTCGTATTCAGAAGAAATGAAAACAAAAGAAGCTTTAGAATATTTATTGGCTGCAGGCTTAACGGATCATGCTGAAGTTTATACTTTTGTTCCATACCCCGGAACCATATCTTCACTGGATACGAGACTTCATATAACTGAGACTGACTTTTCGGAATTCGGCAGAATGAACAAGCCAGTGTATGATTTAGACGGATTTCCACGGGATGAAATTGAGTGTGCTTATCAGGAATTATTAGCTGTAATTGAAATGCACGGAAAGAGAAATGCTGAAGTTTTAATTATATGATATCTGATTTGAATAAAAATATTTTACTTGCAGCATGTTGTCTTCCACCACAATTACGCTACACCTTTATCTTTTCTCCAGCTTTCGGTGCAAATGCACTAATTCCCAGACTGCTCTCTATCTCTTTTGCAAACCCTTCACAATCATCTCCGTGGATGCATGCAACTTTTTGTGGATTTGTTTTTTTTATTATTTCCAGAAGCCCTGAATGTCCTGCATGGGAGCTTAAATCAAAACGACGGACTTCGCACTTTACATTATATGACTCTTGTTCACCTTTAAAACGACCTGTGTCTAAAAGCTCTTTTCCCGGGCTGTCATCAATGAGATAACCAGTGAATAAAACTTTTGATTCCGGATCACTTCGTATTTTTTTCAAGAAGTATAAAGCAGGTCCGCCGAAAAGCATGCCTGCTGTAGATATTATTATTGGATAATTCTTTAGTGCAAACTCTCTGTCTTTGCTGTCATGAATTGTAAATATCCTATTCAATATTTTTCTTAGCCTTACATGGTCCTTTATTGAACTACTGTGCTCGAATATTATTTCTGTTGCTTTGCGTGCCATGCCATCAATTGCTATTTTGCTTGTGAATTTTTCAAGAATAAACAGAACTTCTTGTGAACGCCCGATTGCAAAAACCGGAAGAAGTGCTGTGCTATTTTTGTTCACAACTTCTTCAACCAAGGCTATAAGGTTTTTTTCTTCCTGTAATCTTAGCGGATGTTCTCGCTTGCTGTAGGTTGATTCCATAATCAAAATATCTATATCTTTTGGCAAATGGCAGGAATTCACTAGGTGGGTCGGTTTATTGTTAATATCACCCGTGTAAAATATTTTCTTTTTATCTGCGTTGACTAATATACCAGCTGACCCCGGTATATGACCTGCATCATATAAAATGCACTTATATTCACCAAGACGAAATTCATTATAATATTCTTCTGCATACATATTATCATACAAAGCCCTGACATGCTTTTGTTTAAATGGCACAGGATAATTTTCCTTATCTGCTATTTTCATGGAATCTTCCAATAGGAGTTTTACAAGATCTGTTGAAACTGAAGTCATGTAACATTTTGGTGTTGCTGAAACATATAATCTCGGAAGACCACCACAGTGATCCAAATGTGCGTGGGATAAAATCATATTATCTGTTTTAACTAATGGAGGATAGACAGGCGGAGCTGGGTTTATCCTAACACCATAATCAAGCATTAAAGTTGTTTTGGATGAAAGCAGAACAGAATTTCCACCCACAACATTACATCCGCCAATAAATTCTATTTTCATCTGGGAGACACCTCTCTAACCTTTCTTTCTAGGAGAAACCAAGGTTTCTCCAAACCGAAAGACGCATTTTGATAAGTCAAAAACAAAATGCGTCTTCCATTTTTGAATAATATTTTGATTATAGACACCTACTGTTTATTTCGTCACTCCACAACTACCGGCGCCCGGCCGTGTGTGGTTCTTAGATAATTATAAACATAGTCAACTTTGAGCTTCAGATTGTCAATTTGCTGCTGCAATGGCTTCAGGTCAACCGATTGTAACGATACAAGTTTATCTATCAGTGCTGATTCTGACATAAGCTGCGGGAGTTTTTTGTCAAGTGTTTCTGCAAATCTTTCCAGATTCTCGGTTAAAAATTTCTGAGCTTTCATCTCCATATCTTTTTCTATCTTATCTGACCTGGCTTCGAAATCTCTTGTATCCAGCATGTTATATTTCATCTTTTCGTATAAATTGTTCAATCTAGAATGCAACATTTTTGATTCTTCTATCTCTTTTCTCATTTCGGATTCAATTATCTTCAGCTTATCAGTTCCGGATATATACTGCTCTTCGTGTTGCGGGAATTTTTTGTTTATGATTTCAACACTTGATAAAAGACTTGATGTCCTATCGATGTTTTCGTTTAATTTCCTCATATATTCATCCATTTGCTTTCTTTTGTCCAGAAGTTCATCTATTTGTTCATGAAGTTTTGAGACATCGTCCAGCTTGCTTGATACATTCAATCTGCTATTTACATCTATAGTGTGCCTTATGTTCTGTATCACCGACTCCATAGTATTTACCCTGCGCTCTTGAATATTCAATAGTTCTCTTAATTCAGCTGATGGTGTAACGTTTGATGATGCTAATTTTCTTTCAAACTCATCAATTTTTTGCATAACTATTGGTGGTAGCTTTTGATCCTGTAAAACAACATGGCTTCCGTAACCAGATTGTTTTTCCAGTGATTCCAAGCGAGAAACAATGTTTTCCGATGAAGCTCCTGAACCCGGTGCTATTTGTTCTTTCAATTTAATATTTTCCAGTTCAAGATACATTTGCAGATCTTCTAATTGCTCAATTCGTTCTTTTAAGTCACTAATTGGTGATTCCGTTTGAGGCTGTTCTGATTGTAAGAGTTTTTTTTCTATTTCGAAAAAATTTATCTTTATTTTATTTTCTAATCGTGTCAGCCTATCATCAACTTCTTTGAGATCTGTTATCATATTGAATAATTCGAGCGTATATATATAAAAGTAAAGAGTAAATTACTTTCGATGTTTCCTAATTTCTTCTTTATTTTATCATTACTCTGGACCCATATCGCCAGATTGTAACTTCCTGCCCTTCATGTAATTCTATGTCTTCAGGCTTCTCCGTTTCGAAGTTACTGTAATCTTCGAGATCCATTAACTGGATAACATTTCCTATAATCGCTAAAACTTGTACTGATCTTTTTTCTATAATAGGAACATCAACTCTTGTATCACCCGGCTTGACTAAATTTTTCTTTGTCCCAGAGAAAACTCCAGTAGCAGTTATTCGGGCCTTGGCACCACCGTGTTTTCCCGGCTTACTTATCTGTATCTTATCTACCCTACATGGATCATCATCCAAAAGAACAAAAGATCCCGACTTTAGGTTTTTAATTTCAGTTTGTTTTTTTTCTTCCATGTATCTAACCTTCTACCTTTTCTTTTTTTAAAAAAGAAAGACTTGATGTGAAACCGAAAGATGCAGCGAAGCTGTATCATGCGTTCAGCACATCTCGTGTTTTTTGAAAGCTTTGCTTTCAAAAAAAAGCTAAGTTACCAAAATATTTAGCTGTCTCATTTCTTGTTGCTATATATATACAAGGTGCATTTTAAATGTTTCTTTTTTGTTTTCCAAAGATAAATTCAACGTCTTTTTTCATAACAGTTCTTCGTTCCACGTGCTTTGAGATATTTACTATTTCAACTGCTTTGTTGTTGGCATATTCTGTAACATGTTCAACCAGTTCGTCGAGTGCATCACTGGATATCCTCTTAATTCCGTTTTTTTTTGCAATACGTACAAAAGGCAGTCTTGGCATCATAAATATAAATTATTTTTATTACGTATTTAAACTATATGTGATAATTACAGAGAGTATGAAAAAATATTATTATTCTTAAAATGTTATACGGTGGGTCTCTGGTGGGAAATAGTATAGAATCTTAACTATTGTTTACAGAATAGAAAAGAATATATAAAAGAGAATCAAATAACTTATTAACGCAATAAGGCCGAGGTAGATATATATGAAGCACATCAGCTTTTCTGTATTCCAGTGTAACTGGATCAAATGTATATCATATCTACACCAAAATTTCCGCGTCTCAAAAAATATTATCAGAGACACAGAAAATTTTGGGATGATTCTGTTTATCGTGCCTTGAATTAACAGATGACCAAAATTGGATTCTTCGGAAATCTTTATAAAGCTTTCTTTTCGGAAATTATTGGAAGATTTTGTTAAGAATTGTGGGAATGAGTGAATTAATAATAAAGAAAAAAATGTGAAATAGTGGAACTTTTGTGTGAGGTGGAAAATGTATGAATTTGCCTAAATGCTGCGGGTCAAGAATGACAGTATCATTGGAAACATGGCATTATTACGAAGTTGAGTGTACAAAATGCGGCGATAAGGTAATAATAAAGAAAGATGATGTAGAAAAGCCTCAGATGATAGATGACTGAGAGGATGGGTGTTCTTATCCGTGTGTGAGGCTCTGTTGTTGTGATTATTTAAATGAGATTCGATGAAATGGATGAAGTTTGGATCATGAAAAACGAGTGTGTAGCAATTTTTTGGGGAGCGTAAAGGGTGCGTATAAAGTGGGGTGCGGAGTGCGTAAAGTATTTTGCTGAAACTCCACACAGAACAAATGCGATTATTACCATCATATCAGAAATTTGTTAAATTTGTAAATCCTTTTTCTGTTATTAAAATCATGTGCTCTTTTCGGATGCCGAACTTTTTTGTGTATATTCCCGGTTCAATTGTTAAAACGTAACTGGATTTTACAGGGTTTTTGTTTGACGGGCCTAAATTCGGGTATTCATGAACTTCAAGTCCTATGCCGTGGCCAAGAGATGTGATAAAATTTTTACTGTGTGTTCCAAGGCTCTTTACAGCTGTAGCGTAAAGCTCATTGCATTTTATATTGCCTTTTAATCTTTCGAAAACCGCTTCAATTGTTTTGTCGATAAGCTTTTCATGTGTGCTATTATATGTCCTTGTACAGTCAGAACAATAGTGCTTATATTTAATTCCAGCATCTACAAGAACAGTGCCTTTCAGTCTTTTCTCGGTTGGCACATGATGAGGAATGCCGCAATTTTTTCCTGCTGCTATGATCGGACTGAAACTTGGGTCACAGTGATGGTTTGCTATCCAACATTTTATTATTTCTGACATTCCTGTTTCAGTTATGCTTGGCGATATATTGGATTCTATATAAGAAAACAACTTTTTAACCAAACCGCAAGATTTTTTTATCTGATGGATCTCATATTCGGATTTATGTGCTCTTATTATGTCCACATCACTAGTTATATCTTTCTGATTCGCTTTCAGTATTTTCAAAGCGTATGCTGTGGTGTAACGCTTACATATTCCTATCTTTTTCGGTATGTGCTTATTGATATGCTTAAGACTGTTTAGAATAACTGTTTCCAGCCCTGTTTTTGATGCTTTGTCCTCTTCTATGGAGAATGTCAGGATTTTCGGTTTTTTGAAATCATACAATACAATTCCCTGAACATCAGATTTTGTAATGTAATAAAATAGAGGGTCTTTGCAGTGTGTTGTATTAAATGCTATAACTGCATCTAGACCCCTTTCTTTCAATGAATCCAGTTTATTGTAGTTTTTATTCATTCAATTCCTTTCCTGAATATATTCTGAGCCTGCCTGGGTGCTTTATTTTTTCCTTGTAATCAGCGCCTATAACAAAAGTTGCTTTTTTTTGCAACATCAGGTCGATGAGATCCTGGTTTATTTTACCATCAAAAACAATACCATGGATTGTTTTTATACTGGATGAATAATTTCCTAGTTCACTCAACGGCAATTTTTTTATAACCCGCTCGTTTTCATCCAAAATCAGTACAGCACGTGTTCCCAATATTTCCAATAACAATGACTTTAAGCGAATCTTGTCTATTTTTTCTATACTTGTTTTTTTATAACTGGTTTTTTTATATCCCGATGTTTCATTTGTATTTAATTTAGAAACATGAACTTTATCTCGAAGGGCCTTATATATTTGCTTTTTTGCCAGCTCTTCTACTTCCATGCCTTCATCAGCTCTTGCAACAAAATCTACATCAGCTACTGACATTAATTTCTTAAGATCAAGGTCTCCTCCACGGTCACCATCCAAAAATGCTGTTACTGTTTTTTCCCGTGTAAGTTCTATGACACTTTTGGGTATTTTGCTTCCTTCAATTGCTATACAATTTTTTATTCCGTTTCTCAGCAAATTTATAACATCTGCTCGGCCTTCAACAACTATTATTTCTTCATTTGTTTCTACTTCAGGACCACATGAAAGACCCTTGAAAGAACAGACATCAGAAGTTCTGACTGATTCTTTTATCATTTCACTTATTTTATTCGAATCCGGGCTGTCATCCATTGAGTTTTTCAATATTTCCTGCGCTCTTTTCATTACATATTCTCTTTTTTGAAATCTGATATCATCTACTTTTTCCACCTTTATTTCAGCTTCACACGGACCAACTTTGTCAATTGTTTCGAGAGAAGCTGCAATTAATGCTGTTTCACTCGAGTCCAGAGAAGAAGGTATTGTTATGTGAGCTGTTGACATACCCTCATCTGTTTTTATATTAACTTCTATACGACCAATTCTTCCTGTTTTTTGAAGCTCTCTTAAATCCAAATCAGAACCCAAAAGACCCTCTGTTTGTCCAAATATAGCACCTATAACATCAGGCTTTTCAACAATACCAGTAGCCTTTAGAGTTGCGTATATCATGTACTTGGCAAAATTTTGAGCGAGTTTAGCCATATATAAACCTCCTCGTTGAATCATTCATAAGGCTCAGAAAGTACTGTTTATTTCATATATTTTTTCTTATATACCATTCGATTTCACCAATAAAATTATGAATTCTGATTCTTGAAACGACTTCATTTGAAGTCTATGAATGATTTCATGAATATAGGAACCAAAACTACGAAATCCTATATTTATAATTATAACAGTAAAGGTTATAAGCTTTTTCTGTTTAAATAATAATTTTCCCTGCCAGTAACACTGACTTCATTTTGTCGCTTTGTGGCGAAACGCTTTAACTTTCAGCGCATCCGACAGCTGAGGGCTGGCAGGTAATTTGTCTATAAATTTCAAATCTTATAAAGTCATTTATACTTCTTTTCCAGTTTCTTTATATCAGCATCGATTCTCTTTCTCAAGTCCCTGACATGTACGCGTGATATTTTTCGCAGTTCTGGTTTTAGTTTTTTCTGATAAAATTCCTCAAATGTTTCGGATACTATACCTGATTTTGTCTGGAATTTGGAAATGATGTCAATGAAATAGTCTATCAAAATCTCACCCGTATTACCAACCATATCGCCGGTCATTGAAAATTTTACAAAAACATCTGTGCGGGGATCAAGCTTGTTCTTTATGTATCCGGCAACATCTATTTTACTTCTTGGGCCTCCTGTCTGAATGCTGTTTTTCTTCTCAATTACATCACCGTATTTTTCCATGGCACTCAGCATGTCCAGACAAAAAAGATAGGGATCTTTGACTTTGACGGTAATTGTTTTTTCAGCCATTCGCTCTTCAACTTTTCTCATGAGTATTAATTAACACAACTGCTAATAAAACTTATGGTTAAAACTTATCGAAAAGGATACATGGCTGAACGCGAGCTTGTTCATAAATTGTATGGATTTGGTTATGCTGTTATGCGTGCTCCTAGATCCGGACGGATAAACTTGCCGATGCCTGATATTATTGCAATAAAAAACAGTAAGATTCTTATAATCGAGTGTAAATGCAGGGGAGATGCTTTCAGTATTCCAAAAGAACAGATAGCTGAACTGGATGAATGGATTAAAAGAACATCAGGTACAGGTTATATAGCATGGAAGATTACCAGGCGCGGGTGGTTTTTTATTGGCCTTGAAAAAGTCAAAGAAAACAGGGGTAATGTAAATAAAGGGATGCTGAAAACTGCTATTGGCATAGAACTTCTATGATTTCATGTGTTTATAATGTATTCTTTGTAATCCCAGAGTTCTGTATTCATGGTATCTGTCGTAATTGTTAACTGCTTCTCCGAGTCGTTCCATGTGATCTAATAATTGTATGCATGTATCAATTTTCGTATAAACATTTGCATCAACTTGTTGTGAATCGATACGATACTTTACTTCTGTTCATTCATCTCCTATCTGTGGATATTCTGTCTTCAATTCCAATAATACTGGAATTGGAAATCTCTCATCAAGCTGCTCCAAATCTATTAATCCAATTCTTTTTCCGAGAAGTTCGTAGACATTATCAAACTGTGTTACAGCTTCTCTGAAGTTTTCATCCAAATGTTCCCGGCTTATTTTTTGTCTAATATATTTAAGATTTTCTCTGAGCACTGTCACTGCAACAGCATATCCTCCGATATCTATTATTTGCCATAGTTTAGCTTCTGAATCATCCATTTGCATAGTTTAGGGTTAAAATTATTTAAATCATGAATCAACCTGTGAGACTATTTCAGAATGCTGCTTCCAGATATGCAGCTAAAATTATCAAAACTTCTGCTATCACCAGGAAAATTATCGAGTCCTTGAAAATGTTTTTGAATTTTTTTGACAGTGTTTTTTCTCGTATTATTCCTATGGAAAGTATGCCTCCTGCAATTCCTGCAAAGAAATATGCCAATATTTCAGGAATTCCATGGAGTGCTATTGCTCCGAGGCCCATAGGAATGCCAAAAAGATATGCCTGAATCGGATGCGTACCTGCAGCTATCATACTCTTCATGACACCGCCAAGATAAACTGCAATTATAGATGCATTCCATGCCAGAACAAAAATAGCGCCTGCTCCAAATATAAGGGAAAGCACAAAACTCAGCAGCATCGTCTGTGAGTTGTTGCAAACGTATTTTGAAAAGTTATCTGAACCGCATAATCCATCACCACCTCCGGTTACATGGCCTGTTACGAAAGACCTTAATGTGTTGTTCTGCAAATCAAATGCATGGATATCAGGAAAGAATACGTATACGAAACTTGACGCGACTATAATTCCCAGAAAAAATAGTGTATAAAGAACTATAGCATCTTTGTGGCGAAAAAATAGGTTAGGGTGAATCGGGCTTGAATATAATCTGTCTTTTTTTTCTTCTTTTGAAAATACCTTGAAAAATATCGGGATGAACAGTATCGTTATGAATGCCAGTGAAAGTATGGATGCTGCTGCCGGGAAAATTTTCCACGCAAAAAATATGGATATGGTTGTATATATAACAGCGAGAAAAAACATATGCAGTGGTTTTTTCAGTATGTTTTTCGGGTTGAGAATTGATTCAAGTACCATGATAATAATTTTCAGGGCTGCTTAAAAAAGGTGTAGAAGTTTCTTCAGGTTTCTATATTCCATGAGAATTAACTCTATCATAGGTCGTATGTTTCCGGTTTCCTGATAGTTTCTCAAAGCATCATAGTAGTTATGCCTGTTTTCCAGCTCTATATTTACCGGTGGCTTGTTATGGCGAATAAGAATATTATTGAGCAGAAGCCTGCCTACTCTACCATTACCATCGGCAAAAGGATGTATGGTCTCGAACTGATTATGCACCACAACCGCAAGCACGATAGGTGGATATTTCTTCTTGTTTTTATTGTACCATGAAACCATATCTTTAATCAGCTTAATGATCATATGGGAAGGGGCGCCCTTGTGAATTATCCTTCCCTGCCCATCGACAACAGCGACCTCTTGGCCATTTTCACGAAAATTGCCGGCAAATGGTTTTGAGTTACGGAAGCAGGCTTTATGAAGATCTTTCATGAGCTCCAAAGACAGATGCATCCTTGTATTTCTTATCAGTTGTATTGCATCCTTGACACCATATGTTTCGGATATCTCCCACCTTTCTCTTCCAAGCGGCCACACCTTGCTTTCCAAAATTTCTTTTACTTCGGTAAATGTAACAGAAGAACCCTCAATTGCGTTAGTATTGTAGACAAAAGATTTCACGAATGTCTGCCAGTCATCCTCGCTCAGATGCTTTATTTTTATATCGCCTTTAGCTTCCAATGTTTTGATTTCCTCGGTTTCAATCGTATTGAGCGAATGCCTGAAAGGGTCTGAAATTACTTCGTACGCTTTGATTCTTTCCCTGATAATTTGCTCGGCAGAAGGTCGCTTTTTCATGATAGCCTTGATATCTGCGCCTAAATAAATCCTTATTTTCTTAACTTTTCCGCTTACTCTCAGGGCATGGGCAAGATAATACTTCGTTTTCCTGCCGACAAGCCTTTTTTCGATATGCATGATTATAATAGGTGACTACAAATTTAAATATTTATGCATATGGGTGACTACAAATGTAGTCACCTATGATAGTATCAATTGTTCTTTGAACTTATCTGAAGGACATATATTCAAAAATTTATGTTCTTCAGTATATATGACATATGAATGCAATTATTATATTTTCGAAATCTTTCCAGGATTTCGGAAATTGGAAATTCGACAGAATTTCCAAAATCGTGAATTGCCATGTTTTATGCGACATAAGTTACGCAATTCACAATATATTTACAGAACATACGCGTGAATATCTTTAAAATAGTATTAACACGCTAATACAATTAATATTATCATACAAATATTGAAGCTGATTATGATCATGAATGAATTTTACGACATGAAGGAAAATGAAGTGCTTGTGCCAGAAGGTAAAGAACAAACAGACGCCAAAGGCGTCAAGATTTTTCTAGTAAGCGACATGCACTTTGACCACGAGAATATCATAAAGTATTGTAACAGTCCATTCAAGTCAAAAGATGAAATGAACAATGTTATGATCGGTAACTGGAATTCTGTTGTTGGCAACTCTGATACTATATACATTCTTGGTGATGTAACATTCGGGCGTGGCCATAAGCCTATTGATTATTGGATGGATAAATTGAAAGGAAACAAATTCCTGATCAAGGGAAACCATGACAAAGACAAACTCATAAAAGCAACTAAAATTGCAAACGAAACGATACTGGAATATAGTGGCTGGAAATTCCTGCTCATGCACGAGCCCAAAAGGCCTACTAACTGAAAGAATTGGATAATCCACGGCGACAAGCACAATCACGATCCAGTCAATTTTCCGATGGTCAACTGCAAAAGGAAGACAATCAACGTGTGCGTTGAGCTTATAGGCTATGCGCCTATTTTGCTGGATGACCTGATAAAGAGTTGTAGAAAGGGTAATTGCGTTAAGTGTTGTACGTATATTTTTTCTTTTCATAAGGGCTTTCTTTTTTGAAAAATTTTATAGATCAAATACCCTATGCTAAAGCATGTGGTATTTTTGAATGTAAAATAAAGGAAAGGGCTTTTGCACAGCCCGAACAAACGAGTAATGGAATGCAACCGTAAGATTTAAATACTATTACAAATAAGTAATAGTTATATTACAAATAAGTAATATTACAATTACGATGTGGTGCTCAATGAATAACAACCTAAAGGTATTAAAGCTGTTTGTGGATAACAAAGACAAGAAATTTACAATAAAAAACGTGGCTGAAATTCTTAAAATGAATTACAGGATCGCTCATGAAGAAGTGATGGAGCTGGAAAAAGAAAATTTAATCAAAATTACAAAGTTCGGAAACTCCAACATGTGCGAATTTAGCTACGAATTCAGCAGTAAAATAGTTGAAATTGAGGATATCAGGAAAAACGAACTATTCAAAAATAAAGATATCAAACTAATTCACAAAAGAATAAAAGAGGTCAAATGCCCTTTTTATATTCTTGTTATTTTTGGTTCGCATGCAAATACAACAAATACCAAACATTCTGATATTGATTTGTGTCTGATAACAGATGATTCAGAAATCAATGAACAGGCAAATACAATATTAAGCATAACTCCTGTAAATATTCATTTTCAGGAATTCACCTCGGAAGATTTTTTATCCATGATAAAAAGCAAGAAATCCAATGTCGGCAACGAAATAATTAAAAACAATATAGTTTTATACGGAATCGAGAATTTTTATGAGTTGGTGAATAATGTTAAGCAATAAACGAATTGAGGAAGCCGAATATAATGTGAAATCATATTTGGCAGAAGGTCTGATTAAAAAAGAGCCATTCAAAAACATAGTTTTTGACACGTATGTTAGAAATCACAGAGAGTCGATAATTGTCGCAAAGAAGATTTTTAATGAAAATCTTTCCAATTTGTGGGTTGTTGTTACAAGCTATTACTCAATGTTTTATGTTGCAAATGCATTGCTTTATAAGTTGGGTTATAAGGTCGGGCCGAAAGTTGCTCACAAAGTAACTTCTGATGCTTTGATAGTTTTTGTGAGAAAAAAGTTAAAAGATAGTCTTATCGATGATTATGAAATTGCAGTCAATGAAGCTATGGTACTGTCGGATAATTTGCTGGAAAATTATAATCTGGAGAGAATCAAGCGTTCATTGTTTCAATATGAAACGACTGAAGAAATAAAAATAGCTAAAGCAAAAACATCTTTAGCAAGGGCAGAAGAGTTCAGCAAAGAAATTGAGAAGATGTTGTAGGATACTGAATTTGAGAAATATAACAGAAAAAGAAAGGTCTTTTGCACAGCCCGAACAAACCAAAAAATGGCTTTGCCATAGACTTGAAGCCATTTTAGGCTGCAAATAAAATACTCTATGATATCGTGGGGTATTTGATTTACAGTAAAAGAAACGTGTTTCACATTTTCATATCATTTGGCAAAGTTTCAGCTATGTGAATGAGCAACTGAAAAATTCACTCTGTGCTTCCAGTGGTTTTTTATTTCTTGTCCTGAACATACTGTTTTCCCGCCTTCAATGCAGTTTCAGCTTTCTGCAATTCACTGCCTACGTAAAGCGCATGCGATATCTGAGATACACGAAATTCCAGTTCCATTTTTTTGCACAGCTCTTCTGCTGTTTCCCCATAAAAGCTTTCAATTGATTTTCCGTCTGGAGACTGGTGTGTAACTTTTATTTTTCTATTTTCAACTACAATTAGAAAATTTCCCCTTGGATCACCTGTCATGTCATGTATTACGGGGTTCTCTTTCAATATTTTTTCTGCCTTTAAAAAATCATTGCTATAGATGTGGCTACTGCCGCTTATTGTCGTTAAAGTGCCCATTGTAAAACCGGCTTCGTCTGCTATTATTTTCTGAAGCTTTCTGAGGCCAAAAGCATTCAGAGGCCATGCATTGAACATATCGTTGCTTCGTATATACGATGTCATATGAAGCTTATCCTGAATTAAAACATGAACCATGTTCATGCAGGGGCTGTGTGTTTCCTTTGTATCTTTTTCAACACACCACGTAAAGGCTATTGCTGCCCGTGAATAGCTGGATTTTTTTAAATCATCTATTATATATTTTATCTGGTCAATGCTATTATAATCACGAAGCCTCTGTCCATATGTATATGAAATATCCGGAAACTTTTCCGGTGTAGTTATTTTCGGTATATATGCATCCAGTGCCTGTTTGTTGAATAGCATATATTCAGGAATTTTCGGTTTATCTGCATCCTCATCAATGATTATAGCACAAACGTTTATCAGTTCTTTTATATCATCTGAATATCTACTTTTTTTAACATAACCGAATCGCATTAAAAGCGATAAAATCTCGCGCCATGCATCACTAATGAATTTTTTTCTTATTTTGAAAACCATAGGATCTGTTGGGTAGACATCTGGTTGCCTGAATATTTTTTCCGGGAAAATTTCAGCCTCCCCATATGGTTTTGATTCTGGTAATGATCTTATTAATTTGTTCAATTCTGATAAATCATGAATGCCTCGCTTGTCATAAACAATTACATTGCACCTCAGGTTCTCCAGTGCAACAGCAGGTATTTCTTTGTCTATTGAAATTTCAGTGCCTGTGATTTTATTTTCCCTGTCAACACCTTCCGTGAAAAATTTTATCAAATACTCTCCGCTTTTGGTTATATCTATGCCAGTTATGATAAGATGTCTTATATCTTTGTTTGCAAGCAAGTTTCGTATAATTGCGTTTATGCCTTCATCTTTTGAATACAATTGCCCTATTGCTGAATATGGCTCTGATAGCTGACTTAACACTTTTTCCTTCGGTGTCCAAAGCGTTATTATTGCAATACCTTTTTTAGAATCAGAAACATCAATAAGCTCTTTGAAATACACGGGCTGCATGATAGGAATATGATGGAAATGTTTTAAAAACATGGGTTTAAAAACATATTGTTAATATTTCATTATATGGCTGGTATTGTTGGTTATGGTGCTTATATACCAAAATTAAGAATAAAGGTTGAAGAAATAGCCAGGGTTTGGGAACAGGATCCTGAAAATATAAAAAACGGACTGTCAATAACTGAAAAATCTGTTCCTGATAAAGATGAAGATACGATTACTATTAGTGTTGAAGCTGCAAGAAATGCATTGAAAAGAGCTGAAATAGATCCGCAGGATATAGGAGCTGTCTTTGTTGGCTCTGAAAGCCACCCATATACAGTAAAGCCATCAGGGACTGTTGTTATTGATGCATTAGGCATTGGTCCTGATGTTTCGTGTGTTGACACTGAATTTGCATGCAGGGCTGGATCAACCAACATTTTTATAGTTCTTGGTCTTGTAAAAGCCGGGATGATAAAATATGGGTTGGCTATAGGTGCTGACACATCCCAGGGAAGGCCTGGTGATGCGTTGGAATACACTGCTGCTGCAGGCGGTGCTGCTTTTATCATCGGAAATAAAAACGTAGCTGCTGAGATCACGGATCATTATTCATTTATCACAGACACCCCGGATTTTTACAGGCGTGAAGGTAACGATTATCCAACGCATGCAGGTCGTTTTACAGGCGAGCCTGCCTATTTTAAGCATGTATTATCAGCTGCAAAAAATTTGATGGAAAAAAATGAAACAAAACCAACGGATTTTGATTATTGTATTTTTCATATGCCGAATGGAAAGTTTCCTGTAAGAGCTGCAAAATTATTGGGTTTTTCAAAAGATCAGATTGAACAATCATTGGTTGTTAAAAAAATAGGAAATACATATTCAGGATCCAGCCTGCTTGGTTTGACTAATGTTCTGGATATTTCAAAACCTGACCAGAAAATTTTAATGGTTTCTTACGGATCAGGAGCTGGATCAGATGCCTTTATTATAAAAACAACGAAGTTTATTGAGAAAATAAGAAACATGGCTCCTTTAACTGAAAATTACATTAAAAACAAAAAATACATTGATTATGGAACTTATGTGAAGTTAAGGGGAAAATTGAAAAGATAGAAAATGTTATGGTGAATAATTATAAAAGAAAGGTGTTTACTAAAGGAGAAAAATAAATATTGTGTATAAATATGGCAGCGAAGCTGCCAAGAAAAGGAAGAGGTTAAACAACTTGACGCATTTTGATAAGTCAAAAACAAAATGCGTCTTTCGGTTTGGAGAAACCCTGGTTTCTCCTAGAAAGAAAGGTTAGAGTATGGTTCATATATTAAGCGGGTATCAGACCAGATTTGGCGAGATTTGGAATTCATCATTGAAGAACTTAATACAGGAATCTGGGTTTGGTGCTATAAAAAATAGTGGTATTGACAAGAAAGATATAGACAATGTTTTCATTGGAAACATGGCTGGTGGTAAATACACAGGCCAGGAACATTTAGGTGCGTTAACTACAACATCATTAGGATTAAGTGTTCCGTCTGTGCACTGTGAAGCTGCATGTGCATCAGGTGCTGTTGCATTTCAGCAGGCTTATTATAAAATAAAATCAGGTGAAAGTAGAGTAGCGCTGGTTGTTGGCGCTGAAAAAATGACTGATGTTATTGGTGATGAAGCTGTTTCTATTTTAATGGGTGCGGGTGACAGTGAAACAGAATCTTTTATAGGTCTTCCATTCAGTGGATTATATGCATTGATGGCTAAAATTCATATGAATAAATTCGGGACAACATCAGAACAACTTGCAAATGTTTCTGTGATAAATCATAAACATGGCACGAATAATAAACTGGCTCAGTTTAATACAGAAATCACTATTAGGAACGTGTTGGAGTCAACGATGATAGCTGATCCTCTTCATCTACTTGATTGTTCACCGCTAACAGATGGAGCAGCTGCTGTTATATTGACTTCTGACGATATTGCTAAAGAATACGACAATCCTATTAAAGTAAAAGCCTGTGCTTGTTTTACAGACACATTAGCCTTGTACAAAAGAGAATCATTATTTAAATTAAAATCAGCTATAAAAGCGGGTGAAAACGTGTTTAAGGATTCCGGGCTTAAAACAAGAGATATTGATGTATTAGAGGTTCATGATTGTTTTTCAATAAACGAAATTTTGTGTTTAGAAGCTTTAGGATTTTGTAAAGAAGGCAGGGGTGGAAGGTTTGTTGAAGACGATGAAATATCTTTAGATGGTTCAATACCAACAAACACAACCGGTGGATTAAAGTCATGCGGACATCCTGTTGGTGCTACTGGTGTCAGGCAAATACTTGATGTTGTAAATCAAATACAAGGCAAATCAATAAACCAAGTCAAAGCGAAAAACGGGCTTTGTCTGAATATTGGAGGAAGCGGTGCAACAGCTGTTGCACATATTTTTGGGGTCGAGTAAAGAAAAGTAGTGCTATGACATTTTGGAAATAAAGTTATGAATATTAAATGAGAAAGGCTTAAGAAAAGAAAAATAATATCATGAAATTTGGAAATAATATGCAATGAAATTGCCAAAATATTTTTCTTTGGTGAACTTAAGCTTTTTTTCGAAAGCAAAACTTTCGAAAAACACGAGATGTGCTGAACGCATGATGCAGCTTCGCTGCATCTTTCGGTTCCTTCGGCTGTCGTCAGATTTTTGGAAAATTTTCAAAGAAAAAGAAAGGTTAGGAGTATGTCAATACCGATGTATCATAGAATGAAATTTGAACGATATAAGTTACATGGAAGTATGTGTAAAAAATGTAAAATTATTTCCTACCCTATTGAAAATTTATGCAGCAAATGTGGTGAAAAATCTGACATAATAGAACTACCTACAACAGGTATTGTAATATCGAATACAACAATATATGTATCACCTAAAGGATTTGATGCACCATATTCTATAGCTTTAGTGAAATTGGATGTGAAAGAGAAAAAATTCAAGGCTTTGGACGATATGATAATACCAGTAAATGATGTGATAATACCAGTACAGACAACTGAAAAGGTTGAAATCGGTGATGTAGTTTGTGCTACATTCAGAAAAATATCTGAAAGTGAAAATGGCGTGATTAACTATGGTTTGAAATTTGAGAAAGTATAGTAATTTTCAGACATTCATTGCAAACTTGATGAATGTGTAAGTGACCCTGTTATTTCTTCTGGAGATTTTTATTTTACATTCGAAATACCATGTATTTTATGATATTTTAGAATAATAATCTTGAAAATGATGTAATTGACTGATATGCGTATTTGACAATTTTCTGGTAACTATACTATAACATTGTTATCTAAAAATAGTATTATATATACGATTTCCATGAGAAATGTGGGGGTGAGCATTATATTATCTGAACTGTTGTTTCCAATGGAAATGATTGAATTTCTATTTTGGCGTCTGGAAAATCTTAAATAGGTTCCATGAGAAGTAATGGTTATATTTGATTTTGAGTTTTTTCGAGTGTTGGGTGTTTATAATTGAATTTATATAAGAAATTATTTGAAGATTATAGTGATTGAGTTCACAAAACGGACTCAATCAAAATATACCTCAGAAACTTAATAGAAATACTAATAACATGATTTGGTGATATGATTGCAAAAATCATTATATAATCTAAATAATGGTGAAAATATATTTTCAGGTTATGTTGAACGCAAAAGCCTTTTTAAGAATAAAAGGGTTTTGTCATCAAGTTTTATTCCTGATAATATACCACACAGAGACGCTGAAATCAGTCAGATAAGTTCGATTATAGCGCCGGCTTTGCGCGGGTATACTCCGAATAATGTTTTTATTTACGGGACATGCGGTACAGGAAAATCCCTGACAGTCCAGTTTGTTCTGAATCAATTACATGAAGTAAATAAGAATGCTGATAATGAAATCAAAAGCATGTACATTAATTGTAAAATGAAAAAGGTTGCTGATACTGAATATAGGCTATTTGCTCATATGTTAAAAGAGATCGGCCACGATGTTCCAGATACAGGATTGCCAACAGATGTTTTATATAATAAATTTTTCGAAACAATAGATTCCAAGAAACAGCTTATTATAATAATACTTGATGAAATAGATGCATTGTTTAAGAAAGTCGGGGATGAATTTCTTTATAATTTAACGCGAATAAATCTTGAACTTAAACAGGCACAGATAAGCCTAATCGGCATTACTAATGATCTATCATTTCTAAATGATCTGGATGCACGGGTGAAGTCTTCTTTGGGTGAAGAGGAAATTCTATTCAAGCCCTATAATGCTATGCAGCTTAAGGATATTTTAATGAATCGTGTTAAAGAAGGATTTAATCAAAGCGATATTGATAATGTTGTTGTTAATAAGTGCGCTGCACTTGCTGCACAAGAGCATGGTGATGCAAGACGGGCATTGGATTTATTACGTGTTGCCGGAGAACTGGCTGAAAGATTAGGAGACGTAAAGGTTGAAGAAAAACATGTTAATATGGCAGAAGAGAAAATTGACATTGATAAAATTATTGAAATAATAAAAACCCAACCAAAACAATCACAGGCTGTCTTATATGCTATTATAAACTGCGATGAAAAATGCCTTACAGGAGACGTGTTTGAAAAATATAAAGATATTTGCCTGAAAAATAATATAAAAATTTTAACACAGCGGCGAGTCGGTGATTTGATAAATGAGATGGATATGTTGAGTATCCTCACATCCAAAGTTATAAGCAAAGGCCGTTACGGCAGGACCAGGGCAATATCGCTTTCTGTTTCTGATAATGTGTCAAACAAGATAAGAAACATACTTAAGACGAGATTTGAGTTATGATAATGGAGAAATCTGAAATTGTTAAAAAATTTATGGAACGCGGCTATTTACTAAGCCCGGCGGCTCTTGAAAAAGTTGATGAAACAAATATCAACCGGCTTTTAGAAAAAACTTATGATAATCTGGTTTTGTGTGAAAATGATTTTGTTTTAGAGAAAAAACAGGAAAATTATTTTAAAATTCTGAAAAATCTGTCAGTAAAGCCGGACAGCATCAATATCGGTGATGTGAGTAATTTTTATATTGATAAATATAAAAAAATGAGCAATATAATACGCATGCGAGTGCAGAAAAACTTCATATCCATAAATAAAATGATGTCAGGGCAAAAAGGAAATGTTATAGGAATTATAAAGGATATCAAACCGCAAAACAATGGATATGAACTGACAATTGAAGATATTACAGGAATTATTATAGCCACAGCACAGAATTTATCAGAGGCTCTTGTAAATGATGTTGCTGCTTTTAGCATTGATGAAAACAGCAATTGTGAGATTTTATGGCCAGATGTTCCTATACGAACATCAGTGAAAGGTTTTGGTAAAATCTGCTTTATTTCAGATCTTCATCTTAATGAAATTGATAAAAAATCACACGAGCAGTTGTATGAATGGCTGTATAAAAACAGATTTGATTTTGTTCTGGTTGCGGGTGACATTGGTGATGTAGATGATTTTAAGAAAAATGTATCTAATATCCAGACACAGTTTATAATAATTTCAGACCCGCATAAAACAAAAGACAATTATCCGAATACGGGCGGCGGCACTGAAGGAAATTTGATATGGCTGAGTAATCCGAGTATGGTTGAAATAAACGGTATTGTAATTCTTATAATACATGAATTTGATAAAACAATGCTAAAGAAAAGATATCTCGGTTGCAGTCATGAAATACTACCTGAGGATTTTCTGGTTCTGGACATAATTCCGGATATTGTTCATTATGGTCACACACACCAGCCATTTATTGAACATTACAAATCCATTTCAATTCTTAACAGCGGCTCACTGCTTGAGGAATTCAGGCCTGTTATTCTAAATTTAGAGACAAGGGAAATTGAGTTCGGGAAGATATCGTGAATCGCGTGTTGAAGCAAGTTGAAAATTTCTTTCAACAGCACTACGAATTGTGTAATCCTGTTCAATAAATTCTTTAATCAGGAAGAGATGTTTTTGATGTCGTTGTAATTTACTTAGTTTCTTATCCAGAAACACAGCTATGTCAATGTCGCTTAATGGGCCTTCCTCGTTTCTGGCAGACGAACCAAATAAGTATACCAACTTAATATATTTCTGTTTTTTCAGAAAACCCTTCAGCTGAACAAGTTTTGTTCTGGATATCATGATACGATTTAGTTTGAAAATATAAATAAATATACCAATATAATTATACATGGGAAATATGAACAAACAAGAAAAAGAAACATTTGAAGAGACATCATACGCACTTTTCAGAACAGAATTGGATACATCAAGGTTTCATTCTCAGTATTACGCTTCTTTGAAGGATATGTGGAAGGAACAAATATATGCTCTGCGTGGATTTTATCAGGATTATTCAGAACATCTCAAAGGGTTTGAAGAGCCACAAAGATTCCTTCTGGAATATGTTTTAGCTACACGGGAATTTTTAAAATCCAGATTGGAAATACTCGGCGGCCAGGAAAAAGTGGAAATAGAAGAAATGACCGAAGGTGAAATGCGATTACCAAGATACCCGGGCTTCAGGCTCAAAGAATATATAGACAGAATGCCTCCAGGTGATTTCGAAATGATGTCTACAATGTTCAGAGAGGATTATTATAATGCAGGAATGGAATATCCATTATGGATCGCTGATATAGTCGGAGAATTTTACCTGCGTTATTTTATAAAAGAACACGGTATTAATGCAGATTTATTCACACGCCACTCCGGGTGGAGCTCTTCTGGATTTACTACTCTATCAGCGGCAAATGATTCTGGAGCATCTATAATAGCAGACCCATTTGATGGCGTTACGCTATATTACTTTAATGAACGGAATATAGCAAGTGTTTCCATTACCCTGCATTCCGGAGCTGATACCTCTTGTGTAGTTGCCAGATTGTTTGACAACACCATTTACTTTGCTGATAATCAGAATATATTTATCCGGTTTATATCAAAGGAAATGTTGAACCGAGGCAAAACAAACATAAATTATATAAAATCAGCCACATCTGAATATCAGAAACCCCTCGAGGATGCAAGGATCGAGATTGGAACAACGAATCCAAAGAGAATAGCATCATACAGACCTATTATACAGCACTTGTTACAAACCAACCGAAAAGGAAGGATAGGAACTGATATTGGTCAATATGCACCCATGAAATTAGTAAAAGGAACATCTGATGTTGTATTGAATTTCATAAATGGTGATCCTATTCATAAATGCATATACCTTTTCATACCACAGCAAGCAGGCATGGTTGTTCGGGATGTTCATGGACAGGTCTTCGATGTAATAGAACAGATTAGGAGATTAAAAGCTGACCCTCGTGCTAAATACGAGTTCACTGCTACGCGACCGGAATATTCTGATGCCACAACAAAACTCGTAGAGGAATTTCTTCCATATACCATTGTGGATTTAGATGATGCAGAAAGAGAGATATCAGAGTTATTCCGTTCATAGAGATGGTTTAAATGGATTATCAGTTGGGTGATATAATACGGCTTCTTAAAGAGCAAAGCGAAAAGTATGGAATTGAAAGGGGATTTCTTAATAGGTTAAAAGACCTGATAAAAAGAGACAGAGAAGAAACAGATTATTATTACTGTACAAGTGCAGAGGAAATATTCGAAACTGCCAGAATAGAAAGAATGCTTGAAATACCACATCTTGAATTCAGAAAACGAATGGGCCAGGGTTTGTTCTCAAAGGTTTATCTTGCATTTGACACCAGACATGATCAGTATGTTGCTGTTAAGGTACTGGAGGAACAGGAACCAGATGATAGAAGAAAAAATTTTCTTGCAAAAATGGGTTGTAAAACCATGCGTGATGTATGGGATAAAGAAATGAGCGTACTAGGAAAGTTAAGGGATAAAAAACATCCGAATATAGTTAATGTACACGAAGACGGAGAAAAAGGTGGGTATTACTATATAGTTCTGGAATATTTTGAAAGAACACTTGCAGATATTATGTCAGAAGAGAGTGCTTTTTCGCCGCATATTTTCACGCATTATTCAAGAGAAATTGCAAGTGCTTTGGCATATGTACATTCAATGAATTTGGTTCATGGAGATATTAAGCCGGAAAACATCGGTATCAGAAAAGATATTGGTAATGGTGTCATTCGTCTGGCAGATTTTGGATTTAGTTCTCTCGTATCCGGAGAAATAACAAATGATAGCAGGTATCATGACGCAGGTCTATTTACAACAGCTCCTGAATTGTTTGACCGTGGTGTGCGCATAATGCCATATTGTGATGTCTGGTCAGTCGGGTCTATAATGTACAGGATGTTGTTTGGCGAATACCCATTTATACCAAAGTGCGAAAAGCCTGGGACAGAATGGAGGAAGCTGTCTCCAGATGAAAGAAATAAAGTGAGGGATAAAGCTATACTAGCTTTGAGAAGTGAAGAAGAGTTCAGAAGAGTACACGCAAGAATTGACCATGAAGCAGGCGAATTTTCGTATATAATTAGGAGATGCTTGGATTTCTATCCGGAGAACCGGTATCCAGATGGTTCTGGTTTACTGGAAGATGTGGAAAAATTAACAAACACCGGGAATATTTCTACAATTCCATACTAAGTCTAAAACCAAGAATATTTGCAATTATCTGTGTTATAACCAGTACATAATGCGTTACTCTTACATCAGACCCGCATCGGGACTTGAAATTTTCATGGCATTCCTTTACTATTTTCTTTCTTTTTTCAAATATTTGATATAACTGATGTGTATCGAATTTATAGAAAATCCTGTTCATGTCGAGCAGAAGTTCATGCATATCCATAAATAAACGAACGGTTTTTTTTGATAGGTTTTTGATGTTTTTATCCGATTCGTTTAAATAGAAGCACAGGTATTTAAGTTCGTCACCAATTCTTTCCAGCTCTTCGTTTGTGATGTACATATATGTATTGTTTTTGTAATCTTCCAGTCCATTTTTGTTTATAATTCTTCTACAGAAGTTTGTAGTCCGGTTTATGCTGTCTTCAAAAGGAAAAAGGCCCGGTATGCCATCATTACTTTTGTGTTCCATTGATTCGATTATTCCGGAGGAAAATAGCTTCAACAACACAAATGTTCTTCTCATCATGGTATTGAATTCTGTTTCCAGCGCATCAGCAATATTTTTAATTACACAACGGTCTCTCCCCTGTGATATTATTTCATAACCAACAAGAGCCTCTTGTATTGTTTTGTTAACAGGTATCATGAGTTTTGAATTTTCAAATTTTATATGAAGTTCATCATATCCTCTCCTGTACAAACCGCTCACAACTCTCGGAACAATTAGGTCTAATTTTGATATATCAATGCTCTTTGCCATTAAATCGGGTCTTTTTTTCGTTCCCAGGATAAGATTATACTCATGTTCAGTCATTTCAATCTCATCACCTTTTTTCAGGTTGTATTTTCTCGCCCAACCTGAAGGTATGGAAACCATTAGAGTTGTCCCGCCCTGTTCAACTAACTTTCTTTTCATGTATTCAGTTTGTATAGTAAAAATTTAAGTTTTTCCCCAGACTTTATAGTTTTAAAGTAATTTATAGAATTTAATGATAATCTATATAGAAAGAGTTTAATATATATATAGCATGGTTACAAGCTACATAAAACTGAATTCTTTACAACACACATACATGGAAAGTCATGATGTGGGTTTTTTTCTTCCGGGTTGGATGCAAAGAAATGAAAATGTTGTTTTAACCAGCCCTCATGATGATGACGTTCTTTTTGGATGCGGCCTTATGCTTCAAATACTCAAGGAAGAGGGTGCTGAGATATATGTTGCTGTTATGACCAATGGTGATAAAGGATATTGTAACGAAGAAAGACTTGGGAAAAATAATATCGTAGAAGCGAGAAAAGAGGCAACCTTCAGAGCGTATGATGAGATAGGAATCGATGCAAATCATTTAATACGTTTTGAATATCCGGATTCTGAACTTGCTTTTCATATAGACTGGAAGCTTATATCGAGAATGATAGAATTCTACAGGAATGTTGATGCCACGAGATTGTTCGTTCCAAATGAAAATGATTTTCATATAGATCACAAGGTTTCATTCAATCCGGTTGGGATATATTGTGGTATACAGGCTAGCACGTCGATTCTCCCGGATCTGGGAGAGCCATGTAATATAAAGACTATACTCAGGTATCCGGTCTGGATGGATTTTGCTGGAAGTCCTTCACATATTGTCACCACAGATATGGAAAAACAGAAAAGAAAAATACAGAGCATTGGTTGTTATAGAAAAGTTCAGCCACAGATGGCTGAAACAATCAGAGAGATAGAGGAGCGTGGACCAAAAGAATATTTTCAAGAATATAAAATTGAAATGTTTTCGGCCAGAGAAATTGATGAAATGTTCGAGGAGAAGTATCATGCTGAGTAAAAAATATTTGGTTGTTGAGCCACATCCGGATGATTTTATTCTTATGTTTGGCGGAACAGCTGCCCGTGCCTCTAAGGAGGGTCGTGTCTATGTTGTCACGCTTACAGGCGGCGGCCAGGCTGCATCATCTTCTGCTCAGGACAGCAGGCTGAAAGAAAAAAGAAAAACAGAATCACAGATAGTTGATGAAATCCTGGGAACAACGGAAAGAGTGATATTGCCATATGATACGAGAAAGATATGGGATAATAGTTCATGTGTATATAATGATATGATGAGGTTGATAAGGTATTATGCTCCTGATGTGGTTGTCGCCACGTTCAATGACAGACGCCATCCTGACCATATGTGGCTTGCTGAATTTATAGAGCCTCTGCTCTATCAGGTCGGAGAAAATATAAGATTGGAAGAATTCGGGCCGCCTGTTTTTCCATTACTATGGTATGGCGAAAATCCAAGAGCACAGTTTCAATATCCAAATATATTCATTGACATAACAGATAGCATGGAGAAAAAAACAAGAGCACTCGAAAGCCAGACATCTCAGATACCAATTCTCGGAGAGCATATATCATAGGATGTCAAAGCTCTCGCTGCTTACAGAGCAATTGGAATGGATGCAGAATACGTAGAAGCGTTTAAAGAAGTTCTCGTATACAGAAAACTGACCAGGGGTTTGATATCAATGAGTGAGTTAAACATGGAAACAGAGCTCTTCGAGGATAGAAGAGAAAAATATGCACCTGATTTTGGACAGTATGCTGCCTTTGTTTTGGCTGCTGTTCAGGGATCAATGGAAAAGATCAATGCTTTAGCATCCAAGGAAGGCACGCAAATTGTGGCAACAAGAACCGGTGATTATCGGCCTTTTGATCCTGATACATTGCGTGTTGATGAAGTAGCTGAAGGATATTTTTTCCAGAGAATCAGAGAAAGGAAAAGTCCGACCATTGTTATATCAGAAGAATTAGAGAAAGGAAGGGCAATACTTCCAGAAGGTGCTGACGAGAATGACGCAGACATTTACGCTGTTTCAGATCCATTTGATGGTTCATTGTTATATAAAAGACAAATACCAGTATTCTGGTACACCACCCTGGCATTTTATAGCAAGATCGGCATACCACTATCAGCAGCTGTTTGCGATGTTCTGAATCATTCTGTTGATTTTGCCAACGAAGAGCATGCATATAGGGCTCAGTTTGAAGATAGTAAATTGGTTTTTGTCAGAGATTTATGTCCTGCAGAAACAACAGATATTGACAGAAAAACCATCGTTGAGACCTATATGATGAAAGGTCATAGGATGTATCCTGCTAGTAGAATATGGGAGCCGTTGTTGTCCAGAGTTTTTATTTTACCAAATGGTGGGCCAGCTGGTTATGCTGATGTAGCAAAAGGTAATGTAGATATTTATTTGGCTCTGGAAGAAGCACATGTAGAAAATTTTTCAGCCCTGCCAGTAGCACGGAATTCAGGAGCAGTGGTGACAGACTTTGACGGCAATCCTGTAAAATTTGAAGACAAACCATTGAAAAAATACTTTATCCTATGCACAGCCAACCCGGAGTTGCATGATAAAGCATTGAAAATAATCAGTGAAATAAACTGGAAGAATGAAGAATATTACAGAAAAATACTTGAACATCAGCAGTAAAGATTGGATATATATAATTTTCTCTCTAAAAATGTTTATGAAACTAAAACTTCAGGTTCTGGATGTTGATTATTTTCTAAATACGAACAAGCCTGTGGTACGAATATTTGGCAGGACAGAAAGCAGCAGGGCTGTATGTGTTTGTGTAGATGATTTTGAACCTTATTTTTATGTTAAGGCATCTTATATGGAAGTTGCCAGATTTTACGCTGATAATCCGGAAATAAAAAAAATAGAAGAGGTTGAAAGGTTTATGCCGTTGGGGTATCATCCAAAACCTACCAAGATGTTGAAAATTACATGCACATCACCGCAGAATGTTCCGCAACTGCGTGAGGAAATATTAGCATCCGGTTTTGCCGAAAGTGTTTACGAAGCTGATATTTTATTTAAATACAGGTTCATGGTTGACCATGCAATAAAGGGAATGAACTGGATTGAGGCTGATGCTAACGGAGTTTCCACAGATATAATAAATGTAGCAACGTTTCATACAACTTCGGATAAAATCAGGCCGTTGAATATAAAAACAGACAGCAAACTGAAATATATGTCTTTTGATATTGAAACACTTTCAGCTGACCCCACAAAAGAGATTAATCCAAAAACAGATAAAATAATTATCATATCAATTTCATTTTCACCTGAGTTCAAAGGAAAGAAAACTCTTGTTCTTGCTGCGAAAAAAATATTAGCTCCTGATGCCGAAGGACATGAGGATGAAAAACAGATTCTTCAGAGATTTGTGGATATATTACAGCAATATGATCCGGATATTGTTACAGGATATAACATAAACACATTCGACCTTCCGTTTTTAATAGAACGGTTATCTGTTAATAATATTCCACGGATGCTTGGCAGGGTTAAAGATAAAATGGTTTTTATTAAAAGATTCAATAACAGTGTGCAATGTGATATTGCAGGGCGTGTGGTTGTTGATCCGTACCAGATACTTAAGCTTGACCCGAATATAAGGTTTTCCAGATATACTTTGAATAATGTTTCTGCTGAAATGCTCGGTGATAAAAAAGAGGATGTTGCATATAAAGAAATACCAAAGTTATGGGATGGAAAAAGAAAAGACATTTTAAGGTTAATTGAATACGCAAGAAAAGATTCTGAACTCAATCTGCGCCTGCTGATGGAAAAAGGTCTTCTGGATAAATTTATTGAGTTGTCGAAAATTTCTGGTGTTTTGTTGCAGGATTCATTGGGCGGACAAACAGCGCGCATAGAGACGATGATATTGCATGCATTTAGGGATTTGAAATTTGTTCTGCCGCCGAAACCTTCTTCAATCGGCGTTAAAAAACGTACAGATGATAGGGAATCAAAAGGTCTGAAAGGTGCTATTGTTTTAGAGCCTGAAAAAGGGTTGCATACAAAAGGATGCGTTCTTATTTTTGATTTTTTAAGCCTATATCCTTCGCTTATGAGAACTTATAATATATCACCGGACACACTGCTGCTGGAAGACATGGATGTTAAGAAAAACCAGTCGCCGCTTGGTGATTATTTTGTAGATGCTTCTGTTCGTGAAGGCATATTGCCAAGACTGCTTAGGGAATTAATGGATGCAAGAAAAGCAACTAAAAAGGAAATGAAAAAAGCAATTAATGAAGACTTTAAAAGGGTTTTGAATGCAAGACAATTGGCATTAAAAATATTAGCTAATTCTTATTATGGATATACTGGTTATAGCCGTGCCAGATTATACACTATGGCTGTTGCAGGGGCTATTACATCGTATGGCAGGGAAAACATTGAAAGAACAAAAAAAACCGTCGAAGAGAACTATCCTGTTGAGGTTATATATGGTGATACGGACTCAATCTTTCTCAAGACGAAAATTACGGATATGAATGAAGCAAAAAAATTCGGAGATTCTGTATCAAAGCATGTTACTGGCAAACTTCCGGGCGTTCTTGAGCTTGAATTTGAAAAAATTTACAGAACAATGCTTATTTTAACCAAAAAAAGATATGCTGGCTGGAGATTTGATGCTACGGATGATGGTTGGAAAGATTCTGTTGAGATGAAAGGAATTGAAACTATCAGACGTGACTGGTGCCCACTTGTTTCAGAGACAATGAACAGTGTTATAAAGGCTATACTTATTGAAGGTGATATTCAGAAGTCAATTGGTATTGTAAAAGATGTTCTAAAGGATATCAAAAACAACAAAGTTCCACTGGAAAAACTGACTGTTGTAAAAGGCATTACAAAATCCTTAAATAACTATGCTGGAGTGCAACCACATGTTGAGCTGGCTAAAAAGCTAAATCAAAGAAATCCAGCTGAACCAGTTCAGGTTGGTGATAGAATCGGTTATGTTATAATCAAAGGCAATCAACTGCTGTCAAAAAGAGCTGAAGATCCTGCTTATATAAAAGAGCATAAACTTCAGATAGATTCTGATTATTATATTATGAATCAGCTACTCCCGCCAATACAAAGAATTCTTAATTCTCTGGGTATTAGCCAGTCTGAATTACTTGGTGGTGGCCATCAGTTTAATTTGATGGATATTGTTAATGGTAAAAAAAGAGTTATGAAGCACGAGATACCTGTTTCAAAAAAGCAGGAAGTTAAAGCACTTTCTTCGTGGGAAGAATTCATTTGCTGTTCCTGCCATAAGTCATATACTTCATTTCCATTAAGGGGAATATGCGAATGCGGTGGAGAATTGAAATTTGGGTATCAAGGCAATACTGGTGAGTCTGTTTCTAAGGCGTGAAAGAGATTCTCCCTAAAATTAGTATAATATTCAGAAAGCTATGCTTTCTGATATGCCAGAGAATCTTTGGTTCTTTGAGCATGGGGAGAATCGACGTGAAGTTCATTTATCTTTTTTTATTGATTTTAGAGTAATTATTATGATAATTCCACAAGCAATAGGGGGTTGTTTTCTCCATAGGAAATGGGGGGGTTCACGGTATTCATATCGGCTATATGAAGGTAACCTCTGGTTGTTGGAAAAAGTGAACTTAAAATGAAGATGAGTCTTAATTTCACTCTTTGTTGTGTTTGGAGTAGTGAATAGCAGGATTTTAAGTTTAAGTCCTTTTCGGTGTAAACAATTATAAGTGAATTTCACGCGAGGTTTTCAAAGTGATACTACCAGAACTGAAAGAGAGATTGATTGTTCCTGAAGGTTATACTACTCACTTTTGGTTCAATCCAACACCAGTATAGATAGCATATCAGGTTGCCAAGATGTTGCTGTCGGGCGCGGGGGTGGCTGGCGTCATGATGTCGGCGGGGGATGTCTCGGCGTTGGTGCGGTCTGCGGTTGCCAGAATGCGGATTCGTACGATGGCTTCCGCCTAGTTCGGGGGTCAGTTCCAAATCTTTGATTCATCTGTAAATTCTCTCATAAATCTTATGATTAAGTTCTTTATCCGATTTCTTTAGATCATTGAGTGCTTTCTTTATATGTTCTGAAGCTATAATAACTGCTTTCGTGCCATCAACCCTTTAACTTTACATATTTACCTTTAAGTTCTGGACTGAATATCCATACTATTCTTTTTTTGTCAATAATTATTTTGTTACTGTTTTCAAGATAAGCAAGAATTATATTAAATGTCTGGTGCATGACCTTTCTGGGTAACTCTCTTTTAAGCTCTGCTTTGGTTGGGTAATACTCCAAATTCTTATGTTGAATTATCACAGCAAGTCAACTCAGTAAAAAGTATAGAGTAGGCATTTTTAGAATGAATCAGAGCAGATTATAGGTCAATGCCGCACCCGGATTTTATCAGGGAATATGACCTATAATTGAGAAAAATAAAACAAGGCTGCAGAACATTGTTTCATCCTTTCTATAGCTTTAAATCTATAATATCCCAAATTACCTTAGGTAGTTTCTATGAACAAGAAAATAAGCGATGATGAGAAAATAAATGATAGTTTGAAAATCAAAGAACAGGCTGATACTGCTTCAGATCAGGGCAAAAATGCACAAAAACTACCTAAAATATCAAAGGAAATGGAAGAATTCCATAAAAAGCAAATGGAATTAGCTAATAAATTTAAAGATGATGTTCTTAAGAAATACGACAAATTCGTAAAAGCTGTTATAATTTTCGGTTCATTAACGAGGGGAGATTTTAAAAAAGAAAGTGATATAGATATTTTAGTTATTATTGATGATACTACAGCGCGATTTACGCCAGAAATGAAAGATATGTTTGACCTCAATCTTCATGACATAGCTAAGGTTATAGACAGTCAGATAGTTGTTCAGCCAGCATGGACATTGACTGAGTTTTGGGATATGGCTCGAATCGGGCATCCTCTATTATATACCATAGTAAGAGACGGCTGGGCTCTTTATGATACTGGTTTCTTTATACCTATAAGAAAATTGCTTGAGCTTGGAAAAATACCCACAACATTAGAAGCTGTTGAACGCTTTATGGAATCTGTGCCAAAGAAAATAAAGCGGGTTGAGACAGCTAAATTATATATGGTAGCTGAAGACCTGTATTACTCCATGCTTAATTCATCACAGGCTGTTTTGATGTTTTTGGGATTATCTCCTCCTGCACCTAAATTCACGCCATTAGCTGTGAAAGAACATCTGATAGATACTGAATTATTAGAGTCTGATTATCTTCGGGACCTTGAAAAGGTTATAGAATTTAGAAAAGGTGTTGAGCATAAAACTATAAACGACATTTCAGGTGAGGACTTGGATATGTATATACGAAAGACAAAGAGATATGTTGAAAGAATGGAAGAGCTGCTACTGAAATTGCAAAAGACAAAAAAAGAGAATATGATTGACAAAAATTATGAAATTCTGATAAAAGCCTCAGTAACAGCATTAAAACAAATCAACAAACTTCCGCAGGATCCAAAAGACCTGCCGGATGCTATAAAGACATATTTAATTGAAAGTGATAAAATACATGCATCATATAATGATGTGTTCAAAAAGGTTTTGACAATGCGCAAATTGCTGGACGAAAACAAAGCTGATGAGATACCACAGCGGGATGTTGAACTAATGCGCGAATACGTCAGAAGATTTATAAGAGACATGGCACCCATGCTTGGTGATGCAAAAAAAGAAATTAATGAAAAACAAGAACGGAAAAAACAATGAGAAGTGAATGAGATAAGAAAAATATCAACCGGAATATTCGGAATAAAAGAGGGAAAGGTTTGGATAATAAAATATTCAACGTATGGTGGCGGTTTTGTGCGGTTTAAATATTATGTTCACGGGCTTTGGATATTCGGAAGCATTATGTTTTTCATAGGTGCGATTATTGCTATGTTTTGGCAATATGATCCTTTGGGAAGCACTGTATGGAGCAATGCTATTTCACTTTTGATGAGCTTTGTATTATTTCTGATGGCAGGCTTGTTCTGGATATCTGCTGCAATCAATGCAAGGCAGGAGGGGGAGAGGTGAAATGAATGCTGATAATCAGGTAAATGTTTATACAGGAACGGGTGTTGAAAGTGCTATAGATGTTTTACGAAAATATCATGGAAATTTTTTAATAGAGCATGATGGCAGAAAAAGAATATTTACATTAAATTATGGTGACTGGGTTGAAACACCAAATCAATTAATGCCAGTTCCTTTGGAATATGTTTTATACGGAAATTGCTTAAATAAATGGACAATTACCAGTGGGTCGGGTGTATGCTCTCCTTATGATGGGTTGTGATAATAATGAAATTCGATCTTTATACGCATGGTTCGCTAATTTTAGGAGCGATGTTCATGTTTTTAGGCATGCGATTCGGAAGCAGATTTTATATGCTTTCGCCTGAATCTTTTTTGAGCATGATAATAGGCTTGTTCTTTATCCTGATAGCTGGGATATTCTGGATATCTGCAGCTATAAACTGGGAGAGATAGGCCTCAAAAGTTAACAATTAAAGTCTTTACGGCGTAGTTATAATATGAAAATATTCAGGAATATTGAACTGCTTGATGGCCAATATGGTTGCAATGTATATTTAATAGACGGAGAGGTTTTGATTGATACTGGAACCGGGCTGAATTTTGTTGACATGAAAAAACAAATCGAACAAGTGTGTGATATCAGGCACCTAAAGACAATTGTTAATACACACTCTCATTTTGACCATACTGGTGGAGATAAAAAAACAAGGGACTGGCTGAAAGCTAAGATAGCAATCCATGAAAAAGACGTGGATGACCTTCATTCAGCCAATGTACTGGCTGAAAAATTCGGGACAACTGCGAGAATAATCACAGCTGATGAGGCTCTTAATTTTGGAGACTTTATACGTACGACAAATTTTAATTTTGAAGTTATTCATACACCGGGCCATACACCGGGATCAATATGTCTTTATGAAAAGGATAAAAAAATACTGATTTCAGGTGATACCCTGTTTGCAGATTCGGTCGGCAGGACTGATTTGCCAAAGGGCAATCAAAAAGCACTGACAGATTCGTTGAAAATTATTCTTGATTTAAACACAGAATATTTGTTTCCAGGCCACGGTCCAATGAAATATGGTGGAATTTCATTTGTCGTTAAAAGAATGCTGAATCATTTAGTGGAGCATGATAAATTTTTATAATATGAATCCCGATAAAAAAGAGGATTATACATATCAACCGCAAACAACATCGGAAAGAACAGTCTTTATGATTCCATATTGAAAATATTAAGCTAAAAGTATTTAATATCTTTTCCAGAGTTTTCAGAAACAGTTATATGAGTACTTCGCAAAGTTTAAATATTGTTATATCATTATAGAATCAGTGTGGTCCTGAAGTGCAACCTCCGTTGCTTTATGCAAAGCAATGAGGAAGTTCTGTCCACTCAGCTTAAGAGTGATGATAGCCAGATTTCTAAGTATTGAATGTCGGCGATCAACGAACTTAGGCAAATATGATGCAGAAAATGTGGTTGAAAAGCCACTATTGAGAACAGAAACGATACCATCGGGCTGATACGTGATGAGGCCTGAGGAGAAAATAATTCGGTAATCTCAAAGGGTAGCTTTTAAATAAATAATATGTGACTTGAAAAGTTGCATATCGGGAAAGAGGTTATCCAAAGGAGAAAACCTGGGTTTTTTCCTGGGGTGAAACGACTCAATACATATGAGTGCAAGCAGTTTAGCGCTGAGACAAATGGTTGCCATACCTTTCTGATGAAGCGGAAGTTGAAAGGCGCATTCTGATAAATTCGGTGATATATAAAAGATGCGTCAAGTTTTTCCGCAGAAAAGGTGAACAGAAGACAGGCTATTCACAGGCCACACACATTTATTTTAAATAAGCCTTATTAAAACCCTATAATAAAAGATAGTGATTATACTTTCTCAACCTGCTTTCTTATTGTATTGATATGGCTTTTCAATATCTCATTAATTAATATGTCCCTATCACGGTTACATTCTTCTAAAAACACAGGCTCCGATTAAAACCAGAACTGTTGAAAATAATAACAATGCAGCCAAATCCAGCCATAATGGAAATATGCTGTGGCTGATTAATGATGCACGCAAGCCATCAATGCCGTATGTTAAAGGATCGAAATATGCAATTGTCTGCATCCATTGGGGTGTGTTTTCCAGAGGGAATAAGGCACCTGAAAGAAAAAATACAGGCATGATAAGAAATGACATCACCATCTGAAAACCTTCCATGCTTTTCATTTTTGATGCAATGATCAGGCCAATAGATACAAAACACATGGCTGTAAGTATCATAAATATAACAGCAGGAACTATTCCTATACTTATTGGTATGAAACCTATCAATATTGTTATCAGTATCATAATCAAAGCACTAACAACAGCTATAGTTGCGCCGCCAAGGACTTTTCCAAGCATTATACTGGAACGGGATACTGGTGCGACAAGAATTTCCTTAAGAAATCCAAACTGCCTGTCCCATATAATAGACATCCCTGAAAAAATAGACGTGAATAAAATTATCATTCCTATGATTCCGGGAGCAAGAAAATTGATATAGTTCATTTCTGTCACAACAGATCCAAAGCCAACACCGATAAAAATAAGCCAAAAAAATGGCATAGCGAGACTGGTTATTATTCTGGATCTTGCTCTAATAAAGCGAATCATTTCCCTGAGCCATATTGTATAAATGTCTGACAGTATATTTATCACCTGATGTTGAAGGCAGTTATCGTTTCCATCCAAGTCTTGCCCTGAACCTTATGTTATCCAGTTCAGGGCCTTCATAATCACGAATTGCATGTCCGGTATACCAGATAAAAACATCTTCAAGAGTTGGTTTTTTCACGGAGCTTATAGAACTCTTCAGTTTTTTGGGCGTTCCGAGAGCAACAATTTTTCCATGGTCTATAATCGCAATTCTTTTGCAAAGATAATCAGCTTCTTCCATGTAATGAGTTGTTAAAATTATTGTAATTTTCTCTTCTTTGTTCAGCTTTTTTATATATTCCCAGATATGTCTTCGTGTCTGAGGATCCAGGCCAAGTGTAGGTTCATCAAGAAATAATATTTTTGGATGATGAAGCAATCCACGGGCAATTTCTAGCCTGCGTTTCATTCCGCCTGAATAAGTTTTAACAAGCATCTTTGATTTGCCTTCAAGATCAACAAGCTTCAGAACATCATTAATTCTTTTTTTGCTTAATTCATGTGGCATATGATACAGTTTGCTGTGGAATGTAAGATTTTCCATTCCTGTTAATTCATCATCAAGGCTGGGGTCCTGAAAAACTATGCCAATTAATTTTCTCACGCTGTTCTGATAACTGATATTGATGCCATTGATTTTCGCATTGCCTGATGAAGGCTTTAAAATTGTTGATAGCATGCTGATCATGGTTGTTTTTCCAGCGCCATTTGGACCCAGTAGCCCAAAGAGTTCAGCCTGCTTGATTCTGAGATTGATCGAATCAACTGCGGCAGTGCCATTATAATTCTTTGTTAAATTTTCGATTTCTATTGCATCCATATTTAACAACTCCGATATTGATTGGTGTTCACATTATAATACTGAAGGACATAAATCAAATACCCTGTGCTAAAGGTATTTTTGAATGTAAAATAAATTAACTTATACTGTCCAATATATTATAAAATTATATGAAACGCTTCTGGGAACTGGATTTTTTGCGCGGTGTAGCGATAATCATGATGATTATTTTTCATCTTCTATACGATCTGAGTTATCTTTCTATTTTTCCTGTGAATACCACAAGTGGTTTCTGGCGCATTTTTGGATATGGTTCAGCAGTGATATTTCTTTCTCTTGTCGGGTGCTGCCTTTATGTGAGCAGTTCGCGTACAAACATTGGGTTGAAAACTTCATTGCCTAAAAAGTATATCATGCGCGGATTAAAAATATTTTCACTTGGCCTTGTGCTTACTGCGATAACGTGGATAATGTTTCCAAGGGAATTTATAGTTTTCGGAGTTCTTCACCTGATAGGATTCTCTATAATTATTTTAACACCTTTTATTAGATTCAAATATATTATGTTATTTGCAGGAATATTTATTCTTGTTCTGAGTCCGGTTGTGCAAGCTGCGGTTGTAGACATGCCATATTTTGTATGGCTGGGCTTTATGTACAGAGGCTTTTCAACACTGGATTATTTTCCTGTTTTTCCCTGGATAGCTGCTGTTATGTTTGGAATTTTTGCAGGCCATGTATTTTATAAAAACAAAGTGAGACAACACACTTTCTTTTTTTCTTCCCGAAATGAATTTTCACGTCCAATTCAATACCTTGGCAAGCATTCTTTATTGATATATCTTTTGCATCAGCCAATTATTTTTGGGATATTATTGGGGCTGAAAAATATTGGAATTGTATGGATAATTGCATAATTTATATGAAGTAGTTCACAGCATTCTTTTCAGTATTTCCAGCGCTCTATAGAATTCAGCGCCGTTGTTTTTATGGCCGTCCATGATTTCAGGCACAGCCATTGCACTGATATTTTTTATCTTCTTCATAACAAAGGGAAAATCAATCTCGCCACGGCCTATTTGAAGGCCTTCGATATCAGGTGATTTAGCATCTACCATGTGAAAATGCTTTATTTTTGATTTCAATTCCTTTATAAAGTTTAAAACATTTTTTGTTGACCCGGGATTTGTTGCAAGAAATGTGTGGCATGTATCCAGACAAATTCCTGCAGCAAAATCCTCGAAGAAGTAAAAATCTTCAGGCTTTAATAATATGTTTGAAAAAAACTTCTTTCCGTTAACGTGATAAAACCACGGCATGGTTTCAAGTATAATATTGTCAGATGCAATTTCCTCGAGTGATCGAATCAAATTCCTTTTGAAAGATTCCAAGTCTGCTGGATATGCAGTTCTGGCAGCAGGATGTGCGATGACGTATCTTGCATTTATACTATCTGCAAACTTGATTATTTTCTTCATGCGATCAATCCAGTTTTTTCTGTCTTTTCCGCAAAGATCAAAATGAATGCCGTCAATTTCAAACGGCGGATGAATCACGAATTCAATATTCATTGTAGAGAACTTTTCAGATAGCTTTTCCAGTCTTTTCATGTCCTTTTCAAGCATTTGTATTTCTACATATTTCATTTTACCGATAATTTTATCTATATCATCGTAACTTGTTTTAATTCCAAAGTTCATTATACCCAACCTTTCTTTCTGAAGTATAGAAACATCATTACACCGATGAAAGCCATGAATATGAGTATGATTGGATAAGCTATAGGATAACTGAGTTCTGGCATATTTACAAAATTCATGCCGTAAATGCTTGTTATGAATGTCAAAGGAATGAAAATGGTTGCGATGACTGTAAGCATTTTCATAATATCATTCATTTTATTGTTGACGGAAGAAAGATATATTTCAACCATTTCAAAGGATATTTCCCTTAAAATTTCAATAGTTTCAATTATCTGTACTGTATGATCATAAATGTCTTTCAAATATATTTCAGTATTCTCCTTGAAAATTTTTCCACCATCTTTCTGAAGACTATTTATAATTTCTCTTACAGGCCAAACTGATTTCCGGAGAAATATCAATTCACGCTTAAGAGTCAGGAATTTGATCATAATTTCGTGCTTCGGATTTTCAATAAGCTCATGTTCCATCTTTTCTATTTTTTCTCCCAATTTTTCCAAAACAACGAAATAATTATCGATAATTGTATCAATTAATGTGTAGGCAAGATAGCTGCTATCCATTTTTCTTAATTTGCTTTTGCTATTCTTTATCCGGTCTTTTATAACATCAAACTTGTTACTAGACATTTCCTGAAAAGATATGACAAATTTAGGTCCGATAATCAAACTTACCTGTTCTATTTTTATTTCCTTATCATAATCGATCATTTTCAAAAAAATGAAAATGTAATTTTCAAAGTATTCTATTTTTATACGATGGTTTGTATTAGCTATATCTTCTACAAGCAGCGGATGTAATCCCAAATAATCTTTAATTTTTTTCAGAATTTCTGTCTGATGCACACCCCCAACATCTATCCATGTCGTTGATGGTTTTTTAAAAAATGAAAAACAGTCATCAATGTTTTTGACCTCTTTTTCAATAACATAGTCTTTTGTATAATCCATCATACGAATTATGACTTTTTCAGATATTTTTTTGCCCACATAGACTACTGACCCCGGAGGAAGGCCTGCTTTTTTAGATAGGTTTTCGGCTAACTTTTTCATTTGAGCACCCACAAGTTCATATGAATAATGGTTTTATTTTCTTCTAAAGCTTTTTATTAACTTATTATTCAATTATTCTTATGAAAAGCTTTTCTAGGCATGCTAAAAAACGAAAAAAAAGAAATATAGCAGGCAGATTTTTCAGTCTTTTCGAGCAATTGACTCTAAAACAACTGCTCATTTCGTTTTTTGTTCTTATAATATTTTTTGGCTTTCTTTATAATATATTTTCATATATACCAGGCAATGGCTTAATGGGAAAATCAGGGCTTATAAAACCCGGTCTTGAGGGCATTTTTGATTCCATATATTTCAGTGCTGTAACTACAAGTTCACTTGGTTATGGAGATATAGCACCTATGGGTTTATCCAGAATTTTGATCATGTTTGAGGTGTTGCTTGGGCTTTTGTTTATAGGTGCGTTTGCATCCAAAATAATTTCTGTAAAACAAGATATGATGCTTGAAGAAGTTTATAAAATGTCATTGGACGGGCAAATACGCAGCTTACGATCAACGCTTTTTTTATACAGAAAGGATCTGGAAAAGTCCGATATAGCAAATCCAGCAAACATGAAAATCCTTACAATTAACATAAGAAATATTATTGCTGAAATGAAAGTGTTTTTCAGGCGAATACTAAAGGACAATCCGGGTGATCATAAAATATATATCGACCTCACGCTTGAAAGTATAAATGATACATTAAAAAAGATAGCTGATAAATCCACTGCTTTGAAAATACCTATTGAAAGGGATGTATTAAATGAGATCAGACTGGAAGTAAATGAAATATTAAGGCTTGTGGAAAGAGCAGGCGTTTCACAATCCAGGGCAAGAAATTTAGAAGAAACTATGAAGTTGTTTGAAAGCATTCGATAACGGGTTTTTAAATTATAAAAGCGATCCCAATTTATGAAGATCGGATTATTGCTCAATACACCGGCATTAAGCCCATGCGAAGTAGTAAATGAACTGGATTTTATAAAAAATACAGGATCAAGGCATTTTGAAATTGTTTACGATCATCCAATAACACATGAAAAACTGAGTGTTGTTGAAAAATTTCTAAAATCCAACAAAGATTTTACATCTGCTGTTCACGCGCCATTTGTTTATACTGATATATTGTCTATTTCCGATGAGCATAGAAAATATTCTCTGGACGAGATTAAAAAAGCAATTGTCTTTGCAAAACATATTAAATCGGTTTTGGTTGTATTTCATGCAGGGAAAATCACGGGTTATAATAAAAATCAGCTGAACTACGATGCTTTTACAAAACTTGTTAATTTTGCCGAAGCTGAGGGTGTTTCATTGGCTGTAGAAAATATGTCAGCCAAAGCCGGGTTTATCAGAAGCAACTTTGTTTTTGAAAAAGAAGGTTATGAATTATTTGAAAAATATCCAAGCCTGATGATGTGCCTTGATGCTGGCCATACTATTCAGGCAGGTGAAGACGTCATGAAATTCATTGAAAAATTTCATGAAAAAATAATAAATATACACCTTCATGATGCTGATATTGACACACATAAAGGTCATATGGCGTTAGGCAGAGGCAAACTAAATACAGTAGCCTTTTTAAGAAAACTTAAAGAATTCGAATATGACGGATATATTACACTGGAGACGTTGAACAGGAAAGATAGCTTGCATTCGTATAATGTTGTTAATGAGATTTTGAAATTGCAAACATAGATTTTATATAATGAGGTGATTTAGTGTTGAGACTGAGTGTTGGATTGTTTGGTGATATTGAAATTATTGAAAAGCTTGCCAATGATTTAGGTAGAAAGGGAACTGAGAATGATATAATAATTTATAATCACAACAGTTCTGATGCTGCTATGAACTTTGTTTTTCCTAAAAGCGATAAAATTCAGTCGCTTTTACAGGCAATTGCAATGATTGATATTCCTGTGATTATTTTCGACAACGTTACGCCTGAAGTAGGCGAACAGCTGGTTGCTCTTGATATGTTTTCCTTTGAAAAAGGTTTTGTAATATCCAAGAATATGGGTTTTCTAAAAGGCACAAGTCTTGAAAAATATAAAATAATATCACAGAATGAACTGAGAGAAGAATTGTTGAAAATATATGTAGAAAGAAAAGATTTTCCACTGAGAATACCAGTTGACAATTACTTTGATGTCCGAAGTGTTGGATTTATTGTTCTCGGCATAATTAAGTCAGGATCTGTGAAAAAGTTTGATAAGCTGATTGTTGAACCACTTGGCAAGGAAGTTCTGGTAAAAAGCATACAATCGAATGATAAGGAAATTCAATATGCTGAAAAAGGCACGCGTGTCGGGTTAAATATCAAAGGCATTGATTCAGAAGAAATGAAGAGAGGATTTGTTTTGTGTAATGGAATGAAAAAGACAGACAAAATTTCATCCAATCTTATAAGATCCAGATTCTGTAAAGAAGAATTGCGACCAGGGGACCAAATACATGTGCTTTCAGATCTGTTTTTTACGACGGGAACAATAGAAAAAATTTCTGATGATAAGATAACTGTATTGCTTCAGAGAGAAATACCATGCGAAGGCATGATTATTTTTGCTTCTACGAAAAGTAAATTGCCGCGTATCGTAGGAAAGGGTTTTGTAGCGTAATTTCTCATGCCTTTAAATACTTTTAGGTAGAAACAATTTACTTGGGGAAAATTTTAGAGATTCTGAATTTTGAGGGATGATTAATATGAATAACGAGAATGTTAAGATGGGTGTGTTTAGTATAAGATCTCATCAAGCAGGTCTAGTTGCAGGTGCTTTTAATGATTATTATGGCGCTGAAGTGAAGTATAAAGCAGACCCATTTTCCAGGGATGGTCGTGTTTCTGATCCTGAAGAGTTTCGTCAAAGATTGCAAACAGATAGATATGATATGATCATAACAGGTCCGAATGGATTAACAATATTGCAGGAAGTTGGATATAGCGGTCCTGTCGTTGTTATGTCAGCATATAATCATTTGAGTCGGGGTGATATACATGGATTCAAGCCTTATGCTATTATAAGAAAAAGTGCAAGTCAAGGGCTTCCAAATCAATGTGTTGCTATGGCTGATCATTATTTTCGTAACAAGCCAATAAATCCAGAATTACTTGAGAATGTAAGGATACTAAATAAAAATATCCATTCCGATGAAACAATATAAATTCTGACTGAAAGTATTCATACATATGCCATATGACCCAATAACCACGTGGATCAGCCAGTTGAATATCCCCTTGCTTACAGTAATTGCTAAAATACTTGACAGTGACATGGTTTTTTTGGCTATAATATTCTTGTTTGCTTTTCTAGCAGAACATGGGAAAAAAAGAAACAAACTAATGCTGATACTTATTTTGATTTTTATGTTTGGCTTTGCTATGAAACTTTTAATCCATGAGGTTCGGCCGTGTACAGAAATTGTATCAAAAATACAGTGCCCGAATGATTTTTCATTTCCAAGCAATCATACTTTAGTAGCATCTGCATTTGCAGTTGCATTGTGGAAAAAAAGAAACGGCTGGATTTTTTCAATATTCACTGTTTTTGTGGCATTTACCAGAGTCTATCTCGGCGTGCATACTATAACTGATGTTTTAGGCGGAGCAGCTTTGGGTATTGCAGCATATCTGCTTGCTGATATACTGTGGAAAAGAATACCTGAAAAATTCAAAAAGAAGCTCGGGGTTATGGAATGATAATCGAGGACCAGAAATCCTTACTTTTCATTTCTATTTGAAATTTCTTGTCTTTCAAAATCTAAAAAACTGTCATTCATATTTTCAAATTTTCTATAATCCTTGTACATTAAATGAAATAGAATTCCGAAGATAACCAAAGGTATACTATAAAAAATCATAATAAAAAGACTATGTTTTTCAATATTGAAAAAAATAAAAGAAGCTGATACAAACACATTTGAAATAATACCTATAACATTCCTATAATAAAAATAACAGATTCTTCAGATCTCTTTTCATCATCGTCTCGTGCTTTGATGATATTATCTCGATATTTATGTACAATTTGTTTTAATTCCTTTTCACTTATATTTCGAATTGAAGAACTCATTTTTTTCACCATTTTGTTCAAATGCTCAAAACGAAATAATTGTAAATTGTATTTAGTAAAACTCTTCTTCCTGTTTTTTGGATTGTTTTATTATGAATCTTATCGTAGTGGGTTGTATTTTGGGGCGATGACTAATCATGGTGGTTAAAACTTCTTTATCTGTTTGTTTTCTAAATTTTAAATGACGACCTTTTATTTTATTAACTTGCTGAAAACCATTGCTTTGTAGTATTTGAATGACTTCTTTCCTTGGTAATGGATGTATTTTTCCTTGCATAGAAAAAACCTTAACATTCTTTGCTAATTGGAGTATTTATTGGAATTTTGTCAATAGGCAAGTTTATTGGAATATTCTGTGTCTTTACCTGTATTATGGTTTCAATATTAGGTTTTTTTGTACATGGATCTGACATATAGTCATCTATCATTTCTATTATGCTTTCAATAGCTTCTTTTTCGGTTTCTCCCTGTGCACAGATATCTATTAGTGGTGTAGTTGCTATCCATTCATTATTTTCTTTAAATGTCGATATTGGAAAACGTATTTTCATAGATTCTTCTATAGAGTTCTTAATCATATTTTTCATTTCAATCGGTAATTTTTTAAAGTGTGTTGTTTTTTCAATATCCTTTAAAATTTCAGTTATCTCAATACTTTTCTCAGGATCAGGCATATTTATCACCATGCTTAAGTTGCTTATAAAATTTAAATACCCATCTTTTTCAATGACTGTGCAGAGAATGTTTTGGAAATGCTTTGCATTTCTGACTGTTGAAGTATTTATAGATTGAAAATTATATCAATTACATGACATCTCTAAAATGTCCTGTATGCCATATAATGAAAAATAGCTCCACGGACCTAGCTAAGCATATGATTATGCCATCTGCATATGAAAATATAGATATCAGACACAAAGATTTTATAAAATCTAATAACCTTAGAAATAAAGAATTAAAGCCACTTGCTGAATTATTAGAGAGAATAGCTGAGAGGGTTGGTAACGGATGAAAGGAAATCAGTGGTTCATTCTCGGATTTTTGTTTATGATAACCTCTATGATATTTATACAGCAGGACCTTCTCATGACTTCTTGGGCTTCCCCAACTTCTTGTCCAGAGGGGCAATTCTATTCATGTATAGTATTAGCAGAAATATACGACCCGTTCATTTTGCTTGTTATGTCTATAACAATTATTTGTTGGATAATGGGTATTATAGATTGGCTGGAAGAAAAATTAGAGCAAAAATCACAAGAAAAACGAGAATGGGCAGAACATACCATTATAGAAAAATTGACTAAGAAATTTAGATTGCGTAGAAAACCGAAGAATATTGGAGAACTTTTTGACATAGCTGCAAAAGAAAATAAAATTGAACATGTAATGATTGAATATGAAAAATTTATAAACGAACTCCCTATACTTATAAAAGAAAGGGAAAAAAGGGGCAAAGGGCTAGAAAGAATGGCAAAAGCTGATTTGAAAACAGAGAAGAAATTACGTAAAAAAACTCAGGAGGATAAAAATCATAGTAATTCCCCGATCTCGCCATGAAATAGTATATATACATCTAATTCGCAGTAAAATCCTCTATTTTGATATATGCACCAACCGGGATATTCGCAGTCATTTCTCGAAAAAGGCTGTAATATTTTTCCCCAGGGTTTTTCGTAGGAATATATTACATTTCTCGAAAAAGGCTGTATCGAACCCGGGCAGCGAGCTGTTTCGAACCGCCTTTAGGAAAAGATATTATAACACATTTACGTAGTTTTCTCTTTTCCCCAAGGGCTTTTCTCTTTTTTAAAGAGAAAAGGGCTTTGGGAAGCTCGAGTCATACCACTAGACCATTGGTGCATGATGTAAGTTAATTACATGCAATTTATATAGTTACTCACATATTTTTACTCCAAATGATATCCGATTAACCTGTGCGCATTAACAGCTTTGTATCCGCCATTGTTCAGTACAATGATGTTTCCTTTGGCGCCGATAACATTGCCAGATATATGCATACCCGAGGTTGGATCTATTGCAGCAGGATTCTGCATCAGTTCATTCAGCCTGTAAAATGAGCGAAAATCATAAATTTCAGGCTCATGGATTTCAATCTTTTTTGAGACGCTGTCCAAAACTGATGTTAGCTTTTTCAAAGTTGTGTTCGGGTCAATTACAATGTTTTTCATTTTATCATTGCCATGAATCCGGTCTTCTATTCCTGCAATGGATCTTATCATGTTTTCATGTTTCCTGACAACCTTCCCATCTTTCATTGTCATTATTTTTGCTGCGAAATCTGCTCCCTGTTCAATCAGGCGTTCCCTGAGGCGGAAGCCAATAGATATCCCAACTTTTACATGCTCGCCGAAACATGCAAGATATATATTGTATATATTTTTCATGCATGACATTCTTTGTTTTGGATTCATACACTCGCCTCTGCAGCTTATGCAGCTGAAATAATCATCTTTTTCCATGCATGATGTACATTTCCATTCTTCTGTCACTACAGAGCATGATCTATGTACGCCATTGATTACAGAGCCTGTACATGATTTTTTTCCAAGTTTAATATCAAGTTTCTGGTCAAACAGCTCTATCTCATTACCAGAATCTAAAATCAGTCTTGGTTTCAACATGTTCCATTTATACTTTATTATCTGCATTCGCCAGCCTCTCGAGACATTTCTCAACGCGTTCAAGTGATTTATCGTTCCACAGATCTCTTTTCATTCTGTTAAAAACCCGTTCAGTTTTACGCTTATAATGATCAGGACACGGCATCTGTTCTACAATTTTTCTGAAAAATTCAGATTCATTACTGTACTTTGTGTCGTAGAAACTAAGCCATGATATATTGGAGTATATAAAATCGTGAATATCTTCAAAGCAGGGTTTGTTCATGACAGTCATATAATTATAATAAAATACATCATCATGGTACCCGTGTTTTATCATTTCCCGATTAGCTACTAACTGCTCAAGGTGCCTGTGTTTTGTGCTAAATCCTTTCTGCTGTATGATTATCTTATATATCATATTCAGGATGAAGCTCCTACAAAACCGCGGATTTTTCATGAGATGCTCGTTGTTTCTATCTATTTCTATATAGGCTGTGAAATTTTTCAGTTCGGCTTTATTTTTCTCTCCTATTACAAAAACAAGCTTGTCAAAAAGCAGTTTATGATGAATATCATACAGAACTTTATCAAAAATATGAAAGATCCTTTCCACTTCTTCGGTTTTATTGTGAGAACTTTTTACGATTTTCATGATATTTATATAATTTCCCAGTATTTATTTTGCATTTCTGTAAACCAGATTATTTGCATTCCAGAACGAGTTCAAAAAACCCGTGGAAGCTGTTTTTCAGTTGTTTTGTTATATTCTGTATTTTTAAGTATTTTCTGTTCTGGATGATACCCAGTACCTTATGATATCAAGCTTTTTCTGAATTTTCCTTAATAATTCTTTTATTGAAGGCTTTGGAATATTGCCGTCTGAATGGATGCCAAAGTCTTCATACCATTCTTTGTAAATGCCGAAAGGTGTGTTGTAAAGCATGTTATAAGGTTCTGATTTTACAGTCATGGTGATGTTTATGATTTTTGTTTCGTATCCTGAATTTTCAAAGTATATTTCCGGCGACTGATATTTCACGCTTTCTCCAATATAGATATTCTCGCCAAATGTCCGGATTTTTATAGATTCGTCATTCTTATTAAATGTGCCTACAAAATTTTTCAGGTCAAACGTTGTAACTAATGGCCCTGCTACATGAGTATTATTATATATCACAACTTCGGCTTTATACTTGCCTTCGGGTGCCACTAATTTAGTTTCGATATTATTTTCAGCACTTCCTTCGATGAAGATTTCAACAGGTCCGGATATTCTTATGCTAAAATTAACATGGCTTTGATTATAAATATCGGCTGTTATTATGGCAGCATTCCACCAAGTTTCAGTTTCCAAATTACCTATGTCCAAAGATCCTGTATAATTTATAATAATTCCAGCATATGACAGTTTTTTGTTTTCTTTGCAATTGACTGGGATTATATATAAATCAAGTACTATACGATTATCGAATAGCACATCCTGTGCTGACCAAAACCACGATAAGTTGCATGACAGGTTATCGGTACTGCCCAATGCAGGCAAACTGATATTTTCATGTGACCATATTGCTGTTGTATTTATTGTGAAATTTGCCTCACTTGGTAAAGTAACACTTCTTTTATACACCGGTATTATGTAAGAATTTTCTTCAAAAATGTAGAAATCCGGCTTGTCGTCTGCATAAATTTCAAATTCTATAAAACCAAGTTTGTGGTTCCTATTTTCTGATTTTGGTGGAGGATCTATTTTAATTTTAGGATCGCCAAACATTACCACACTCTTCTTTTCTTTCAATATGTTTCTGAATCCGGAAATAGCTGTGCTTCCGGTTATCATGTTGTCGGTATTTGTATTGCTGGATTCTATCAGAATATTTTTATTTTTCATCAGGGCAACTGACAACGGAATATTCTTAGTAACTGCAGAGGCAAACGAGGCAGCTGGTGCTATTGTAAATGGCGAATTTATTTTACTGTAATATCCTATAAATATGCCATTACTCAAAGTACTGGCACTGCCATTATCAATTGTAGCGTAAACGATTTGCGGTGTCTTGAAGTTTAAATCAGACCAATTGATATATGTATCAGGCAAGACGGATAAGTTTTTATCACCATTAGCAGTGTAAAATACAATGTCATTTTTAGAGAAACTTTTACTTACAAGATCTTCAGATAGTTCATCTATTTTTGTAAGAGTTCCATCATAGTTCTTCCAGTCGTATTCCAGTATTGCATATTTCACTTCAGCTGCATATTTTATCCACAAATAAATGCTGAACAGTGCTGTATCAGTGCCCTCACCAATCATTTCAAATTTAGTAGCTTCATCGCCAGCTATTCCTGTTGTCAGTTCGTCTATATCCATTCCACGATGTGTAATGTAACGTTCTACATTAAAATCATGCCATGAAAATATCATGTCAATCAAGAATCCACTAATTTCCCCGCCGGGATATATCAAATCGATTTTCGGTACAGCGGAATAGTCAGAGAGAACAGCAACACCCTTTTTTTGCGGGTCCCAAAATTCTCCTGAATACAAATGATACGAATTTTTCATTCTAGATGTGGCAATGTCCATGAAGTCATCATTATCCGTATTGGCGTATATATCGTCAGTTTTCGTTTTGAATATGGTGTCCTCATATTCAGGCAGGCCAATCAGTGCTGCGTATAAATATCCATCAAATTTATATTTTTTCAACAAACCTGTTTTCATTAAGTGCTGGATTTCATTATGAATAGTTGTGTTTATTTCTCCGATTTTATACGGCTTCTCGATTATTATCGGGTATGCTGAATTCTTTTTTGATAATATTGGAATAAGAGCAGAAAGATTGTCCGAAGCATCAGCAATAATGAGGTAATCAGTTTCATTAAAGTATCTAATAATATTACTTTCTTCCAAACCTTCATTTTCACTTATGCAAAACTCTTTATTCAATGCTACGACTGCCCTGATTATTGCATCTTTTTTATTGCCTGTTATTTTTATACATTCTGATTTAGGAAACTGAATAAAAACATCTTCTCTGGATGAAAACCTATAGGTTCCATTGATCGTTGTATGGCCGAGTGTTATTACAATAAAACCTTTTTTTAATCTGAGTATTTTGTCAACTGAATCGTCTTCTATGAATGCGTCAACCCCTGAGCTGGCTGCATAAAGTGCATTCCAAAAATTATTATCTGTTATTACTATGAAATTTCTATTGGAACTTTTGTATACAAAATCCTGTGTTGCAACTGAATTCCTGTACTGCACAGAAATTGAAAGGTTTCCTATGATTCTAGGATCATCAAATATCGCTGTGTAATTTCCGTTTCCCGCATCTATAAATGATTTAATAATAACGGTTTCGTTTTCCACTGTTATTTTTATATCATCTTTTTTAATGTATTCAACAGGAGCATTTAGCCTGGTTATTGAAAAATTCATTTCAAAATCGCTTCCTGATACAAATGATTTTATTTCCACTACATCTTTTTCCAGAATGAAATACTTGACAATATTTTTCATAAGCCTTCTGTTGTCATATTCATTTATCCATTGTGTGAATGTCCATTCATCAGCAATTACTACAATCCTGTCTTTCCACGAAGCTAATGCTATTCCATTTAAATCCCATGCCAGTGGCAGCGAATTCCATCCAACATCCAGATAATCCGGACCATTTACGCTAAATTCATTTATACCCTCGGTTATATCATGAGGATGCGCAAAATTCTTTATTAACGCAACATTTCCTGATAGAGATTTTGCCGTTATATTATAATGAGACAATATTGAATTCATGTAAGATGGTGTTGATCCTGTAGTTCCTCCTATGAGTATAACTTTTCCTCCATTATCAATCCACTGATGCAATGCTTTGATTTCATATTCTGAATAGCCATTCCATACCTGACTCATGTAAATTTTATAATTTTTCATTGATTCTGATGTCAGTTCATTGCTGTTTCTATCTACACGACAACCATATTTTTCGAATTCATTCACCATATCTGTTGGAGCATCACCATGCCTGATATCATTTATTGCACATGCATAAGACAATCCTGATATAAAGATAAAAGACAATATATACACGATGAAAGTTTTCATCACGAATTTGTAAACCCACATAGTGTGTATTATGTACGCAAAATATAAAAGCTTATCTTTTGAGTATTATCATGACACATATTCTTACTGTATCGGATGTCTATTATCCAAGGTGTTCCGGAGTTTCTATTTATGTGCAGGAACTGTGTGAAGAGCTGGCGAACAGAGGATTTGATATTTCTGTTTATACCCCAACATCCCTCAGAGATTATTATGATACTGTAAAAGGCATAACTGTTAACAGGTTTCATGAAACAGAAATATATCGTGCATATAGCATTTCATTACCGCTGTTAAAGTCATTGATGAAACAAAAACCGGATATAATTCACGGACATCACTATGGTTATTTCCCGGCAACAGCCGGGTTTTTAGCTGCTAAAAAAACCAATGTTCCGTTTGTTTTTTCCACACATTTTCACCCGCCTGTTTACAATCCAATACGCACAGGATTTTTTTATTTATATCATTTTACGCAAGGATTGCCTTTGCTTCGTTTTTCAGATGCTGTTTTGCCGCATACAAGTATAGAAAAAACGAATTTATGCAAAATGGGCGCTGTAGCTGAAAAAATAAAAGTTCTGCCTAGTATTACTGATGTTGAAATTTTCCGAAATAAGCTATCTGGAAAATCAAAAAATCCCATTGTTTTATTTGTCGGGCCATTAATTTATGAAAAGGGTGCTCATATTTTTATAGATCTTCAGCACAAACTACCAAAAAATGTTCAATATGTTTTTGTGGGTGAGGGATATCTTGAAAATGAGATCAGAAAAAAAATTAAAAACAGCAAAATTTTTAATAAGCTGCCTCTTGAAAAACTCATTGAAATATATAACAAAGCCGATATCTTTGTTCTGCCTTCGATGTACGAAGCATTTGGCAGAGTTCTCACAGAGGCACAAGCCTGCGAAGTTCCTGTAGTTTCTACCAGAGCCGGAGGAATCCCGGAGGTTGTTATTCATAATAAAACAGGGTATCTTGTTAATTATGGTGAATGGGAACTAATGGCTGAATATATCAAAAAATTACTGGATGACAGCGGGCTGAGAAGAAGAATAGGATATGAAGGAAGAAAACATGTTGTGAAAAGCTTTTCAAAGAAGGTTGTTGTTGACAAACTGGTCAAAATTTATGAGAGGTTGCTTTAGTCGTTCTATACTTCATCACAGTTATGAAAGAAGTTCTATGGGCAGATGATGAAAATGATAAAGAGATAAATAAAAGAAATAAGAGCGATATTCATAATTCTCAGCTATGGCACAGAGGCATACATATTTTCCTTTTCGATGATAAAGAAAAAATTATTCAGAATCCTGAAATCTTTACAAGATAGTTCAGGTAAATGTTGAAATGGTATTTAGGAATGAAATCTGATGTAATCTGAATTTCCAAAATGTCAAAGTACTACTATCGAGACAAATTAATTACTAGACATAATTATAACTTACCAACTTGGCATTGCGAAGCAATGCCTTTCGTTACGGGATGGACTACGCTAATAGTGTGTAATAATTTCGTTTGTAGTGTAACCGTACATGTTTCCGGACTCAGCTATTTTCGGAAAAACATCAGTTTCAAGCATCATGAAACCTTTTCTCATATAATCAAATACTTTCGGACTCATTATGTAGACACCGGCATTTGCCAATGATGCATCGGGTTTTTTAAGCTTTTCAGTGAATGAAATTATCCTGCTTCCTTGAATGCTGACTGATCCTGACTTGCTCAAATCAGCTTCAGGCTTTAAAAGCATTGTAATAATTGCGTCATGATCCATGTGAAATCTGTGAATTCCCTTTATATCAAAATTCGACAGGGTGTCTACATTAATAACGATAAAATTTTCATTTAAAGAGTTTCTAAGTTTGTATACAGAGCCTGCAGTTCCCATCATTTTATCGTCTTCTGAAAAAACAACATTCATGCTGGTTTTTATATTATTAACAGAATCCCTTATGGCTGTATCATTGCTGTTTATACACAGAAAAACTTTTTTTATTCCCTGATTTTCCAACATCTTTAATTGATGATATATTACTGGAAATCCTTTGATGGTCATCAGGGCTTTGCTGGTATCTTTTCCACCCGCGAGTATTACACAACTTTCAAGTGATTTTTCGCCCATACCTTTCAACAAAAGATGTTCGATGACATGCGATCTATTTCTCAATGAACTACCATCTATCATAGAATCTATTCTGTCCAGAGTGCTCTTTGACATTATTATTGTTATACGTTCTTTCTCCATGTTAATAATTGACCATAGAAACATATAAATAGTTTTTCATACGAAATCATATTAAGTATGAAAAAGTATGATTAACATTGATGCAAATCAGATACCAGTGATAAATCATATCCAGATTTTGGTGAAGCAAAATGACTTCAGAAAACAAAAATATTCAGGTTGTTTTTAATGCAGGTGGATTAGGTACGAGATTACGGCCGCTTACTTACTATATAACAAAGGCAATGGTTCCTGTCTTAGGAAAGCCTTTTCTTTTTTATCAGCTGGAACTGCTGAAAAAACACGGATTTACCAGATTTCTGATGTGCGTTGGATATAAATGCGATCAAATAAAAGGATTTTTTGGCGACGGCAGCAGATTCGGAGCTTCAATTAATTATTCAGAAGAGCCAGAACCATTAGGAACAGGTGGGTCATTGAAATACGCTGAAAAATTTCTGGATGATGTTTTTCTATTATTGCCTGCTGATACTTTATTGGATATAAATTTCAATGCTCTTATTGATCAGCACCGTCTTTTTAATCCTACAGCTACTATGACCCTGATAAAAAAACAAGATCCATCACAATATGGTGTGGCTGTTTTGAACGGAAATCAAAGGATTATAAAATTCGTTGAAAAACCAAAGAATTTTATCGGCAATAATACAAATGCAGGTGCAATAATACTTAATAAAAAAATTCTAAATTATATACAACCTAATAAATTAGTTTCTATTGAAAAAGATGTCTATCCTATTCTTGTTGAGGAAGGAAAAATGCAGAGCTTTGTTATTGATGAAACCTATCATCTGGATATAGGTGTTCCTGAGCGCTATAAACAATTTCATGAAGATATTTTGACAGGGAAGGTGATTTGTGATGCGGATGGATGCAAGGGATCATAAAGGAAAAATTTTTGGATTATATCCTAATGGGGATATGGAAAGTATTATAGGAGTTGTTAGTGGGCACTATAGAATATCCGCACTTCCGGGAACGCGTGATATTCCAGGTATGTTAGAAATTCTTGCTGAATCAGGAAATGCTCCTGAACTTTCATCTACTGTAACTTTTACAGCTAATAAAAGAACAAAACTTTATGCTGTCCCCAGTGATTGCAATATGTTTGTTCACAGGTTTCCTGATGGAACAATGCCTCCTGAGGAATATGACAGTGAATGGTCTGGAAAGACATTAATAGATACTGTAACAAATGGCATGGAACTCGAACATGTAAAATTTATTGCTACATATGATATGTTACCGAGAGCAGGACTTGGTGGCAGTGGTTGTCTTGCAGCATGTATTGTGAGAGCATCATTAAATATTCGTTATAATATTAGTTCAGAAAATGCATTAAATCTAGATGCTCTTGATAGATATCCTGCAGTCAGAGAAATATTTGAAAAAGGACGTGATTTCAGAGATTTGGGAGCAGCGCATCTTGCTGCTAAACTTGAAAACGAAAGTTATAGAACAGGCTGCTTAGATGCAGTATCCAGTTTGCCAACCGGTAATGTAAATCATTTTGAATTTCATGATGATCATTTGCCTGATGTTAAACATATACCAGAAGTTGCTCATCATATAAATTATAGAATGATGATATGTCTCGTCGGGAAACTTCATGATAGTGTTAAATTGAATGACGGTAAATTATATGATGTCAGGGCAAGGCCAAAAGAATGGCGCAGGGACATAGAAGATACAAGCAAATATGCTGAACTTATACATGATTTAGAAAACTGGCATGAAATTGTGGGTTTTCTTAGAGAGGTCTATGACAGAAGAGTATTTGCATACGAAGCTGCAGGAACTACCTATGAAACTCCTGCCCAGAAAAGAATTGCTGATTTTGTTTATGAAAGAGGCGGGGCAGTGCGCGGAATGGGAGCTGGCGGAACTGTTTGCGGTGCGTTTTTTTTAGACTATGATGATTTACTGGAAGCATATGAAAGATTTGGACACGATAATGATGTTAAAATACTCGACATTAAAATAAGGGAAGATTCAAACCACTATACACATCAAAAGCTTTCCAATAATTTATAATGAAGCTACTTTCTGGTATAATTTTTTTATAATATCCCTTCCACACACGTCCCAAAATTCTATAATTTCCTTTGCCTGTGCAACTGAAATTTTAAATCCCCTGTAATTTGCGTCATTTCTTATTTTTTTAAATCTTGAAAGATGATTTAACTTTATTTTATCTTTAATGTTCATTTCCTTAAGAATTTCAAGGCTTATTTCATGATTAAGCGGTTCGAATCCATTCAGCCACCAATAAGCATCCCCCAACTGTCTTATTGATTCATATATCTCCCTGAAAATAACCGTTGCACTATCTTCGATTAAGGTTATGTTTCTCACAACACCTGCATTTGTTTCAGCAGATTTTACAATAGATTTCACCCTTTCTTTGTCTACCTGGCGTATTCTAAGCTGTCCTGAAGACATCATAAAATCCATATATTCTTTTTTCACGGTCTTACCTCCAAAAATCCTGATAAAACAATGCCGTTTGCAAAGTTATTAAATACATTAATATCCACAATATGCTTGTTGAATAGGTGAATCTGTATTTTTCTGCCAATTGCGTTTTCAAATTTACTTAAATGCTTTCTGACTATTAATTTATAATCTTCAATCTCATCAATTTCTATTGCAATGTCTACATCCGAGTCTGAAATGTCATCACCTTTTCTAAAACTTCCAAATAGAATTACGGCTTTTGGGTTATTATAGTATTCGTTGACAAATTCTATCAAACCGCTTTGATATAATGAATTGAGGTTGTATATTATCTTGTTTTTTATAAAATTCTGACTAGTTTGGTTTGCTTTAATTCTCCATATTTTGCTTAATTTTATTATTTTAATAAATTCAATTTTATACAATTCATCAAGAATTTTTCCCATATTTGCTTTAGCTACACCTGCTTCTTTTGCCAGGTCACTGAGGCTAAATTCTTTTTCTGGAAATAGGAATAATACTTCAGCTACTTTTTGTATACTGGTTTCAATATATAACTTACGATATACTTTATTACCGTTCGGTTTTTTCATATAACATACGTTATATATAAGAACCTTTAAAAGCTTTTAATTATATTAATGAGCCTTTTTGGAGAATAAAAATTTATAACTACCAAAAACCCTCGGGAAAAATATTATAATATCAATCCAACATTCTTCAAAATTTCCTTGGCCATTTTTTCATCAATATTATATCTGTCCAGTATTGTGTAGCGTGGATAGCCGCGAATGTTGCGAGCCATTACAAGGGCTTTGATGAGCATATCCGACTTGACACCAAGTTCCTTTGCTGTTAATTTGATGCCAATATCTTTCAAAACTTTCCTGATATTTTTCCAGTTGTTGTTCTGAAGATAGCACGATATTAAGCAGCCCAATCCGGCCTGAACACCGTGCAACAGAGGAGAATTTAATTTTTCCAGCGCATGCGAGAAATTATGTTCACTGCCTGATCCGGGCCTGCTGTTACCATTAATATTCATTGCAATTCCTGAACATATCAATGACCATGTTAAAATATTTATTCCATTTTCCGTGTGATTTTTTATTTCATCTACATGGCTAATGACAGCTTTGCTTGCAACCAGTGCAAGTTCAGCAGCTACAGTATTATAATCTTCTCCAAGTTCAGCGCCGAGTTTCCAGTCTTCAACAGAAGAAATATTTGAAACAACATCAGCAGTACCAGCTGCTGTGTATTGATAAGGAGAATTTTTTATTATTGTAGTGTCTACAATAACAGCTATTGGTTCTTTGGCATTAACTGTTATTTTATCATTTCTTTCGGTTATTGCTGCTCTTGAAGATACTATACCATCATGACTCAAAATTGTTGGGAAAGAGATCCATTCTTTTTTGCTTAGATATCCCATGTATTTTGCGATGTCAATTGTTCTGCCACCGCCTATACCTATAACTGTACTGATGCCTGAATTTTTCAGCGATGAAGCGCATTTTTTAATATAATCCATTTCCATTGATTCCGGAAATAATATGTCAGAATTTGTCTGTTTTGCGATTTTTTTTCCGACGATGTTCATTGTTTTTGAACAAACAACATAATACGGTCCGCTGATGCGCATTTCTTCCAGACTGTTTTTCACACCTTTCTGTGCATCGGGCTTTATGCACACGCCAACAGGCAGTCTTATCATAAAAGAAATAATACAACTGTTCTTAAATAATCACATTTCTGGTTTAAATATTTAATTTGAAAGACCTGTTTACAGGCATGATGTTTATGCTGGTGCTTTAGTTGGCGATGCTGATCCTATCGGAGTTTCGAGAGAAGATTTTACTGAATATATAACAAATCTTAAATTAATGGTACTTGAAGGGAAACCCGTACGAGACCCAAGAGCAGAAAAATTCAGAACATTCTGTCAAGAAACATTTAATCAGATCTTAGAAGATGCTGAATTGATAGATAAAATGGGAGAGACTTATGCCCCTTTGTCTGATGAGCAATATGAAACTATCAAACGCAGAAATAGCGAATTTGATGATAGTATAGAGATATATAGAAGGCGAGCTTATTGTCCCGAAATAAATCTCGAATATAGATTTACTTTTTCAGAACAAAAAAGAGATATTCCACTTACTGAACAAGCAACACTTCAGTGCATTTTAGATCCTTCGCGTGGTTCAGAGGAAGATATCAGAATAAAGCATAGGCGTGATTTCATCATTTGTATAAATGTTGTTGGCAGGGCGTATATAACTGATTTAACAGTACCCAATGATCCGGATGGGATTGATGATGATCGGGTTCTTGCTGCATTTACTGAAAAAGTAGCATGTGGTCAGTTCAGTGGTTTGTCTGAAGGTATTGATCATGTTCTTAATGCATTTGGCAGAAATGTACGGAAAAACAGAGAATTATATCTACGGCAATTAAGATTACCGGAGGATGAAGTCCAGTTGCGGCTTGAAGTATATGACAAACTTTTACAAATGGATTATGATCCTGAAAAGACAGCACAAACCATGATGTGTTTTCTTAATCCTTTTAAGTAAACCGGAATAGTAAATGCGTTGCCAACGCAAAAAGTTTATAAACTTTTGCGTTAGTAATGCATATATGGATATTGAAACTCTGAAGCTTATAATTCACGAGCAAAAGGATGATGTAGAGAGCAGATTTAGGAAGGAAAATATAATCGAAAGAGATATTGAAAAGCTCTTTGATTTAAACAAAACCAAACAGGTTCTGACAATCACAGGCATAAGGCGATGTGGTAAATCTACACTTGCTCACTTATTTCTTAAAAAATATAAATATGCTTATATAAATTTTGATGACGAAAGGATAGAGTCCATAAAAATTTCGGATATGAATAAAATTCTTGAGGCGTTTTACCAGTTATACGGAAACATAGATTTTATAATATTCGATGAAATTCAAAACGTCCTTAAATGGGAACTTTTTATAACAAGATTACAACAGAGCAAAAAAATTATAATAACAGGCAGCAATTCCCGATTACTTTCCAGTGAACTTTCAACACGCCTTACAGGAAGGCACATAGACATTATACTATCTCCATTTTCGTTCCGAGAATTCTTAAGATTTAGAGGATTGAACTATGATATTTATCTGACTGCTGATATAGCTAAAATAAAAAATTATTTGAATGAATATCTAATTCGTGGTGGTTTTCCTGAAGGCGATGACAAATATCATGTAAAATCAATTTACGATGATATAATAACCAAAGACATACTTCTTAGACATAACATAAAGTTCCGTTCTGTTTTTAAGGAGTTTGCAAGACTGGCAGTTTCAAGTTTTTCTAATGAGATAACCTATTCGAATTTTAAAGATATACTTAATGTTAAAAGTGTTCATACAATAAGAAATTACCTAGATGTACTGGAAGAAGTTTTCCTTGTTTTTAAGTTGCCAAAGTTTTCATTCAAGTTTAAACAACAAATAAGAGAACCTAAAAAATTATACGTTGTTGATAATGGAATAATTGATATGTTGGGTTTTAAATTCAGGGAAAATATCGGGCGTATTTATGAAAATACTGTTTTCCTTGAATTGAAAAGAAGGCAATCTTTGAATAATATGACAGAACTGTTTTATTACAAAACTTCTCAAGGACATGAGGTTGATTTTGTTGTTAAGCGGGGAGTAAATGTTCAACATCTTATTCAAGTATGTTATAATATTAAAGATGAAAATGTAAAAAAGAGGGAAATACGGTCATTGATCCAGTCTAGTAAGGATCTTAGATGCAAAAGTTTAATTATTATTACAGGTGATTATGAAGCTGAGGAAGAGATTTCGTGGTTTGGTATAGAAAGGAAGATAAAATTTATACCACTCTGGAAATGGATGCTGACGGATTTATAGTCCCAACAGATGCAAGAACAGATTTCCGTAAATCAGCGTAATTATAAGGGCAATTGGAAAAACAGGACCGAAACGCACGCCTTCTTTTACTGTAACAAAACCGCCTTTTTCATGTAGTGCTTTTAATTCATGTTTCTTGATTCCGCGCCATTCCTTATATTCCAGAAGTACATCACCTTCGCGTACATCACTTGCTGGAATACTTCGCTTAAACCCGTGTTTCTCAATGTGAACTGATAGTCTCCAGAATATCAACAGGCCTGCTGTAAATACCATCATGCTTATACCATATATGATATTAATGAATAATGAAAGCGATGATATTGCAACAGTAATCAAAAACCATAGTTTATATTTTTTAATGTCATCCAGCGCCATCTTTAAAATTCCGGGTGTTTTAATGCTGTAGATTATCGCATAAATCGCTGAATAGAATGCACCGACAAAAACAATATTCACAGTGAAATTTAGTGTTATCTGCGGAATAGCATAAATTACAGCAGACATCAAAGCAGCGTCACCAAGCCCCCAGAATCCTTTTTTATATAAAACAAATCCTGTAAGAAGTGATAGTGTTCCGTATATAATCGAATTTGTGATGTTCGTATATATCATCGTTTGTCCTGCGTAGATAAACCATGTAAAAATTCCTATACCAGCTAACAGAATAGGTATTTCATCAGGAATATCTGTTGTAAAAAGATCCCATGCACCTGCTGATGCACACGCGAAGACAGCTGCCAAAATCAAAAAATCAAACATACATATAATTGCATAGCTTATGATTTATATGAATGCAATTATTATATTTTCGAAATCTCTGACAAGGTTTCGAAAATTGGAAATTTGACAGAATTTCCAAAATCATGAATTGCCATATTTTCTATATTTCTATACATAAACTACGCAATTCATGATATATACAGATTTGCACAATTTATTTTAAATAAATAAAGCAGTTTAGGATAAAAAATAACTGCGGAAAGAATATATACTTATTGATTAATATTTATTTTATGCTTGTTCCAAAAACCGGAGGTTCTTAAAATGTTACCTAGACATATAGGCATTATACTAGATGGCAATCGCAGATTTGCACGGGAGCTTATGAAGAATCCATGGGAAGGCCATAAAATAGGACTGCTTAAAGCTAGGGATGTTTTGAGATGGGCGTGCAATATAGGTATCAGGCACGTTACAGCTTATACATTATCTCTGGAAAATATAAAAACAAGGCCAAAAAAAGAGCTGAATTACATTCTAAAGCAGCTGGAGCAGGAATCCAAGACTATATTAAATGATGCAAAGCATATTGTTCATCAGATGAAAGTCAGGGTCAGATTCATAGGTCGTACAAATGAACTGCCAGAGCATCTTATTTCACTGTTCAAGGAGGTTGAAGAGAGAACATCTTCTTATAAAAAACACTTTCTGAATGTTGCGGTTGCCTACGGCGGACAGCAGGAAATAATTGATGCTGCAAAATCCATTGCTAAAAAAGTTTCCAGAGGCGAAATAATTGCTGATGATATAGACGAGAATGTGTTTATCCAGAATCTTTATGTGCCTAATCAGCCAATGCCTGACCTTATACTGCGAACTGGAGGTGATCACAGACTGTCAAATTTCATGGCATTCCAGTCAGCTTATTCTGAATTGATGTTTATAGATAAAAAATGGCCTGAACTTACAGAAAAGGATTTCATGGATGCAATACATGAATTCGAGGTTCGGGAGAGACGGTTTGGCGGATGAAAAAATCCCAATTACTAAAACTAAAGGCATTATTACTGTTTTCAAAAAATAATTTGCCAATGCCTGCGAAACCTGTAATTGTCCGGGAACTCCAAAAAAACGGGTTTGTTGAATTGGCAAACTTATTCAGAAAAATAGAAAAAATAAACGAAAAGAAAGAATTATTGGAGTTTTTTTATATTAATCTAAATGATTGAATCATTCCACAACATACGTTTCCTCTGTTGCTCTTCTTGCGGCAATTATGATTTCTTTTGTTTCAGGGTCCATTACTGCACAATTAAATGTTGCATCTTCAAAATTAATAGTTGTTTCAAAATTTTTTACACCTATCAGGTTTGCTTCCCTAAGGTTTGCTCCTCTAAGGTTTGCTTTCCCAAGGTATGCTTCCTCAAGGTATGCTCCCCCAAGGTATGCTTTCCCAAGGTATGCTCCTCTAAGGTTTGCTCCTCTAAGGTTTGCTTTCCCAAGGTATGCTTCCTCAAGGTCTGCTTCCTCAAGGTCTGCTCTCCCAAGGTATGCTTTCCCAAGGTTTGCTCCTCTAAGGTTTGCTTTCCCAAGGTATGCTCCCCCAAGGTTTGCTTCCTCAAGGTCTGCTCTCCCAAGGTATGCTCCCCCAAGGTTTGCTTCCTCAAGGTCTGCTCTCCCAAGGTATGCTCCCCCAAGGTATGCTTTCCCAAGGTTTGCTCCTCTAAGGTATGTTCCCCTAGCTATAACACGCGGTAAATATATTCCAGTTGCAACTATTCCTATCATTATAGAATCAGACAGGTCTATACGCTTATCAACATGTTCTTTCAGATATTGTTGCATGGTTCCATATTCTTCATGGTCTGTTAAATCATAATATGCAGGTAGTATTATTCCTTTCAAATCTTTTTCACCACCTAATATTTTAGCTATAAATTCTTTTCCATTCATTTGTATTAGTAACATTTTACCACCATTACGTTATTTATTATGATACAAACGTATTTAAAGCCAAAATATGCAAAAAAAGATTCCTTTCAATATGTGTATGATATTCAGAAAGCGAAGCTTTCTGATATGCCAAAGAACCTTTGGTTCTTTGAGCATGAAGATTTCCTTTGCCCAATTTTCAATGGAGGCAAAGAAAATTTGTTATGGTTTGAGGTATAAAGGATATGTGGATTTTTTCAGTCTCTCTATTTAAAAATGGAGAATTAAAAAATCATGCAGATGTTGAAATCAACCGGTCAGTTAACTGACCGAAAAGTATATAAATACGGTCAGTATAGTATACTTACAAAGCTAAAGCTTTCTGGCTATATACATTGAGGTCTATGAAAATGGAGTTTCTATTCAAAGAATGGCAGGATATCTGGATTCCTGAACTGAAGGAAAGAGAACTGGAAGTGAAAATATCCGAAAAGGTGAGGAAGATAATAACATTCACCGGAATAAGAAGGTCTGGGAAAACATATATGATGTTTCAGTTCATAAAACAACTTTCTGAAAATGTACCGAAAGAGAATATTTTCTATATTAATTTTGAAGATGAAAGAATAGAAAAGACGAAAGAGAGCCTCACGCATCTTATTCCAACATTAATGAAGCTTTATGGCAATTCAGACAAGCAGTATTTTCTTTTTCTAGATGAAATACAGATAATGCCTGATTGGAGTCAGTGGTTGAGGAGAGTATACGACAGTTACAGGAACATAAATTTTGTTGTTTCTGGTTCCAGTTCAAAATTATCGAGCAGAGAAATTCCTACAGAATTGAGGGGAAGAGCACTCAATTATGAAATACTCCCTCTCAGTTTCATAGAATTCCTTAAGTTCAAAGGTATAGAACTTGAAAAACATTTTGAACACAGCGAAAGAAAAATGAGCATTCTAAAAAGGGAATTAGATGATTATATAGAAAATGGTGGATTTCCAGAGGTTGTTCTTGAGGATCCGGTGTCGAATAAGAAAAAATTTGTTCAGGAATACTTCAGGACAATGATAAGCAGGGATATGATAGAAAGACATAATGTCAAAAAGGTACACCTACTGAATGATTTTCTAAAGCTTCTGATTAATAGCAAGGAATTCTCTGTAAATAAAAGTGTGAATATATTTCGTTCTCAGGGAAAACAAGCAGGAAAGGAAACACTAATCAACTATATGAAATATGCTGAAGAAAGCTATTTCTGTTTCTTTATTCCGATATTCTCATACAAAATAAAAGATCAAATGAGATACTCTCATAAAGTTTATTTTACTGACAATTCGTTTATAACAAACCTTTCTCTGAGGTTTTTAAAGAATTCTGGCAGGTTCTATGAGAATCTGGTTGCAATTGAGTTAATAAGGAAAAAGACAATTGATCCTATGCTTGAAATTTATTACTGGAAAAACAAATCCGGAGAAGTAGATTTTGTCATTAAGCGAGGCTTGAAAGTAAAGCAACTCATTCAGGTATGCTATGATATTACATATTATGATGTGAAAAAAAGAGAAGTAGAGGCTCTTTTAGATGCCTCGAAGGAATTGAAGTGCAATGAACTTCTTGTTATAACAAACGAAAATGAAAGTATAGAATACTTTGAGGGCAAAAAAATAAAGTTCATACCTCTTTGGAAATGGTTGTTAGGTTAGGAAGATGCATCATTTGTTTTTGTTTGAATTATTCACAAACACCTTTCCTTCATTGCTCTTCTTGCAGCAACTATGATTTCTTGTGTTTCAGGGTCCATTATTGCATAGCCAAATCTTGCATTTTTAATCTTGGCTGTTTTAAAATCTTTTACACCTAATAGGTTTGCTTCC
>JAGVVW010000008.1 GCA_018304635.1 Candidatus Aenigmatarchaeota archaeon
TGCAACCCTTTTTGGAGAAATGAAATTTATGCCTACCAAAAAGCGTTGACGGAAAGTATATTATTTTCCTGATTGCAACCCTTTTTGGAGAAATGAAATGAAAAAGGTGTTGGGAATTTCTCATCTCGCCCATTGCATTCTTTTTTTCTTTTTTAAGTTTTCATGATATATTTTTGTCATGGTATTAACAATGCAGAAAGCTGAAATGTTGTATAGAATAGCTCGGCAGAATGGAAGCCCGGTGTCATATGAATGGTATATTGACTAGAGATATGGAAGGACAGATACTATGAAACACCGTAAGAGAGATGAAATGATTGAAAGGTGGCCTTGGATATTTGATTATCAGTGCTTAAATGCGCACTAATGTTTGAATTATTAGTTCACAAATGAGAACTTTGATTAACCTCTGAATTTTGTTTCTTTGACATCTGAAAAATTTTTGCTGTCATAATTTTTTCTACTTTCCCTTCGGTATTAGGTGGAAAGAGAAAAAAACCTGCACATAGAAAACATGGGAAATATCCAAAAGGAGTTTTTCAAAGCCCTCAAATATAGTTGATCTTGTAAAATAAAAATAAAAAGAATCCAAGGCTGGACCAACGCGCATAGTTTAAGACTATGTATCTATCCAAGATACGGGGGTTCAAAACAACCTTTTTTTGAGACTGTAGATTTATCTCCACGAAAAATATATTAGTCTCGATGGAAGGGAAAATCCCTCTCCCGGCGCTAAAAATTATTCAGAGTATTGGTCCTTTCACAAAAGCCCGCCTTTTAATAACCTGAATTTTCTGTTTGTATTATAGATTTTCTGCAGTTTAAAAAAGTTATCATCAGGTCTTTGCATCAGCAGTGCAAGATTGTCTATTTCTTTTAATTCATTTTTTGACAGTTTGTTAAATTTCTTGTATGTGCCTGGTTCTGGAGTATGGACATAAATTATTTCACTGTTCATCAGGCAATGAAAATCGTAGAAAAGTGACCATAAGACAACTATCATTCCTCTCTCAGGTTTGGCATTACAAAATCTGTTTGGGTCATCTTTTCCGTTTCTTATGTTCAGCCATGCATCAGCAGGAAAATCAAATCTGCCTTCAGGAATATCGTAAGGATTAAAATTTTCATTCAAACTCCAGCTTCCATCAACATCTATTGTAACCCACCTCTTTTGTTCAGAGTTCCAGTACTGATTTATCCAGTGATCAGCACTAAGTTTTCCTAATTTACCCATGTTAAAGTAGGGTGCATTTCCTGATCTTACTCTGCACGGCACATTCTTTGATTTTAATATAGAAGCCATGAGAACAGCAACAAACCTACAGGTAAGGATCAGCTTATTTTCAACCTTTCTATCATTAACAAAGCCTCTTTTGTCCCGCCTGTATAATTCAGCAAGAATTGCAGAAGCAATGGGCAAGAAGTCATCTTCCGGCTGCCTATACCATGGAATTTTTTTCATGTCACCGAACTTTTTGTCTGCATTGGTTCCAGTATTTCCAGCAGCCAAAGTTGTCCTGTGTATTATCTGTTTCCTTACAAGATTTCCGATCTTTGTAATGTCATCTGGTAAATCATTTTTCAAAATATTTTCATATAAGCCCGGATTTGTATAAACAGAAAACTCTCGGTAATGATCAAGTACTTTCTTTTTCATAATCAAATATATCTCCTTTTATATAATCTTAAAAGATGGGGCATCAAGTTCGTAATGAAAATAAAGAAAAACGCTGGTCCAAACAAAGCCAGCTTAATGTTTCTGGCACATCCGGATTGATCACACGATTAAATAATAATAAGAACTATAAACATTTAAAGTTTTTCTATAGCGAAGCTGGAATGACGAACGGCAATGACGCATCTGGTTAAATTTGTCAGAATGCGTCGGGTCGTTTCGGCTAAATGCGCCTGGCTTATGACCAGGTTGGTCACACGACCAGCGAGGGTCCAAAGCTTTCGAAACCGAATGATGCATCCAGAAAGACAAACTCAGCAACGAATACAGTGTTCCTGATATTGAAATCTTTTTTGAGATTTTTTACAGCTTCTTTAAGGGTTGTCTTATCTGTAGTATTTCCTGGCCATATAGGACTTCAGAAGACCTTTCTCAATATGAAGTTTGTGTTTCTTAAGTTTGTCCAAATTAACGCTTCCGGTGTAAGCATCGTTTTTCATCCACTCATATGCACACAGATCACTTGATGGATTGTTCAATCGATTTACTGTGAGCAAAAACACAATACGTTCCATATCAAATTCTACATCCTAACTGTTTCAATAGCAGAGCTTATGGTTTTTTACATCCTCTGAAAATCCTTATAATCTCATCTGTTAGTTCATCCGGCATTTTCACAGACGTGTCAATTACCAGATCAGCGTCTTTTTTCTGCGAGTAAATATCAAAGCCATATATTTTTTTGTAGAGTTCGTGTTCATCCCGTTCTTTTTCATTCAACCGTTTTCTGGAAGCTTCTATTGTTGAATTATCACGCTCAGCAAACCTCTTTATGCGCACAGTGCGGTCAGCTTTTATCCAGACCTTGAAAATACCAGACATGCTTTTCAGAAAATAAATCCCAAGCTTTGAATCAATTACAACACTGCCTTTTTTAGCTTCTTTTACCTGAATCTTATCCAGAATGCGGTGAAACTTAGGATCCTGACTTTCTTTCATCTGATGAAATTTCAGGGCTTTTTCAGTCTGATTTTTTCCAGAGCCAAATTTTTTAAAGTAGTCACCAGCTGAAAAGTGCCTGTAGCGCAATTTCTTTGCCAAAAGCTTGGCTATGGTTGACGAGCCCGCGCCTGTCTGGCCGCATACAACAACGACATTCACTATGCTTTTTTTATTTTTCATACTGATCCCATAATTCATATCCTTTTCCTTCCATGTTGCAGTTTCATCACCAACTTTCCTGAAATATAATATTATTACCATATTTCTATCCTGCAACCCGCTTCCACACAACACCAGTTTCGCTGTCTTCCAGTGCAATGCCAAGTTTTTTCAATTTTTCCCGTATTTCATCAGCTTTTTTAAAATCCTTGTTTTTTCTTGCCTCTTCACGTTCGTCTATAAGCTTTTTTATATTATCATCAATTTCTATTTTTTCATAAGACAGTATGCCGAGAACATGATCAATTTCATTCATGAATTCAGTTATTTCACCGCTATTTTTTTTTGAAATTTTTCCGCTGTCAATTAATACATTAACTTCACGGATAAATGTGAAAATTGATTTAAGTGCATTCGGCACATTAATGTCATCGTTCATTGCAATTTCAAATTCATATTTTGCATTCTTGATTAATGATGAAACATTATACTGCCTTCCATCTGATCTTCCTAACCTAAGCATGAAATCATCTATGCGCGTAAGTGCTTCATGAGCTGATCGCATGTTTTCATCAGTATAATTAATATCCGACCTGTAGTGCGTAAATATCAAAAAAAACCTTACATCACGAGGAGAGTATGTTTTGATTACATCCTTTAATGTCAGGAAATTTCCAAGACTTTTGGACATTTTCCGGCTGTTAACAAAAAGATGGCTACAATGAACCCAGTATCTGACAAACTGCTTTCCTGTAACTGCTTCTGATTGCGCTATTTCATTTTCATGATGTGGAAATATCAAATCTATACCTCCGGTGTGAACATCAATCTGCTCACCTAGATATTTCATTGCCATTGCAGAGCATTCAATGTGCCATCCAGGTCGACCTCTGCCGAAAAATATTTTCCATACAGCACCAACTTTTTCATCCTGTTTCTGCGAGCTTTTCCATAGTACAAAATCCCGGGCATCTTCTTTTTTATATTCGTCAGAGTCCACACGCGATTTTGTCTTGTGTTGCATTACATCAATGCCTGAAAGTTTTCCATATCCCCGGAACCTGCTTATTTTATAATAAACAGAACCGTTGCTTTCATATGCATAGCCTTTTTTTATCAGAACTTCAACCAGCTTTATAATGTCAGCAATAGTTTCAGTTGCACGTGGCATTATAGTAGGCTTGAGAACATTAAGCATTTCCATATCATTCATAAATGCTCTTTCATAAAAGGTTGTGTATTCTTTCAAATTCATGGATTTTTTGGCAGCGCCTTTTATTGTTTTGTCATCAATGTCAGTTATATTCATAACATGTTCAACATTATAACCCGAATAAAGAAGATATCGCCTAAGAATGTCAGCTGATATGAATGCACGCCAGTTCCCAATATGTGCATAATCATAAACAGTTAGTCCACAGGTATACATTTTGACTTTTCTGCTGTTTAAAGCTGTGAATTTTTCTTTCTTACGTGATAAGGTATTATACAACATTAACATATGAGTATATTATGTACAACCAAAATATAAAAATGGCGATTATTATACTCGTACTTTATATATGATTCAGAATAAAGCTAATCAGGGGTGAGAAATAAATGGTAACGCTGATACTGGGTTTGGATATAATGTTTTGGGCTGCTGCTGCTTTAACAATAGTGTTCTTTATAGATCTGTTAACATGCTGGTGGTATAATAGTCTAAATTGGGGACCTCTTAAGAAATATAGAAACAAGCTAACAAAATACCACAAATATACAAGAGTAATTCTTATAGCGCTTGTAATAATTCACATTATTTTGCATATTTTATTTCAGGTTTATGGAATTGTGATTTAGGAGATAAGACATGAAAAGATTCTGGTCTTTGATACTATTATTTGTATTTGTGGTAAAATTAAAAATATGTAACACACGGTTTCACAATAAACGAGTTTGGTGTGAATGAGAAACTCGAACCAGGAAAAATGATGAAAGAAGAAATCAAAAACAACAAAAAATATTTTTAAATACCTTGCTTTAAAATTATGAATTATGGCTATTGAGAAAATGTGGAAAAAAGAGATGGAATCTGGTGTTCAGAAAAAATGGAATTATGATTTCAATGACAATGGAAAAGTGTATTCCATAGATACACCGCCGCCGTATGTTAATACGCCTATACACATAGGTCATGCTGCTACTTATTCTATAATGGACATGATTGCACGATATAAAAGAATGAACGGTTTTAGTGTTCTTTTTCCTCTTGGTCTTGACAGAAATGGCCTGCCGATTGAAGTGGCTGCTGAAAAGAAATTCAAAGTAAACATGTCAAAAATGAGCAGAGAAGAATTCGTCAAGCTGTGCAAAAAAGTTCTGGAAGAATCCAGTACATATTCTATGGATTCGTTTAAGAAATTAGGAATAAGCTTTAATTCGTGGAAAGTTGGCAGCAGAATCGGAGATGCGTATTTTACTGATTCTGATGAGTATAGAATACAAACTCAGTCTAGTTTTATCGAGCTTTGGAGAAGGGGGCTTATTTACGAGGACGAAAGAATAAATAATTATTGCCCGGGATGCAAAACAACAATAGCTGATGCTGAAATAGATTATAAAGAACTGGATTCAAAATTCTACGATGTGGTTTTCATGGTAAAGGAAACCAACGAAGATATCATCATAGGTACGACAAGGCCGGAATTAATTTGTACATGCGGAATGATTATTTTTAATCCTGACGACGAAAGATGGAAGCACCTGGAAGGTAAAACAGCAATAACACCTGTTTTTGGCAAAGTTGTTCCTATTAAATCCCATTCTCAAGCTGATATGGGGAAAGGAACAGGGCTTGTTATGATGTGTTCAGCTGGTGATATCAGTGATATAAGATTTTTTAGGGAAATGAAACTGGAACCAGTCATTGCAATTAACAGCGATGGAAAAATGAACAGACATGCTGGTGTGCTTGAAGGACTTGAAGTAGAAGATGCAAGAAATAAAATCGTGGAAGTTCTAAAAGAAAAAAATCTGATAATCAAAGAGCGCCACATTAAGCACAGAACACCTATATGTGAAAGAAGCAAGGATCTGATAGAATTCATATCAATGCCTGAATTCTATCTGAAGCAGGATGAATTCAAAAAAGACATGGAAAAAATAGCTGATGAACTGAATTTTTTTTCTCCCGAGAGCAGGCAGTTATATCTTGACTGGATAAACACAATATCAGCTGACTGGCCTATATCCAGAAGAAGATATTACGCTACAGAAATACCTTTATGGTACTGTAAAAAATGCAGATATGTCTATATTCCCGAAAAAGGAAAATATTACAAGCCATGGAAAGAGAAGCCGCCTGTTAAAGAATGTCCTGAATGCAGCAGCACAGAATTTATCGGTGAAGAACGGGTCTTTGATACGTGGTTTGATTCTTCAATATCGCCGCTGTATATTCTTGGGTATGAGAGGCATAATATTTTTTTCAGAAAACATCAGCCATGTTCTTTAAGACCGCAGGGCAAGGAAATAATACGCACTTGGCTGCATTATACCCTGCTGAAAAATTTTCTTATGACAGGGAAAACTATTTTCAAAGACGTATGGATTCATCACCATATTGTTGATGACAAAGGATATAAAATGAGCAAGTCTATTGGGAATATTATTGATCCTCATGTTATACTGGATAAATATGGTGCTGAGCCCTTTAGGCTATGGGTTAGTTTAGAAGGCAATATAACACAAACAGACCTGAAATGTTCTTTCGAAAGAATTGAAGGTGCTGGAAAAACCCTGACAAAATTGTGGAACATTGCAAGATTTGTTTCAGGATTTAAAAAACCTGATAAATTTGAACCAGAAGAACTGGACAAATGGATTATTACAGAAGTTGACAGGTTAATAGAGACTTCGAAGGGAAGTTATGAAAATTATGATTTTCATGTTCCTGCTGTTGAAATCAGGCACTTTATCTGGGAAACATTTGCATCACATTATATAGAGCTGGTAAAAAACAGGGCGTATAATGATGAAAAAAATTTCAGCAAAAAAGAACAGGAAGCTGCTATTGGCACTCTTTACCATTGCCTAGAAAAAATACTGGAATTGCTGTCGCCGATAATTCCTATGTTTACCTATAAGCTTTATGAAGATATATGGGGAAAAGCAATTGACAGTATTGAATTTCCAAAACCTGTTAAAATGAAAACAAAAATCAAAACCGAAGAAATTGAAAAACTGAACAGCATTATATGGAAAGCTAAAAAAGAAAAGGGGCTTTCTTTGAAAGATAAAATCAAAAAAGCTATAATTACCAAAAGACTTGAACCGATTAAAAATGATCTGATTCAGACACATGGAATTGAGAAACTGGAATTCGGAGAAAATATCGAGATTATGGTATAAACTGGAATCGCAATCTGAAGTATGCATGATGATATTTAATAACATATTTCGTTGGTAGATGGTCAATTGAATTATAAATGAAAGCATTTGACAGCCAGGTGATAAACATCGATGAGACACAATACAAATTGAAAAAACTTATTAAGCTTTTGGAAGCCAAGAAAGGCAGACATACTGAACTGGTTACTGTTTATGTTCCTGTCGGGTACAGCCTGTATGAAATCACGAATCAGCTGCGGCAGGAGCAGGGAACAGCTGAAAATATAAAATCCAAGCCTGTCAGGAAAAATGTTGTTTCTGCACTTGAAAAAATAATGCGCCATTTCCAGCTTTATAAACAAACGCCAGAACACGGGCTTGCTGTTTTCTGCGGTAATGTTTCTGAAAAAGAAGGTGAAAGTGACATTGAATTATGGGCTATTGAACCTCCGGAGCCTGTTAAAGTGAAAATGTATTGGTGTGATCAAAAATTTGATGTTGGGCCATTGATGCAGATGATTGCTGAAAAAGATATTTATGGCATTGTTGTGTTGGATAAAAGTGAGGCTAATGTTGCATTAATAAAGGGAAAAAAAATTGAAAATATTGCACATTTTGATTCAATTGTTCCTGGAAAGTCACGTGCCGGAGGCCAGAGCAGTGCTCGTTTTGCACGGGTGCGTGAAGGATTGTTGAATGACTTTCTGAAAGAAGTTGGTGATGCCACGAACAAGGCATTTCTTGGAAAGGATGAAATTCGAGGAATAATGATTGCAGGTCCCGGACCTATTAAAGAATATTTTATAAACGAGAATTATTTGGATAATAATGTTAGTAAGAAAATCATAGGCACTGTTGATACTGGAAGTACCGGAGAACCAGGCATACACGAAGCATTGAACAGAGGTGAACATTTAATAAAAGAAGCTCACATTGTAAAAGAAAAGAAAATCCTGCAGGATTTTTTTTCAAACCTGAAAAAAGGGGATCTTGTTGCGTATGGATTGAGAGAAGTTATTAAGGCTGTTGAGATGGGAGCTGTCCAGACGCTGATTGTTTCTGAAGTAGCACTGTTTTCAGAAGTTGAATATAAATGCAAGTGCGGTTTTAAAAAAGATTTCCTGAGAAATGACAAACGCGTATGCAGGGTATGCGGCGAAAACGTGCGTATAATAGGTGAAAAAGATTTAATTGAGTCTGTAACAGAGCTTGCAAAAAATTACTCTACAAATGTGGAAATCGTATCTGGAGATACACCAGAAGGCCAGCAGTTTCTGGAACTTGGAGGTATTGGTGCGATACTGAGATATAAGATATGATGCCTTTGAATATATCAGAGAATTTAAAGGTTTTGTGAGACGTAGACCTGAATCATCTGATTATACAGAAGCGGAAATAATTTCTAAAGAACTTCGAGTTAATCATGTATAACAGAGGAGGCAACACAGCATCTGAATTTCAGTGCTATCCCATTCATATCCCAATTCAGTATGTCTTCGCAACATAGCCTTTTTTTGCCGAAGGTTTTCCGCAGGCAATGCATTTTCCAGAATGTTTTTTCAGGTCTGCACCAAAAAGCTCTATTCCTTCTTCAAATTCCTTTATTTTATTCCAGCACTCTTCGCTTTCGCACCATGGTACTTTGGCTATTTTCTTTTGCTCAATTATATTTTTGAGTTGTTTTCTGTCCGCAGCTTCAGTAATTTTTTCATCATAAAATTTCTCTGCTTTTTTCAGAAGGTTTTTTTGTATTTCTGTTAATAAACGAATGCATTCAGGAACTATGTTTTTTTCACTCATGGATATCTTTATATTTTCATCCCGCCTAAAAACAAAATAATTTTTGCTTTCAATATCTTTTGGTCCAACTTCGATTCGTAATGGAACGCCTTTTATTTCCCATTCAAAGAATTTTTCACCTGGAGTTTTTTCATCTGCATCTACATATACGCGAATACCGGACTTCTCTAATTGTTCTGATATCTCTTCAGCCTTTTTCATCACCTTATTTTTTTCGCCTTTGACATTTATTGTTGTTATAACAGCCTGTACAGGTGCAATTTCAGGCGGAAGCACAAGTCCTTTGTCATCTCCATGAACTGAAATCACAGCTACTAAATATCTTGCACCATTTCCGGTGCATGTCTGCCAAACAAATTTTTCTTTATTATCTTTGTCCCTGAACTTTATATTAAATTTTTTTGCATAAGCCTGTCCTAAATGATTACAAGAACCGTTTTCCAGAACACGGCCATCAGGCATTATGCTGTAATATTCTATAGCTCCAACTGCACCTGGAAAACACTCCCATTTTGGCTTCTCAACTTTTAGTACGGGTATTGACAATTTGTTCCATATTATATTATTAATTCTGACAGCTTCTTCTATTTCCTTATCAGCCTCTTCTTTTGTCTGGTGTGCTGTGTGAATTTCATACCAGAATGTTATTTCCCTGTCCCTTATTATGGGTCTGGTCATTTTTGTTTCATACCTGAAGCTGGAAACAGTTTCATATATTCTCAACGGCAGATCCCGATAGGTTCTTATCCACAATGCAAACATCGGATACATTGCAGGTTCCCCTGTTGGCCTGAGAATATGACTTGCATTGTTTTCATCCATTGTTTTGACCCAGAAAGCTTCGCTCTTAAAGCCTTCGAACCATGAACTGTTTTGCTGTGCATATTTCATTGGAATTATCAATGGAAAATACATTTCCTTTATGTTGGATTTTTTAAACAACCCATCCCATGTATCTTTTATAATTTTCATTGTTTCTAGTCCATAATTTAGCCAGACAAACATTCCCTTTACATTATATCGTTTGTCTATTAAGCCAGCTGCAGCTATTGCCTGATCATACCATTTACTGAAATTTTCCATTTTTTTCACAGTAATAGCTCTTGGAAGCTCTTCATTTTCCATAAACATTATTTAAATAGCAATTATATATATAAATGTCTCTGAGTATGAATATGAGAAAACGTTTCAAGCCATCTTTATTTCAGAAACAACTTTTGTTTGCTGAAGAGCAGACTATTTTGTCCCGTGAACGTACCATACTTTCGTTTATGCAGGTCGGTCTGGCGTTCATAGGTGTGGGGCTTATTATAATCAATGTTTTTCATAATTCTTCTATTACACTACTTGGTGTGGTACTGGTTTTTATAGGGATTTTAGAAGTCGGCGAGTCCTTGCGCAGGCTGCATGTTTACAAAAAGAGCATGGAAAAAATCAAAAGGAGAAAGAAGACATTTGTAATTAAGGGCAGGTCTGTATAGCAATTAATCTTTTTTCTGATCAATCACTTTTCCATTCAAAAGTATTTGATATAAATCTTCCAGTGATTGTATAACATAATCCAAGTATTCTTTCTGTCTATCTTCATCAGATGAATGTATACGCTCAACTTCATCTAAAAAATCAGAATACGTCCCAAAGGTTACATGATCTGTTTCATAAGGAAATATGAAAGGAGCAGGTTTATGACCTACAAATATTTCTGTACTATATGGATTAATCTGGAGTACAAAGACAGGATATTTTTCACAAATTTCATCAAAACAACCAATTATTGCACTACCATTCACATGGCCATTATAACGTCTATTATTATAAACTACATCAAGAAGATTATGACCTCCGGAATATCTAAGAACGTTTTCATATAAATCTTCTTCCAACATCTCAAGATGCGTTCTAATTTTTGACCGTTTGGTGGCATTTCCATCCACGAATTTTCTGAGAAAACTTTCAAGATCCATGAAACACTTATTAGTAACTTAAACTATTTAAAGCAACCTTTTTGCAAGACTTATGAACTAATCTATGCAAAAACGTTGACGAAAATATATTATTTTTCTCAGCAACCTTTTTGCAAGATTTTCGAAATATTGTCAGAGATTCCGGAAAAATAGAAAACAAAAAAATTTCATACAGTTTCATCATGATATTCTGCAATCCATACAGTGTCGCCAACAGCGACAACAGTATCATTCATTCCTCTTCCTATATCATATCCCGTAGGATGCAGTGTCATTCCGCACATTCTTCTGGGTTCTCCAGGAGTATATTCCTCATGACACATTTCTATGTTATCTTCTTCATCGTTTCCAGATATTTCAGAGCTTTTTATATATGGGAGTTCATGTCCTGGTTTATATTCTGGTTCACACATTCCAGGTTTTTGTAAATGAAGAACACCTTCTTTATCATGTAGTTGACTACCATCAACTATCCTGTTAAAATCTTCATATCTCATTTTTCTCAACCTCCACCTTTTAATAGTTTAAATTGTATACTACTTCATATTATGAAGCAATATAAAACCTATAGTATCAAAAACTAAAACTGCTTCAGAAACGTGGAGTTGATTTAAATTACTAAAGCATCCTATTGCATGATACAAGAAATTTTCAAAATTATGGGGAAGAAATGGACATTTCATATAATGAAAATCCTAAAAGTGAACAAAAAGATGCGGTTCAATGAAATGACGCGTTCGCTTTCTGGCATAAGTCCAAAAACCCTTTCAGATAGGCTCAGAGAGCTTGAAAAAAATAAAATAATCAGAAAAATGATATTTCCTGAAATTCCGCCTCATGTTGAATATGAGCTGACAAAAAAAGGCGAAAAAATAACCTCATGCTTTAATCTGGAATCAAAAATATGCGTTCATCACAGAGAATGCATATTTTCAGCTAGACGGTAACTCCAAAATACCACTGAGACGAATTAATTATAAAATAATATATTATCTTTTGTATACCCTCTCGGGCCTGTCTTCAGGACGATAAGCCATTAATCTAAAATCACTATCACTATCAAAACCACTATATCTTTCGACATCCGCCGTCGGAGCACCATATTCATCAGAAATTTTTCGATGCCTTTCATTGTCATTAGAAACTTTATTGTATGCTAATGCTGCAACAGTAGTTGTGACTAAAACCGGGAATTTCAGTTCATTCAAAACATCTCTCCAATTCATATTCATTACCTCATTAAATTTATAGTATTCTGTTTTGTTTCTAAACACTATACTCTTCATTTCTTATACTTAAGTTTTATCAGGAACTTTTTTTATTTTTTTATATTTGGGGTAAAAAAAGTATTAATAAATAAAAAATAAATAAGTTTATGACAAAGATTGATTATAATCTTCTTTATCTGCAGTCTGAGAATGCACGAATGAGCCTGAAAAATATGTCGCAATATCTTAAGAAAACGCCGCAGCGTCTGAAATATTCCATTTCTATCCTAGAACGTGAAGGCTTCATCAAAAATCCATACTGCATATTTGATTATTCATATTTTAGCCTGATATTATTTCGTGTTTATTTTCGTGGCAGCTATTCCAATGAAAAAGAAAAGACAAAAATAATCAAAAAACTTTCTACTAATCCGTATATAATATCTGTTTATGAACTTACGGGTGAATTCGACTTGTCAGCTGAATTTGCCGCGCCCAACCCGTCAAAGTTTAACAAAGAATTTAAAAAAATAATATCAGCTATTCCGACACTGGATAATTATAAAATTATTTTGAACATTGTAACACACACGTATCCGAGATATTATCTTACGAAAAAAGAATCCTTTCACACTTTTTATGCAGAAAGAGTAGTTGGCGGCGACCGGGAAAAAGAAGCATTTAATAAAAAAGATAAGGCAGTAATAAAAAATCTGCTTCTGAATCCTAGAATGCGCATGACAGAATTAGCAAAAAAATCCCAGCTGAATATGAAAACAGTCAAATCAATTCTAAAAAAATTCCGACAGAAAAACATAATTAAGGGTTTCAAGTACACACTGAACACAGAGAAAATCGGAATAAACAAATGGGTTCTATTCTTAAGGCTCCATAACCTGAACCTGAAGAAGGAGCTACGATTAATGAAATATATTTTTCAGACAAAGGAAATAATCCAGCTCAATAAAACTGTAGGCGACTGGGACATGGAAATTTATATCGAATCACTGGATAAGAACAGGGTACGGGAGGTTGTAATGAGTATACGTGAAGAGTTCAAGGACATTGTTGCAGGTTTCAACTTAATTGAATTCTATGACCAGTATAAAAAATCTTATCTACCGATGCACTTGTTTATAGAGTCGCCATAAGTATTTAATATCATAGTAACTTATGGGTAATAAACTAATGAAAGCTTTATAGATATGCTGGGTTGATTTCGTTTTGTGTATGATGAAGATTTTCTTTGCCCAGATTTCATCGGAGGCAAAGAAAATTTGTTATGGTTTGAAACGTAAAATCATATAAAATATGTTGTGTACTATAAAAACAGAAAAGATATGCAAACATTAAGAAAATCTCCTGAAGAAGAACAAAGAGAAGTCAACTCAATAATAGATGAATCTGGTTTGGATTTAAATCCAAGAGTTATGACTCTTGCAGAATATAATTCTGTCTAACGTTTTTTTCTCATATATACAGAATCCAAAACAATACTTTAAATAAATCCAATCCAAATTTTACAAAAAGAGTGGATTATTGTTATGAATGAGATTATAATTGGCCGCGAGCCTGAAGATTTTGAAAAGTATGGAAAAAAAGCAACACTTTATCTTGGAAAAAATGTTGTCGGTACCGGCGAGGATGCACATATGACAACGCCGGTCATTATGGATGTTTTAAGGCCGCATGTTGTTTTAATAACTGGCAAGAGAGGCTGTGGTAAGTCGTTTACAATGGGCGTAATGCTTGAAGAAATTTTAAAACTGGATTCGTATACAAGACAACGTTTGTGCGGGCTGATGATAGATACGCAGGGAATTTTCTGGACAATGAAAATTCCAAATGAAAAAGACTATTCTTTACTGGCACAATGGAATCTTCCTGCATGTGGTTTTGATATTGAAGTGAGTGTTCCAGAAGGTCAGGTAAAAAATTTTTCTGAAGCTGATGTTGATTTTGACAGCGTATTTTCAATAAAACCTTCTCAGCTGACACCCGATGACTGGCTGACTCTTTTTGATATCAGTATAAATGATTCCAAGGCGTTGATATTTCAGCGCGCATTACAAAAGTTAAAAGAGGATTACGGTCTGGATGATATTATAGACCATGTCAGCAAAGAGCAAGGTGAAAAAAAAGATATAGAGTCCATGATGAATCATTTATATGTTGCTAATTCGTGGGGAATTTTTGGTACTGCTCCAATGCCAAAAATTATTTCTCCTGGAAAAATTACAATTTTGGATGTTTCACTTACACCGCAAAATGTAAGAACACTAATAGCTTCGATTGCTTTGCGCCATCTTTTAATAGAACGGATAAAAGCAAGAAGAAAAGAGGAAACTGAGAAATATCTCGGAGAGCCTGTGCCATTTCCGTGGATCTTCATAGACGAGGCTCATAATTTTGCACCTGATTCCGGAGAGTCTTCATCATTGCCAGTTATTCTTAAAATTGTAAAAGAAGGGCGCCAGCCAGGCTTATCGATGGTAATGGCAACACAGCAACCAAATAAACTCCATTCTGATGTTTTGTCTCAGGCAGATATTGTTATATCGCACAAGCTTACGTCAAAAGAAGATATCAATGCATTGCGTTCAATTATGCAAACATATATGCTTTATGATATTCAGAAATATATGACAGAGCTTCCAAAATGGAAGGGCGTTGCATTAGTACTAGATGACAATTCAGAGAGGATTTACAGAATTCGTGTTCGCCCAAAACAATCATGGCATGCAGGTGCGAGCCCGAAAACAATCTAGTAATGAAAGGCATAAAGAGCATAAAACAGATTTATGAAGCTTTAAATATATTTTCTCTAAATTACTATATAATCATAGGAGAAATTACTATGGGAATTACCAGAGTAACGCGAAATTATCAGGTGACACTGCCGAGGGATGTGAGAGAAATGAAAAAAGTCTGTATAGGTGATAAATTCGTTATTACTGTAGAAAACAATGAAATCATTATGAAAAAGATAAAAGGAAAGTTACTTGAACGAAGTTTCGGGGCGTGGAAAGGCGGTTTATCCGGTGTTGGTTATGCAAGAAAAATAAGAGATGAAGCTGAATCAAGGGAAAGAGGGCTAAAACTATGATAAGAGTTTTGATAGATACTGATATTCATATTGATTTTTTGAAGAATATCGAAGCCAGTAAAAAAATTTTTCAGGGTGTGGTAGATGAAAAAGTTACCGGATTTTCATCAGTGATAACAGAAGCTGAACTTTTTTCCGGCAAGGAATGTAATGATGTTGAAAAAAGAATAGCAGTTGAAGAACTTCTCGCTGTTACAGAGAGGATAACAGTGAATTCCTTTATATCGCGAAAAGCAGCTGATTTCCGAAGAATTTACGATGTTCCCATGCTGGATGCATTGATAGCTGCTTCTGCTATTGTTTCTAATTCAATGCTTTGTTCCAGAAATACAAAACATTTTAAAAAAATAAAAGAACTGAAACTAAAAGTGCCATATTGACACTTTGTAGGTCATTTGAACTTCACACATCTTTTTTCAATTCCCCTATCAGGTGGGGGATTGAAAAAACTTAACTGATATTAAAAACAGATTCCTTGCAGTTATGGTGGATTCATATAATATTAAGTTTTACCCTGAACCCGCTATTACTTTGTCAGTCCTTCTCTTTTATCAATCATCCAGAGAATTATGACTACAGCCATTGCAACAACAGAAGGAAACCACAGGTTGTATATTGATGTTGACAAGCCAACACCGAATGCAAGTCCTGTAACGAATAACAGAAGCTTGTGTTCGTCGTGGATATTGTCTATACTCAACGGGTGTCTTCTTTTTTGAACTCTTCTTCGCTTTGCCATGAGTATAATTTGTTTGGGTGTGGTATATAAAGCTTAACGAAGAAAAAAATGTCAAGTAATTAATATAATTTTACTGCGTGTCCAATAATATTCTTTGAAAACAGCAGATTTTTATCGCGGCTATAACTGATTTTAATTTCATTGAACCCTGCTTTATTTAACAAAGCTTTTAATTTTCCAGCACTGACAAATTTATAATACCGCATGTGAATTTTATCCCCGACTTTCCACGGCCGATGTGTAATATTATTTTCCCTGAATAGTCCGGGCTGAAATTTATTCCAGACAGTAATAATTATTTTTCCCTCTGGCTTAAGCACGCGAAATGCTTCTGCTACTGGCTTCTCCTGATTTTCAACACAGTGAAGTGCAGCTGCAAATATGATATTGTCGAAAGAATTTGTTTTAAATGGAAGGTATGAAATATCTGATACTGAAATTTTTTCAGATTTTTTCTTTGCCAGCTTTAACATTTCATATGAGAAATCGCAGCCAGTTATATTGGATTTTATCAAATGTCTGCCACTGCCGCATGCTATATCCAAAATACTTCCTTCAGCCTGCTCTATGAATTTTTTGACTTCTTCAAGTGGCTTTTGCCTGTGCTGGTTCCAGGACATAGCAATAGAACCCCAAACCTGCTTTTGATTAATTTTTTCCTCCATAATAACCCTTCTTGGAGAATTAAAATTTAAAACTACCAAAAGCGTTAATGGAAAAAATATTATTTTCTTTAGTAACCCTTTTTGGAGAATTAAAATTTAAAGCTACCAACAGCCTTTTTGGAGAATAGTGTTGTTGAACTCTATGACTTTGCATCTACCAAAAACCCCGGGGAAAAATATATCTAAATAAAATATAAAAAATTCTGAAACCGGAAAATGAAAATTCATTGCGCTTCGCGGCATCATGCGGTTTCGAAGAAATATCAATCCTTTACGGACAAACCGATGTGTCTTCTGTTGCTGTAGAAGAAACTTTCACAGTCTGAGTTGTTGTGCATAATGTTCCTGATGCTACTGTACATGAAGCAAATGCACTTGAGTCTATTGTTGCTTTATCCCACGTGCATGTCTTAGATTCATTATCTACATAAACAACCAGTGTTGCCGTGTTAATGCTTGTTACACCAGTGTTTCTGACAGTAACAGATATGCTGTTTACATTTTCAATGCGCACAACACCTGTCATTTGTTCTGTGCCGGTTTCTACCTGTTCAGATGCTTTTTGTGTTGTAGCTGTCATTATTTTCTGGAAGAATCCGAAGGCAAACCCAACAATAACAACGGTAATCAGCAACAAAAGTATTACAGCCAAAACCGGCGTTATTCCCTTATTCATGTTGTCACCTATAATTCTATTTATCAATAATTTATTCAGCCTGTTCTTAAAGCTTTAGCCAAACATTAATTTAATAATATACGGTACAGCCAGTACTATCATGGTGCCAACAGCTATTAGTATAATGCCTCTTTTCAGACCTTTTGATTTAAATCCATGTATTAATCCTACGATCAAGCCGCCAAAATGTGCTACATAAGATATATTACCTTCAGCTGTCATAAAGCCGATGATATTGTAAACTATATAAAGTGAGCCTATTATTATCAAAGGCAATGGCACAAACAAAGGATAAGACGACAGGTCAATGGGATGGGTTATCATGCCTATTCCTACTATGGTAAAAATGCCTGCACTTGCTCCGATAGAAACAACGCCCGGCGAATAGAACACCATTGACATCAGATCTCCGGCAAATGCACCCATGAAAAATAATGCTAAAAATTTAAAAGGTCCAATTCCTTTTTCAACAGCCAGACCGAAAAACAACAGAACCAAGACATTTGATATTAGGTGCTCAACGCTTCCGTGTAGAAATATTGAACTTAATGAAATCCACGGCCTTTCAAAAAAATTCTTTGTACTGAATCCGTAATAATCTATGAAGCTGTTGGGATCAGGTACGAAGAATAATACATATACAAATCCTATGATGCACAGTGCAATTAGAAATATGGTTGCTTTCATTAATAACTTATTGTGAATTGCGTAATTTATACCTATTATTTTTGATGCTTTTCCAGAAGCCATCCTGAAAATTTTTTAGCAGAAGATGCATCTGTTGAAATGTTCTGAACTTTCCAGCGTTGGTGGTTGCAAAATACAATTTCATATGTTTATCATGAATTTGAAAAAATCAAATACCCTGTGCTAAAGCACAGGGTATGTATTTGCTCAAAGAACCAAAGGTTCTTTGGCATGTCAGAAAGCCTCGCTTTCTGAACATCACATTCAAAAGCTTATATCCATCCATATGCTAAAGCATATGGTATTTTTGAATGTAAAATAAAAACTTAAATTCTGTTAAATACATAATATATCAAGAAACTGGGGGGTTTTTAATGAGCGATGATGATTTATTTGAAGCACAAAAAGCAAAAATTCTGATAGTTGGATCTGGCGGAGGCGGGTGCAATACAGTTACCAGATTATATGAAATGGGGATTACTGGCGCTAAAGTAGTTGCACTTAATACAGATGCAAAACATCTTTCAATAACAAAAGCTGATAAGCGAATTCTACTTGGAAAAAATATCACCAAAGGTCTTGGTGCTGGAGGTTATCCGGAAGTTGGTAAAGATGCTGCCATAGAAGCTAAAAATGAAATTATAGATATTTTAGATGGCGTAGATCTTGTTTTTGCAACTTGCGGCTTAGGCGGTGGCACTGGTACAGGCTCTTTGCCGGTTGTTGCCAGATTAGCAAAGGACAGAGGTGCAATTGTTATTGCAGCTGTTACATTGCCATTTAAATTAGAAGGTTCGCGGGTTGATAAAGCTGAAGAAGGCTTGGCTGTTCTGCGGGAAAACTGTGATACTGTTATAGTTATTGAAAACCAGAAACTTCTGGCATTTGCAGGCAATATGCCTTTGAAAAAAGCGTTTGGCGTTGCAGATGACCTGATCGCAACTATGATAAAAGGAATAACAGAAACTATCAGTGAACCTTCATTGGTTAATCTTGATTATGCTGATGTCAAAGCTGTCATGAAGTCAGGTGGGGTAGCTTCAATAGGAACTGGCAGATCCAATGATACAACAAATAGAGCACAGCAAGCTGTTATGAAAGCTCTGAATCATCCATTATTGGATGTAAATTATGCTGGTGCAAGCGGAGCTTTGATACAAATTATAGGCAGTGAAGATATGACACTGGATGAAGTCAATACAATCGGAGAAGCTGTCAGTAGTCATCTGAATAAAAACGCACAAACTATATGGGGTGCGAGAATAATACCAAAATTTGACGGCATTCAGGTTATCTCTATTATCACAGGTGTAAAAAGTGCCTATATTCTTGGGCCAACTGGTGCAGAAGACAAAAAGGCATCTGCAATGAAGCATAGTACTAAGGATAGTGATGGTTTCAGAAGTAGCGATAGTTCTAAAGGCAGTGGTAGTTCCAAAAGCAGTGGTGATAATGACTTGGGAATTGATATGCTGTGAAACGATGATGCTGGGAAATGATTTTGCTATTTACAGTAAAGAAGGGGAAAATTTAGAGAAAGAACAATTGAAACGATGTGAATATGAAATTTTGGAAATTTGAGACTGATTAGGATCAATTTCGTGAATATTCAGGCCATCTGATATATAACGGAAGACCCAGACGACCCCGGCGATCATTTCCAATTCTTATTGCCAGTCTTTTGTATGCCTGGCTGATTTGCTCTCTTGTGTTTTCATTTATCACAGCAAGTTTGTCCGGCTGTAGATATATTATGTAAATGCCTTCCAGATCACGTCCTAGTTCATCTAATAGTCCATATAATTTTGCAGGAGAAAGTTTTTCATTTTTAATAGCGTCTTCATCTATAAAATAATCTGTTTCAACTTCCAATAAACGCCTCATGACTTCATTTCCTGAAAATTCTCTTCTTCGTGCCATATAATAGAATTCCAATGCAAAATTTTATAAGCTTGTGGTGGGAAAATAATTCTGATTATTGTTTCATCAGTTGCTTCAGTTTCTGATAAAAATTATCCTTAGAAAGCCTGATAATTCTAGCAGGCTCGCTTCTTTCGATTGTAAATTCCTGGCCTTTTTTTGTGGTGCTTTCATAATATCCGTCAACGACAATTATGCCACTGTTGTTTTGTTTAATGTCTATTTTTTTATCCGCAGGAATTATCATCGGCTTTAGTGTAGTGTAAAAACTGTTTAGCGGGACAATTGAAATTGCATCCAATGAAGGATCTATGACCGAACCTCCAGCTGACGAATTGTAAGCTGTTGAACCTCTCACAGTTGATATCAATACTCCATCGCCGCGAAATTCAAAATTTACATCATCAATGCTTATATCAATGTTCATGATTTTTGAAGGGAATTTTCTGGATATTACTATTTCATTCAAAGCAGGCAGGCAGTCATCAATGCCGCATGCTTTTATTCTGTTCCACTTTTCAATGATGTAGTTCTGCTTGTTTATGTCATTCATTTTTTTAAGCAGGTGTTCATAATCTATTACTGTCAGGAATCCAGTCCCTCCGGTTCTGACAGGAAGAATTGGCTTTTCTGTTTTGGAAGCGACCCATAAAAAAGTGCCATCACCGCCCAATGTAATGATTAAATCGCCGTCAAATTCAGGAACTTTTTCAGTATCAGCAGAAAGCTTCTGGCCGGTATATGTATCAAAAATTACTTCTGCATGAAGTTTCTCAGCCAACTTTTCAGCCATCTTATCTATGCCTTCATCAGTCTTGGCAACAATTAATATCTTCATAAATAAATTGTAAGACGAATGTTTAAATATTATATATGTAATAAGTTATTTATGTCAAGAGTCGTGGGTAGTACAAAATCTATGATATTTGTCGTTTTATTGTTTATTTTATTAACTGTATTTTTTGTTTTTTACAGGGATTTGCTGTTTTTTCCAAGTGGAAATTTTTCTTCAACTACTACAACTTCAACCAGCACTACAACAAGTACAACAACGAGTACATCCACAACTATAAGTTCGATAACGACAACTACGAGTACGACAACCACGAGTACGACAACAATAACTACAACAACGATAGTTCCTTCTTTTGATCAATGGGTATTGATAGGTCCGGGAAGTTCTGGTCTTAGTCCGAGTATTGTTCAGTCAGGAAATAATATATATTTAGTAATTAATTGTGGCGGGGCAAGAGTAAGCAGGGATTCGGGTGAAACATGGCAATTTGCAAACAAAGGATTTGATTATCAGAAATTCGGTTCAGATGCAGATGATATGCAGGTTATAGAACCACATCCGAAAATCAAAGATCTTGTTTTTGCCGGAGGAAAAACAGGTGTATATAGAAGTACGGATAATGCTTTAACATGGTCACGTGTTTTATCCGGAGAAGAAGCAAAAATTGGTGACATAGCTTTCAACCCCTTAAATAATAATATTATTTACGCTGCTACCGGCAGACTTGATGCTAATGAACCATATAATAATGTGGCAAAATCCGAAGGAATTATTTGGCGAAGCGATGATAAAGGTTTAACATGGATCGAAGCGGGAAAAATAGAAAATGCAAATATATATTCTTTGGCGATATCTCCGGAAAATAAAATTTATGCTGCTACAAACACAGGATTATGGAAAAGTCTGGATAATGGAAAATCATGGCAAAAACTTTCTGGCCTTCCTCATGATCGTCCAGTGACTGTAAAATTAGACAGATTTGATCCAAAAACAATTTACGTTGTTCTGCTTACAAATCCTCAAAATAAAGGAGGAGTATGGAAAAGCATTGATGAGGGAGAGACCTGGCGAGATATTACTTCAAATCTTATCAGTCCCAGAATTATTAGACCCGGAAAGGAAGTTTACAATGTTATTCAGTATAAAGATTTTGAACAGCACCCAACTGATAATAATACGATTTTCATTACTTCTCTGTATATTAAAGGCGGAGGAATCTGGGTTTCCAGGAACAACGGTTCCAGCTGGGAAAGCCTGACAACAGAAGAAAATATGGCAGAGGGATGGGCTGACAACAAACAGTTTTTCGGCATAGATCTAAGTATTAACGAGTATAATCCACTGGAAATGGTTTTCACATCAGGTGGGGAATCCAATGGGTTTAAAACAATAGATGGTGGAAAAACATGGGTTCCTCTGCATACGAAAAAAACAGGTGTTGTTCAGGGAAAAAATACTTATTCCAATAAAGGCATGGAAAGCTATAAAGGTGCAATAGCTGTTCATCCTGATAATACAGGTATCATTCTATTAGGATACGGTGACCATGGAATTTTCAAAAGCGTTGATGGTGGCAAAAATTTTTTCAGGGTTGCAGACAAGGCTTCAGATGCTAATTTTATACGCTTTTCAATCGCAGACCCAAACAAAGTATATATGGTTTCATGGCAGCCTGAAAAAAATATGTGGATAAGCAATGATGCAGGGTCAACATGGGAATTAAGAAATCAGGATAACATGGAAATGCTTGATGTTCTGCCGCATCCGAGAAAAAAAGATATTGCTTTTGCTGTATCCAACAAAGGATTGCTTAAAACTGAAAATGGAGGTGACACATGGAAAGCTATTGAAATACCGGATGCAAAAAATATAAAATCCATTTCATTTATGAATAATAAACTTTTGTTTGCTGCCGGAGGAAAGGAAGTCTATATGAGTTCAAATGACGGGTCAACGTGGTTGCTGGCTTATAAATTTGATGCATCTGTAAGAATTTATTCTGTTTTTAGTCCGAAAAGCAATATATTTGTGGCAACTGATGATGGTGTTTATAAATCAGAAGTTACAAACGAAAAGATAAATGAATGGTTTCTTGTTCTACCGGAAAAAGGTATGACAATTGTTAACGGTGGAGGTGATTTTGTTTATAGTGCATCTTTTAATGGCAATGGCATATGGATGTCAAGACTGAATGGAAATTCCGGGACATGGACACAAATAACTGGTGAGTGGTCAGGTGACATAGAACACATGACAGCTGACCCGAAAAATCCAAATATTGTATATGCATCAGGAAAATGTGCAGGCGTATGGAAAAGAGTTAATTGATTTTTAAAGTTCTATTAGATAAAATAAACCAATGGGCTGGTAGATCAACTGGAAGATCGCTTCCATGGCACAACCTTTTTGAAGAATTGAAATCTGCATCTATCAAAAACGTTGACGAAAAATATTATAGATGAAGAAAAAAGCATGTATGGAAAAAAGAACAGTTGCAATCCTTTGATTTGTATATTAAAAATCCAGAATGGAAGAGGCTGCGAGTTCAAGCTAACCTTTCTTTTCAAACGAAAGACGCATCTTCGATGCGTCAAGTCGTTAAAGAAAGCTTAAGGTCACCAAAGAAAGACATCTGGCTTTGCATATAAAATGAAAGGCTATGAAAATCTCGTCCAGTCCATTGCATCTTTTTCAAGAATTAAAATATATGTCTATGAAAAACGTGCACGAAAAATATTATTTTTATCAGACACCTTTTTCAAGAATTAAAATATATGTCTATTGTTGTTTTATCTTCCATGATTTCAATATTTTCATAAAATAATAGTGTAAATAAAGTATAAAAAATCCATATGCCACCCGCATTCGACAAATTTTCATTTTTCATCTAAATCACCCACTGTTACGACAGAGAAATACAAATTAATCTTTAAATACTTTTAGTGTATATGTAAACACTAAATGATCCTTTTTCTTTTCCTTTGATATTTATGGAAAAGAAAAGGTACCTATACACGAGGGTGATATACTATGATGATAATAAAAAAAAATAAAGCTGTACTTATCACCTTTGATACGGACAAAAATAAATTTAAATCCGATTATGAGCGAAATAAATTTTACCGCGGACTACATGGCTGGAAGCAGATAATTCCGGCTGAAAAAGGAAATTATTGCTATGACAGGAAAGGTTTGTTGAATGATATTCCACATATCAAGGTTGCGGATTCAGCTTTTATAGTTGAACTGCGAAATATGCAAAAGATGATGGATTATTTTGAAGAATGGGCTGATAAGGTTCATTGTGAGATGATGCGAATAACACTGGATCATATGAAGATAACTGAAATGAGAAAAAAGGGGCATCATGTGGAAATAGAGTAGTGTGCGAAAACTTATCTAAAGAATAATACGGATATAACAGAACATATAGTTGAAATCCTATTAAGGTGTGAGTATTTTCAAAAAGCGAGAGCTTTTTGAATGGAGGTTTGATGAACATGAAAGCAAGTACTGTACCAGAAGTGAAATTAAAAGTAGGTGAACTGAGTGAACGGGGAGACTTTGGCCGCGGAATTGCGAGACTGAGCGCCAGAAGCATGAACAAGTTAGATATCAAAGAAGGTTCTATTATCGAGATAATTGGCAAGCGGTCAACAGTTGCTGTTGCTGTGCGTTCCTATCCGTCTGATGCTGGTGTTGAAATTATTCGAATGGATGGACTAGAGCGAAAAAATGCAAGTACTGGTATAGGTGAGATTGTTATAGTCAGGCAGGCCGATATAAAAGAAGCAAAACACGTTACTATTGCGCCTGCGAGAAAAGGAATTATTATTCATATGGGTGACAATCTTCTGAAAAGAAATCTTATAATGCGGCCTGTGGCAACTGGTGATGTTATTATTCCAAACCCTCTTGTCAGAAGACGAATGACTACAGGCAATACATTTTTTGATCAGTTCTTTAACATGGATGATGTTTTTTTTGCACCATTTGGCGAAGAAAAATTTCAGGTTGTTTCAACAAATCCAAAAGGTTATGTTCAGATTACAGAAGCAACTGAAGTTGAACTTTTACCAGAAGCTGCAAAGCCCATGGAGGAAAGTAAAGTTCCTACAGTTACTTATGAAGATCTTGGTGGTTTAGGAGATGCTGTTCTAAAAATACGTGAAATGATAGAGCTTCCAATGAGGCATCCTGAAATATTTCAGAGAATCGGAATTGATCCGCCCAAAGGTGTTATTTTGCATGGACCTCCAGGCACCGGAAAAACACTGCTTGCAAAAGCTGTTGCCAATGAATCAGGAGCGCATTTCACTGTAATAAATGGTCCAGAATTATTATCCAAATTCTATGGTGAATCTGAAAGCAATCTAAGATCAGTTTTTGAAAATGCAACTAAAAATGCACCTGCAATTGTTTTCATAGATGAAATTGATTCACTAGCTCCAAAAAGAGATGAGGTTTATGGTGAAGTTGAAAAGAGAATGGTTTCACAATTATTGACATTGATGGATGGAATGGCTGCCCGGGGTGATGTTATTGTTATAGCAGCTACAAACAGGATAAATGCTTTGGATCCTGCTCTGCGAAGGCCGGGCCGTTTTGACCGCGAGATCGAAATCGGAGTTCCGGATAAAAAAGGCAGAAAAGAAATTCTACAAATTCATACAAGAGGAATGCCGCTTGATAAAAATGTTGATATTGATAAAATAGCTGAAATAACTTATGGCTATGTTGGTGCTGATATTTCAGCACTCTCAAAAGAAGCTGCAATGTATGCACTGCGGCGTGCATTGCCTGACTTCAGTGAAATTAAAAAAGACGAGCCATTATCAGATGAAATTTTAAAAAAACTCATTGTAACTGAGGAAGATTTTTCAAATGCAATGCGAATGGTTGAGCCTTCTGCTATGCGTGAGGTTTTAATAGAAAAACCGAAAATAAAATGGACTGATATTGGAGGGCTGGATGATATTAAGCAGTCTGTTAAAGAAGCTGTTGAATGGCCGCTGAAAAAGCCGGAAATGTTTGAAAAGCTCGGTATTAAACCACCAAAAGGAATTTTACTTTACGGGCCGCCGGGCACCGGGAAAACATTAATAGCACGGGCTGTTGCAAATGAAACCGATGCAAACTTTATTCTGATAAATGCTGGCCAATTGCTTTCCAAATGGGTTGGTGATTCTGAAAAGCATGTTCGTGAGATTTTCCATCGTGCAAAGCAGGTTGCACCAAGCATAATTTTCTTTGATGAAGTTGATGCACTGGCTCCGCGACGTTCACAAAGCCGCGATTCAGGCGTGACTGAAAGAGTTGTAGCGCAAATTTTGACAGAAATGTCTGGTCTTCAGGACCTGAAAGATGTAGTTATTGTAGCTGCTACGAACAGGCCGGATATTTTAGATCCTGCTTTATTAAGGCCGGGCCGTTTTGATCGCCAGATTTTAGTTTCAAGTCCTGACAAGGATACCAGATTAAAAATTTTCAAAGTTCATACAAGAAATACGCCACTGGCATCTGATGTCAATCTCGAGAAGTTAGCAGAGCGCACTGAAAACTATACAGGAGCTGACATTGAAGCGCTGATACGCGAGGCTGCGATGAGTGTTATAAGAGAAGGTAGTAAAGTTGAAAAGATTTTCATGAAGCACTTTGAAGAGGCACTGAGAACTGTAAAGCCGTCAGTTTCAAAAGAATTAAATGATGCATATCGTGGCATTGTGGCGAAAAAGAAGAAGCAGGAAATGAATGATGATCTGGATTACATGGGATGAAATGATTTTTAGTGCAATGATGCCGAGAACTTTATGATTGAAGAAATCAAAAAGGAATGTAAGAAAAATGCCAGATAAAAAATTGTGGACAAAGGAGCAAGAAATCGATTTTTTCACAAAGTCATTAGAGGTGGCGTCTCCTGAGTAATTATTCTACACTACAAAAGATAAAAAATATTATGATTATAAATGAAGTATTGGAACAGAAGAAACAACAAAAAATAACAAGGTTTTAAATATGTCGAAAGATATTATAGCAGAATTAAGAGATACTGTAACAGAAGCTGTAAGAGAAACTGGAAGTTATGCATTAAACTGTATTGGAAATTATGGAGAAATCAGAGATAAGTCTTCCAGAGATTTTGTTACTGAAATTGATGAAAAGGCAGAAAGAAGAATTATAAGAGGAATAACGGAAAGATTTCCTGATGCTGAATTTTATGGAGAAGAAACCGGAAGGCAAGGAAGCGGAAGATATTTGTTTGTAATTGATCCAATTGATGCGACTACAAATTACATAAAAGGGATTAATGGCGAAAGAATTCATGTTTCTGATATTTCAGAACTTGGAAGATCAGTGGTTGGATGGAACAGGAGCAACCATCCTCCTGAAATAATAGAATCATCAAAAAGAGTTTTAGCAAAAATTATTGATCAGGCTGCGACATTCAGGGTTTTTAGAACCGGTAGTTTAGATTATTGCTATCTTGCAAAAGGAAGTTTTGATGCATGCATAACCCCGCTTGCTGAACCATTCCATAGTGCTGGTTATATTATTATGGAAGAAGCTGGAGCAAAAGTTACTGATTATTATGGCAGACCTCATAGTTTAGAATCAAAAACAATTATTGCAGGAAATCCTGAATGGTATCCTGAAATCCTGAGTCTGGTAACTGACACGAAAACAGATTAGTAAATTTAAACCCCAATCTGACATTTCCTAACATTTTTTCAACCCAGGTTTGACACTTCTCGGCATTTCTCTAATTTTTAAAAATCCAAAATGGTCTTTCTTCTTAAATTCTTACTTGTGATATTTTTCCCAGACTTCTGCGAAATTCCGAAAGTTTCTGATTATTGCTATTGTTTCAGCATCAATTTCCGGGTTGAACTGAATTCCAAAGCACGGATTCTCAATATCATTTATTATTGCAATTTCACGGCCAGCTGTTGCAACTACATCATAGCATTCGGGCAGACTGTCTATGAAAAAATTATTTTCCCGCACAGCTTTAAATTTCTTTTTCATTTCATTTGTAAGCGGATTTATCTGGTTCACGCTCACTAAAATGTTTTTTTCATTTTTTCCTTCTCGAATTGTACCGCCAAATGCAGCTACCATATACAGACAGCCGAGGCCAATGCCAAGCATAGGCCTGTTAAAATTCTGTATAAGCTCTATGCATTTCTGATTATTTTTCTGCGGAGCGCCGTCTGAAATAATCACTGCAGATAAATTTTCTTTTCCAATCTCTTCGGGTTTTATAATTTTTTTAGGACATGTAAGTATACCAGATATTTTGTCAGCACCTTTTCCATTATCTATTATTGTTATCGGCATACAAACACCTAGTAATAATTATTTATCTGAATTATTTAAATGTTGTTATTGCTATTAATCTTTTTAATCCAAATACAAATCATGTCATTCTTTCCATTTGAAAAAATCAGGTCGGGACAAAAAGAATTTATGGACGATGTAAAAAAAACAATTGATTCCGGCTCGATTCTGCTTGCTGATGCTTCAACGGGTATTGGAAAAACAGCTGCTGTACTCGCACCAACCTTAGAATATGCAGTTGAAAACAATAAAGTAATATTTTTTCTCACTCCAAGACATTCACAACACGCTATAGTTGTTGAAACAATTAAAAAAATCAACGAACAGCCTGAAAATATCAGGCAAATAATAGTTGCAGACATTATAGGAAAAAAATGGCTGTGCAATCAGGAAGCAGTTGATGTTTTGCCATCGTCGGATTTTTTTGAATATTGCAGGAGAATTAAAGAGCAAGGCAAATGCGCATTTTACAGCAATACTATTCACGATCAGAAATATACAAAGACTGCCTATGCCTGTTTAAATAATTTAAAAAAAATCCCGCATCATGCGGAAGAAATAAAAAACATATGCAAAAATACATGTCCCTATGAAGTAGCATTAATGCTTGCCAAAGACAGTAACGTAATTATCGGAGATTATTACCATTTTTTTTCTCTGGTCAGGGATCAGATGCTTGCTAGAATAAAAAGAGATCTTAAAGACATCATTCTCATTGTGGATGAAGCGCATAATCTTCCGTCACGGCTGAGAGATTTATTGTCCTATAAAATATCAACTACTACTACGCATTACGCTACAAAAGAAGCTGTGGAATATCAGGAAGAGCTCGATGACGAAATTATAAAATGCATTGATTATGTTGACAATATCCTCAAGAAAATGTATAAACAAGACAGCTTTGTAACAAAGGAACAATTTATGAGGGTAGTTCAGCAGGAATATGATTTCTCAGATATGATTACACTGTTTATGAATTCTGCTGAAGTTGTTCGTGATTATAAAAAACGTTCAAGCATAGGAACATTGGCTGTTTTTATGACAGCATGGTCGGGTGAAAATAATGGTTTTTCTAGAATAATTGAAAAGGAATTTTCACGAGGAAAAAATTCAATCAGCCTGAATTATAACTGTCTGGACTGCTCTATTCCTGCGAATCCCGTTTTCAACGGTGTTCATTCTGCTGTTTTGATGTCAGGTACGCTAAGACCTGTTGATATGTACATTAATCTTCTTGGCCTGAATTCAAGGAACTCAATGTATAAATCTTATCAATCAGATTTTCCACCAGAAAATAGAATAAACATTTCTGTGCCTGAAGTAACTACAAAATATACTGAGCGAAATGATTTACAGTACAGGAAAATATCTGATTATATAAATAAATTTTGTGCAAAAATTTCCGGCAATACTGCTGTGTTCTTTCCGAGTTATGATATCAGAAATAATGTTTCCCAGTTCATAGAAACTGACAAAGCAGTGTTTCTTGAAGAGCCTGAAACTACAAAACAAGAGAAAACACTGCTTTACAAAGATTTTATTGAAAGCCATAGAGAAGGTGCTTTGCTGCTGGGTGTTCAGGCTGGGAGCATGTCAGAAGGAGTTGATTATTACGGAGATGCATTAAGTGCTGTAATTGTTGTTGGAGTTGCACTGGAAAAACCAACACTTCACACTCAGGCTTTGATTGATTATTATAACCAGAAATTTGGAAAAGGCTGGGATTATGCTTATGTTTATCCGGCGGTTCTCAAGGCTTTGCAGACAGCTGGTCGTTGCATTCGCTCAGAGACAGACAGAGGAATATGCGTTTTCATGGATAAAAGATTTCACTGGTCAACATACAGAAAGCTGTTTCCATCCGGAATGAATATTCAAGTTGTTGCAAATTCTGATGAACTGGCGAAAGCAGCTGAAAGGTTTTTCGCTGATAAAAAGCTTTAAATAAGTCCTCTGCTATTATGAGTTTTGTCTGTTTGGCGGCTATCCAAGGGTAATAATAACAGAAGATAAAAAAGAAAAGGAAATTGTTTTAAAAAATATATATAACACATATTTTCTTAAAGAAATAAAAGAAATTTTGAATCTTCCAGATGACTATATGTTGAGTAGGCTTTTAAATTATACAAACAAAAGAACAGAACTTGTGAAAGCTCCAAAAATATTTTTCTTGGATAATGGTTTCAGAAATATTGTAGTAAAAAACTTTCAACCTCTGGAAAACAGGCAGGATAAAGGATTCCTGTATGAAAATTTTGTGGCCACTGAACTTGTAAAGGCAGGTTTTGATGTCAGATATTGGCGTTCCAAATCAAAGGCAGAAGTTGATTTTGTAGTTGAGAAAAGTGGAGAAATAGCTCCGTTGGAAATTAAATCTATTTTGTCCGAACCTAAAATAACAAAATCTTTCCACAGTTTTGTTGGTCACTACAAACCAAAAACCGGTTATGTGCTTTCTGAAAAATTATGGAAAGATACTGGGAAAGTAAAGTTCAGACCCGTATTTTTTGTAGAAAGTCTATTCAGAAAATATAAATTCTTATAATCATGTACACAAACACTTAAATATTTACCCATTATGTGGTTAAATGTTGACGAAAACATTGGTTTAAAAGCTTAACTGGGTTAATAGAACCATAAATAAAAATGGAGGCGTTGATAAAATGGCTGATGTTGAATTTGAAACGCTAAAAGCTGAAGAAATAAAATTCGGAAACAACAATTTCATCGAAGTTGCCAGAAAAAAGGCAAGAACAGAAGACGGTGAAAATACCTTTATATCCCTGAGCCGTGGTTTTATAACACCAAAAGGCGAAAAGAGATACAAAAAGTCGTTCACTGTTCCTGTAGACAGCGATGTTATAGAATTTATTTCCAAGACAATCAAAAAGGTTTAAAACATTCCTGATGCGAATCAGGCTGGAAACGATTTGATTAGAAAGGAAATGATATAAAAAAGGACCCAGCACTAAATCAGGAAGGGACCGATTTCAGGAAGGGATTGATTTGAGCAGAAATTATTCTTTTTTTTAATCCTTTTATTTTATATTCATTCTACTGAATGTGAAATTATTTTATATTCAAAATTTTCGCAGGAATTCTGCAAACATATTTTTTATTAAACTGTTAAAGAAATTTCAATAAGAGAATGTAGATAGAGTTTTTTGACCTTTTATATATGCTTTACAATATTTATAAACAATGAATAAAAAATACCTAATACTTCTTGTAGTTATATTTTTTGTGATTACTCTGATATTTATTGCACTCTTATCAAATAATCAAAATAAAGACTGTGACCCGATCAGCGACCAAAATACCAGGAATGATTGTTATCATACTTTTGCACACGAAACAGGCAATAAAACTGTTTGCAGTAAAATATCCGACAGCGAGAAAAAAGAACACTGTTCAGTTCACATTCCGGAGTGATCAAAATGACAACTTTTATTCTAGGGCAAACACTTATTTTCTGGAGTGGCATTTTAGCCGGAGTATTTTTTATTTTTCTAATGTTTACTTGCTCATTTAATTTAGGTTGTATGAATGGCATATGTTCTGATGAAAAAAGAAGAAAATTATTTGGCTTACATAAATATTTCGTTTGGTCAACTATTATTACTGTGTCTATCCATATAATTTTAGCATTTTTATCATCAATTTTTCATATATGGTTATAATGTCATTGTACCATCAGCATGTCGCAGGTCTATGAAAAACACTATTTATTTTTCACCCTTTAATTTTATTTTACACTTATATCTGAAATAAAATTTTCGATTCTTTCTTTATCATAACTATCCAATATTTCTATTTTCCCATGTCTTGTCAAAACAATCTTTGCATTCATATTTGGAAATGGTGCAATATAAACAAAAGTATATTTTTCAGCAAATGCTTCCAGATTTTCAATTAAACCATCTTCACAGTTATAATCTTCACAATTATAATTTATGACAACTCCGGGAGGACCATATCCATCTGCATGTTCAAGCATATGTTTCTGTATCTCTATTGGCATTGGTTCTTTGAGTATATGCGATGAGGGGTTTGCTTCAATGTGTCCCTGTATGTCTGTGGGTGGTAAAGTTTTGGTGCTGGAAGTGAGGAAATAGACACTACCAGCAAAAAGAACTGTGATAACAATGAAAATCGACCAATTTCTTATTTTTCTTTTCTGTCTCTCATTCAATTGAAATCTAAGCTTTTTTACTTCTTCGGTGTGTTTTGCTTGTGTATGCTGATATAATGCTTCCTTTGAACCAAATTCTCTCTCACATTTGGTGCAAACAAATTTATCCATTTTATTATCCCTTCCCGTTCGCATATTATAGCATTTGGAACATTTCATTAGAAACTTAACTTCGCCACTTTTATAGGTTTCTTTCAATTTGGCTGTGGGACAAAACCTCTAAAATTCTAATTCAATAACATGATATTATGCCAAACACCTTTGCATAACAATGCAGTATCAATTCTTTCATCTTTCTTCTGCCACACTTTCCATCTGCATGCTCGATGCTTCTTTGATTCTCATAGCAAGAGACGCTTCATAAATCAAAAAGGCATAACTGGCGGAAAACTATTTTTAAAAGACGGTGAGATTTCAATGGTATATGAAAAAAGAATCACTGCATATGGAAATGGAGCAAAAATAGA
>JAGVVW010000009.1 GCA_018304635.1 Candidatus Aenigmatarchaeota archaeon
ATAGTAGATTGGTTTATTCCAGAAGCTCTAATAAAAAATAACATGAACAAAAGTCAGTTAAAAAATTAGCTGACGAGCGAAGCGAGTCAGCTTACTTGATTCTGCCAACCGAATGTTCTTTTAAGCCAACAAGTTCCCAGCATTTATAAACTTCTCCAAAAGGATCTATAAGATAAGAACCATCGGCAACACTACTGCATGGCAATGGCTGAACTCGTGGCCTAATATCTAAAGGAAAACCATTTGCATGTGCCTTTCTCCATAATTCAGGCATAATTTTAAATAACTGTAAATCAGAAAGTGTGTGACTCTCGAAATCCGAACAAGCTTCTGTAAACGCAGTTATGTAACAAAAATCTGGATATACGTGATTAAGCCCTCTTAACCTAAGTTCACCGAGTAAATTTTCCATTGTAGGATACGTTTCGTCAGTTAAACTTATTCTTATGTGAGTTTCTATACCAGATCCTTTAGTTAAAGATAGAACTCTAGCCACATTTTCAAAAGACCCCTTTCTATTTTCTTTATAAAATCTATATTTATCATGCATTTCAGGACTGCCGTCAATGGGAATCTGTAATCTTGCTTTATAGCCAGAAAGCCATTCAATATCATCATCACTCATAAGACTTCCATTACTCAAAACATGCAAACTGAATGATACATCATTCTCTTCTGTCCACCTTGAAATATCATCAGCTAATTTTCTACCCATTTGTTTTGCAACTGGTAAAAATGGTTCTCCTCCATATAGAACGAGTTCTATCTTTCTAGCACCCCGCTCAACCAGAGTTCTTTTAATGAAATCAGTAGTTAAACCCAACAATTCCGGACTCATATACTTATATCCATGAATTTTATAACCATCCTCACCCCTTCCCTGATAGCAATATGGGCATTCAAAATTACAGTCATAAGTTAATAGAGCATTAACTTCAACGTTTTCTCTTCCTTCTTTCCATCTTTGATGCATTTTTTCATATTCTTTTAATTCATCAAAATCAGGTTGAATCAGTATTCCTTGATTTTCAAGACACTCTGATAAAAGCCTGAATTCCGGGAATTTAAAAACAGACGAACTTCGATTCTTCAATACTTCTGCTAATGGGTGATTGACTCTTGTAATTGAACCTGTAAACGTATTATAAACCAGTTCATGATAATCTTCCTGACCTTCTGGTACAATTACATTAAACTTTGATATTTCCCGAACCATAATATTCATACAATAGCGAAAGGGAAATACCTATGGTTTACTTTTACTCAACCGAACGGTTTAAAAGTTTTTTATATATTCCACGACGATATATCTATATGCCTTTAAAAGATGAGGTCATCCATATTTTAGCGGAACATTGGCCTATAGGAACTAAACGGATTTTTAATGTTGTAATAAAAAGAAGGCAAGTTTCCTATCAGGCCGTGCATCAAGCTTTGAAGGAATTGGTTAAAGACAATATAATAATTAGAGATAATAACCAGTATAAACTCAATGTTGGGTGGATAACAGATAAAAAACTTTTTTTTGAAGGTTTGTGTAAATCATATAAAATAAATAATGTGCCAAATATGACAATAGCCAAAATAAGAATGTACAAAACACCTGAAGAATTTTACGAACATCTGATAAGAATGTGTAAAGAAAGCAAAACGTTGTATTTATCTTCAAAAACTCCTGCACTGATTTTGACAAAAGAAAAAAACATGTCCGAAATAAGAAAAAAGTATGTCAAGGCATTAAAGGAAAGATTTACCAAAGAAGGATATGAAACCAAGTATTTGTTTTCCACTGAACTAACGAAAAAAATAATTATCGAGGAGAGTGATTTAGAAGCTGTTAAAAATCTTAAGAAACTTATGAAAATTTCAAAACTGAAATTGAGACACGCTCCAGTTACTTCAGTATTAGCACAAGCAATCGGAAAAAAAGAATGGTTGATGGGTTTTGCATCTCCCGCTCATACAGATATGACAGGCTTTATACATTTTATGTCTGATGACTTATCTTCCATAAGGCAAATATACGATTCTGTATTTTCAAATGCATTTGATGTAAAAAAGTTCGTAGACGACGTTGAAAAAGAATTATCAGGGAGAAAATAATTCATTTCTGTAAAAGATGTTAATTGTTTTTGATATATAAATATGGCCTCTCTACTGGCACTTCCGAACAAGCAATCCTGCAACAATTCCGATTATCATGACCATGACTAAAATAATAATTGTGTCATTGATTGAAAAAACATACTCTTGATTTTTATTATCCATTTGGATGCCTGAATTCCTGTTTATAATAATATTATCAGCTGACTTGTGCATTGAAGAGCTTGTCTGTGCAAATACTTTAGCATAATTAAAATAAACCAAGCTGGAAACATCATCTTTTTCCTGAAACCATTTTCCATATTCAAAATAACTTATTGCCATAACTGGTGTTATGCCTTGCATTTGCGCTGATCTTATTTCTTCTGTTGCCTGATACTCAAGGCGATTGGATTTTTCTTTTATGTCATTTCCAAAGCTTTCCATTAGAGATTCTGTCTGTGCCTGACTGACTGCAGCTCGGAATAAGCTCGCACCATATTTCTCTTTATTGTATTCATCCTGTGACTGGTCAAGCAGAGCTTCCTGATCTTTAGTATCGATTTCCAGTGTTTGTGCATAAACAATAGCAGTAGCAGCTTCTTTTATCTGGATTTCAGCCAGATTTTTAATTTTGCTTTCTATACCTGTCAGGTTTTTTCCGAGATAATAATTCATTAAATTCAGCCACAGAGAAATGGTTTTTAACCGTTCTTGAGCATAGCTCATTTCATAGAATGCTGGTTCAAGCTCATTGTTATAAAAATATTTCCATGCTTTTTTAAGATGCGCATCAGCATCTCCTAATCTTTCTTCAGCAGCTAAAATAACTTCAATATCTTCTACAGCATCCGCTGTTTTATATGACTCCTGAAGCAAATTTTCTGTTTGGATCTTTTCGGTGCGAAGATTTTCAAGCACAGGTTCAATATCAGTTATAATTTCCCTGTTTTTGAGATAAGAAAAGCCAATTGACGCAGAAAACGATCTGCTTGCAGAAACATAATACATACCATTTTTATGAAGATATTTAGCTTCATTGTAAATCCCTTCAAATTCATCCCATTTGTCACGAAGGTCTTCATTTTTCAGGTTATATTTTGAAAGTTCTTCTGTTCTTTCAATAAAACCTTCTGAAATATTTTTCATAACCATTTGCAGTTTATCATCTTTTATAATTTCTAATTCAGGATATTCTGCTTTGTAACCAAGAACATAATCAGCAATTTCTTCAAGGCTTCCCATTTCTATTACAGCAATTCCTATATCGCTGGTGTTTATAGTCTGACCTTTTGGTACAATTAGTGTTGTTTCGTTTATGCTTTTTACAGCTATTGCTTTTTCTCTGACACCTCCAATAGGTCCTATTGAGCCATCTGGATTTATGGTTCCTGTTAATGATATTCCTTCTTTAACAGGTAGATTTAGATATTCAGCCATCAGTGCAATTGCCATTGAACTTCCTGCACTAGGTCCTCCGACAATATTTGCATCAGATCTGATTGTATAAAAAATATCATACCCACTTAGATCAGTATTTAAAACCTGCTCTACTGCTTTCTTGGATATTCTAGCAGAGCCCTGTGTATCTATTTTTGTAAGCGGCAGTGTATCAACATAAACTTTGCCGGTTCCTGGCTTTAATTCTACATCTAATGTAGCTAGTACACCACTATCTGAACCTTCCCGTACAGCAGGTATGTTGATTGATACAGCTGAAGCTATATGTATTAAAAGTATAGAAAAAATCGCAAATACTATTATTTTAATATACATACTATTTTATCACAAATAAAACATAAAAACGCTTTGTTTTGAATTCTATCGTTTTGAAAAACTTCTACGATGATATTTTTCCTGATCATTTTCATCAACCTTTTGTTTATAATCTTCCATGGTAACTCCGGAAATCAATCCGCGTTCTATAGTATTTATAATAATACGTCTTATTGTTGTATCCGAAACCGGAAAATCATCAGCTATTGTTGTCTGTCGTTCTCCTTTTAAAAATCGTTCAGTTATTCTAACAGCCTCAACATCCAAAATTGGGTTTACACTTTCATTTTTTTCACGGGATATGCTATTATAATCTTCTAAAGTATAATCATCTACTAAACCATCATTCACAGCAACTTTTATTCTTGTAGCTAAAGCTTTGATTGAAATACCATTTGCTTCTGCAATATCGGATAATGTCCACTCATCGTGTGTAAAATATCCTTTGGCCATTGCAATAATATCCCTATCAGTTAATCTTACCATTTATGTCACCCTCTAATCATCTCAAAATTTATAATTTAGATCACTATACACACATCATTTACTATCGAAAAGTATTTAAATTATATAATATCGTTATTCATAGTTCTATGAAATAAAAAGAATTAAAAACCTGCCAAACATCAATTTATTATGGCTATTGATATTGAAGACCTGGCAAAACGCAGAGGTTTTTTTTGGAGAAGTTCGGAATTATATGGAGGAATATCCGGTTTCTATGATTATGCACATCTTGGCTTTATGGTCAAAAAAAAATGGGAAAATCAGTGGAGAAATTTTTTCATAAGATTAGACGAAAATTATTATGAAATCCAGCCATGCCAGACAATGACAGAAGAAGTTTTTCAAGCCAGTGGTCATTTAGCATCTTTTGTTGATCCTATTGCCAAATGCAAAAAATGCGGATTTTCAGAAAGAGCTGACCACATTCTTGAAGACAGACTGCATGAAACATTTGAAGGAATATCATCTGAAGATATTCTGAAATTAATTAAGAAACACAATATCAGATGTTCCAAGTGTAAAGGCGAATTATCTGAGGTCGGAGAACTGAATTTGATGTTTCCGGTTAAAGTTGGCACAGGAAAAGACGCAAGGCAGTGTTATCTGTCGCCGGAGACAGCACAGGGAGCATATGTTAATTTCCTGCAGGAATTTCATATTTTGAGAAGAAAATTGCCGCTGGGTCTTGCTATTATAGGAAAGGCATTCAGAAATGAAATTTCTCCGAGAAATGCCCTGATACGCATGCGCGAATTTACCCAGGCTGAACTACAGATATTTTTTGATCCGGACACAATCAACGAACATCCAAAATTTGATGAAATAAAAAATACAAAACTTAGATTATTTTTAGTCAAAAACCGCGGACAAAATAAAATAATGGAAATGCCGGCAATTGAAGTGGTTGAAAAAATAAAGATTCCAAAATTCTATGTTTATCATCTTGCAAAAATTCAGGAATTTTACACGAATATTATGGAAATTCCTCCAGAAAAATTCAGATTCAGGGAACTTTCTGAAGAAGAGCGGGCTTTTTACAATAAATATCATTTTGATATTGAGCTCGATATACCAGACATAGGTTTCAAGGAAGTTGCTGGATTGCATTATAGAACTGATCATGACCTGGCTGGTCATGAAAAAATTTCAAAACAGAGTCAAAACATTAACATCGAAGGAAAAAAATTCATCCCTCACGTTTTGGAGATAAGCATGGGTGTTGACAGAAATGTTTTCGCAATATTGAGTATGTTCTGTGACGAAGAAAAAACCACCGTTGAAATTAATGAACAAAATGATTCGGATAGAATTGTATTGCGATTTCCAAGGCGTATTTCCACATTTGATTCAGGAATCTTTCCGCTTTTGAAAAAACAAGGTCTTGATGAAAAAGCAAAGCAGGTAAAGAACATGCTTTCAGATGAAGGTTTCTCGGTTTTCTATGACGAGGCTGGTTCGATTGGCCGCAGATACAGAAGAATAGATGAGATTGGAGTGCCACTTGGAATAACAATTGACCATCAGACACTTGAAGACAGCACAGTTACAATTCGCGATCGTGATACAATGAAACAGGTTCGGGTGGAAATAAAAAATCTTGTCTCAAAACTTCGCAATTATTTTAAGGGAGAATCACTCTAAAATTGCTATTGAGCGATTCCTTTCAGTACGTGCATGCTGAAGATTTTCTTTATTCAGATTTCATGCATAAATCGGAAGGAATCTTACAACACAAAATAACTTCATTTTAAATGTGCAGGAAAAATAATAAAAACATAGGACAATAAAGAATGCTGTCAGGGAGGGAATTGAGTTTTAAGAAAAGTCTCCAGATCTGACAAATTCTGGTGAAGAATATTTGGTTTGAAGTCTGATTAAAATATTACGCCACAGTTTTCTTCAAGCCACTTTTCTTTTTCCTTGTAATCAGGCATTGCCTTGCTAACCAGCTTCCAGAATCTTTGCGAATGGTTGAATTCTATGAGGTGTGCTAATTCATGAATGCACACGTATTCCAGCACATCTTCAGGAGCAAATAGAAGCCTATATGATATGTTTATATATTTGTTTTCAGAACAGCTGCCCCACCGTGACATTTGCCTTGCCCATCTGACATCCTTAAACTTAGCATTAAAGTATGTTTTGTTCAGGTCTTTTAGTTTATGGTATAAATAATGTTTTCTTTCCCTGGACAGTATCTTTCTTACCAGGTCATATGTGTGTTGTTTCTTGATATCTTCATGCAGGTTGTTTGAAATGATCAGATGTATAGTATTTCCAACCAACCTGCCGGAGGAAGATTTTTTATCTGCAAAATCTATTTTTACAGCATACTTTCTTTTGCCAAGGTCTATTATGTCGCAGTTCTTGAATTCTCTGATCGGTTCTATAAATTTCTTCTGTCTTGGTTTCTCCAATTTAGTTTTCAGTCTCATCTTTATTTTCTCAGTTATGCGTTTCTTTTCGTGCTCGCACAATCTTGCTGAGATAGTTATCATTAATTTTTCATTGACAAATCTCGCTGAGCATATGTTAGTATCCTTTTCCTCTACACATACAGGATATTTTATGCCATTTATCTCCACGAATTCTTTTGGTTTTATTTCTGTTCTTGTCTTCAATGCAAAGATAATAAAATCCATAGCTTCCTGCCAGACGAACTGATTATAGAAATCCTGCCACATCTGCTTGTATTCAGTGTCGCCAGTATAGTTATCCAAAACAAACCTAAATCTGCTAAATGCGCCAGACCCCTGTATAGCTATTATAAGTTTTTCTTTCATATCTTTGTTATATACAAACCCAATAAATTCTTCCATCTTTTTGTAGCCTTTATGACTTGGTATTTTTAGTAAAGGTATGCTACCTTCCGGAATCTCTTCCTTCTCATTATCAGGTTCTATCCCTGAAACACATATAATTTTTCCCGTATCCATATCAAGAAAGTACTCGGTTATTTCAGAGTGATCATTTATAGCATTTATGATTTCACCAATATCCATATCCATTCTGGCAAGGTTCTTTAATTCCATCACCTTTTCAACTTTTTCTATAAGATGTCTACATTTATCATAATAAGGATCTTGAGACAGTATGTGCTTCAATACAGGCAACGCTCTTTTGAATTCTTTTTTCTGGACTAGGTTGCCTGCAAACTGGAACAATTCAACAATATCAAAATCATTTAAGTTGGATAATTCTTGAATTGTCATATTTTTTAGACGTGAAAATTCGATTTCATCGAAAATGCCGTTCTCTGAACCGCATGTATGGCACGTCCATTCGTCTGCATGGAAACCACCATGATGTTCGCTGCCGATAACCACATCCTTTGTCTTAATTTGTTTTGTGGAATTACAGAAAGGGCATACGTATTCCTTCACTTCAATAATATGCCTGGGATCGTCCATAAATCAATATATATTTACTATAATTATTTATTATCATGATTCTTCAGATAGTCTTCTAGCTTGTAAATAAGCTTCAGGTCAACATCTGCGACAGATCTGTCTCCGGGCTCAAACGGGTCATCAATATCTTTTATCAGCATCAGAAGCCCGATAAGCAGAAAGCTTACAGCAGCAAGGATAAACAGGGTTACATAGAATGGTTCAATTGTAGTAAAAATCAGCATTCCGATGACTATTGTTACTACAACTTTGGCAATGGTATTTGCAGCAGGCATAAATGACGTTTCTTTGATAGTTTCTATACGGTTTGAAAACCTTTCAAGATTAGTTATTTCATTTCGCATTCTTGCTATAAAACCTATCTGTACTCCTCTCATTGATAACTTCATAATATCTTCGTCAATTGCATCCAATACTGCATTTATTTCACGCTGTTTCCATCTGTTATTTTTGAAATTGTCAATCATAGCACCCACCAGATCCTTAAGATGCTGGTGCATTGATGCAAACATTTTTTTATCTGTAACAGATAATTTCATGTCTTTGTAAATAGATTTGACAGAAACTGAAATTTCACCAGGTATTTTCTCGCTTTCCTTATAGTCAGGCAGTGTTCCCCCGAACAATATACCTATGATAAAAATAACACCCCCGGTGACAGCAGAAAACATCGGGTGAAGCTGAATAAATTCAAAACCCAGAAAATGTACAGCTATTTTTAAAGTCAGTACTCCTGCAACTATCAGTGCAACAATAAATATGAATCTGGAAATACGCATATCAATACAAATACATGCAAAATTTATAAGCATTACACGTTGAGCAAAACATATTAATTCATTAAAATGCAATCATTATAAGTATGTTATCAGGAGATGAACATATGCCGAATATACCAATAGAATTTATAGGCCTTGAAAATCAGGATGAAGCAGACGTCAACAAAATTTACAGCATCTGTGAGCAAATAACCAATCGCTATAAAAATAGGCTGATAATTAAAAGGATGATAGTAAAATTCACAGAGCATAAGAAAGAAAGCAGTCGCATTCTGCACGAAGTTAAAGTTGATGTTCATACAAGTCTTGGAATTTTTGCTGCCAGATCCGAAGGCTGGAAATTCGTGCCAATTGCACACGAAAGCCTGAAAAAGATTGAGCATGAAATGGAACATAAATTAGGTAAAATGAAAGGATATAGCAGGGAAAGACTGGAAAAAGAGATAAGAAAACAGCAGGAAGAAGATTGAAGATCGGTCCAATAGAATGTCAAGTATCCGAAAGAGTTAAAGAATTGGTGAATATTTTACATCTTAAGATGGACCAGATTTTATTTGCCTCCGAAAACCATGACGCACCTGGAAAATTTTCATAGGTGCGTCTTACGTTTCGAATCCGGGTAAAGAAAAACTTTGTCATGCACAGATTGAAATCAATCGAGTTAAAGACATTTCTACAAATTTATTAATTTTATCAGTCATATAGTATCATGAAAATACGCGAAATCCGTGCAAAATCAATAATCACCAAATCCAACCTGCCTGATGCTGATTATGTTATAAATCCATATATCGGTTGCATGCATTCATGTTTGTATTGCTATGCTCGTTTCATGAAGCGTTTCACTGGACACATTGAGTCTTGGGGTAAGTTTGTTGATGTGAAAATAAATGCCTCGGATCTGATTCCTGCTAAAACAACAAAATATTGTGGCAAATCAATTTTTCTTTCTTCTGTAACTGATCCATATCTTCCTCTGGAAAGAAAATACAAACTCACTCGAAAAATTCTGGAAAAGTTGATTCCACTGCAGCCAAACTTAAGTGTACTGACAAAATCTGATTTAGTTTTGCACGATATTGATTTGTTCAGGCAATTCAAAAGATGTGATGTCGGCATCACAATTACAACGCTCAATGACAATTTGCGAAAAGAAATCGAGCCATTTGCTTCGCCAGTTCAAGACAGGATCAACGCACTCAAAAAATTGAAAGATTCAGGCATCAGAACGTATGTTTTCATTGGACCAATCCTACCATTCCTGACAAACTGGAAAGAAATTATTACAAAAACCAAAAAATATTCTGATTTCTATATGTTTGAAAATCTGAATGTACGCGGACCAATATGGCATTCTGTTGAAAAATGGCTTGGACAAAAACATCCGGAATTGCTGGATAACTACAGAAAAATTTACTTTTCAAAGAGCATTTACTGGAACAACACCGAAAAGGAAATTAAGCAATTCTGCAAAGAGCAGAAAGTTGCGTGCAGGGTTTATTTCCACTAACTTCCCAATCTTTGAGATAAATATATTGTGAATTGCGTAACTTATGTCCCATAAAATGTGGCAATTCACGATATGATAATTGCATTTATATGTTCATATAAACCATGCAATTATCCATATAGCCATCATTCATCCTATTTTTCCATATCTTTTAAAATTCTTTTTATCAGCAGTTTGACTCTGGATATATCATTCTTTACAGTATTCCAGATAATATCATATTTTATACTAAAATAAAAATGAATAAGCCTGTCACGCATACCTGTCATGTCTTTCCATGGCATGTCAGGATATTTTTTCCTGATATCATCAGGAATGTTTTTGGATGCCTCGCCAATAATTTCAAGTTTTCTTATAACAGCACTTGATATCATGTCATTTTTTCTGAAAGTTTCAAAATCCTTATCTTTTATAAATTTTTCAATAGCTTCTATAGCTTCTAGAATATCTTTCAGATAAAGCCGTGAATCTTTCATAGGTAGATAGCCTCCTTAAGAACCTGTTCCTTGATTTCTTTTCTGATAGTATCTACAGGAACTATATCTACCTTTATTTTAAGGTTCTGCTCAAGAAAATCTGCAAGTCCGATAAAATCAAATAGTGTAGCGCCTTTCTCGAATTTCACAAGTATATCAATATCGCTGCCCTTTTTTTGCTCTTTTCGTACATAGGAACCAAAAATTCCTATAATTTCTGCTTTATACCGGTCTCTCGATATGCTTTCCAAACTTCTAAGAATTTCTTCAACACGTTCAAGCGGTTTGTTATTCATATTTTTTTCTTTCATTTCAGCCACCCATTCATGGATTGTTCTTAATCATTAATAAAGTATAAACTTTGTTCTCAAATCAGTATGCGGAACAGTTGATTCTCCGGCAAAATCTGTCCGGAAAGCAATAAACATATCAGGCAATAAATTAGGATTCATTTCTTCATACTTTCCATAACCGTTTCTCGCCATTTCTTCATCAGTAAAATCCATGTAAACAAGACCCTGTTTTACCTGCACTACCCTGTCCTGCAGGCCAGCTGCCAGTTTAAGTTCCTTTGTTTCAGTTTCCCAAACAATCTTTGCCTGATCTTCCTCACATATTTCTATATCATAAAATTTCATAAGCCCTCTCAGGCATGCTGTTATAATAGCAGAACTTCCAGCTAGTCCGACACATCGCGGTATATATGTTCCGTATTTTATTGTAAAATTCTCGTCTCTCAATTCTACACCTTTTTCAGAGCAATAATCATCAAATCTCTTTATACAGGCCCGTAACAATCGTATGCCACCACAATAGCCATATAATTCAGAGTCAAGAGCAAGATCTGTCAGATTATTAAAAATTGTGCAGTCTTCATTGCCCGGTACAATTACAATTTTCGAACTTCTCTGTGTTTCAGTATATGCTTTAAGGTCACTAAATGTAAAATAAATAGTTTTTCCAAAATAACCATCAGACGGATTTCCTATCAGTCCAGCACGTGCATGAGCATATTCAGTTATTATTACCATAATTATCTCATAAAGAATAAAAATTTAAAATCAGATAGTTCATCGTCTTCTCTTTTTTGGGAATACGTCTTCCCAGAGTTTTGCAACGCCAAGATAGACAAGCATTATCAATCCAATAAGCAAAATTAAGTATAGTGCATTCCATGCCCATCCACCACTCATCATTCCATACACCATAAAAACACTCCTTATAAGATATTTTTATATTACCTGCTGTATCTATAATATTATTAAATCGGTTTATAAAGATTTTTTACGGCTTTACACGCAGAACCTGATAATATGTAATATCGCCTTCATTGTCAACCAAAGCCCAGAGCATTTTAGCCCTGATATTATGGGCAAGTCTCACGGATCTCGAAAGTTCCTGAAAGGAACATGTATAATCTTCCGGAATGCAATAAACAATCCACTTTGTATGTTCTTTTGCTGATTTTGGACCGCGCTTTAGTTGCACGCCGCGTTCATAAACTCTGTGGTCACAGCCGAATTTTAATCCAGTTCTGACTACAAGTCCTCGTTCTCTGAGATCTTCATAAACCCGAAATCTTTCAGGAAATCTCCTGTCCATTTTGCATGCATGTTCAAATAAATCAGAAAATTCCATATTTTTGCCTTCCTGGGTTACTGTCAGCCTGCCTCGTTTGATAAGTATACATGCTTCAGCCATTGCCAGCTCAAGCCTGTTGTCCAGTATTTTGCCAAAAAATCCATTGTCATAAAGTTCTTCTATATTTTCCCAGATCACAACTTTATTTTCTTCCAGTACACCTTCAGCATGAAGTTTTTTTTCATCAGTTTTTTCCGCAGTCATGATTTACTTTATTTGGCATAAAGCTTATAAACGCACCCTTTCTTTAGAAAATCCGATGATGTGCGAAGCACATCTTGGAGTTTCAAAAGCGATGCTTTTGAAATAGAAAGCGTGCACGGAAAGAAATAATACATGTAAAGAAAAAACGTTGACGGAAAACATATTACAGCCTTTTTCAAGAATATAAGCTTTTCTGTTAAAAAAAATTTATGGCTTATGAACTTGTGAGATATTCATTAACATCGAGCACTAACTGGTTTAATTCATTGGAGCCGTCACAAAGAGAGTTTGTACAGGTTGTGTTCCGCGGTTTATTGATGAACAAGGAGAAAAAAAAGTAGGACTTTCTTCTGACTTTTCTATAGAAGAGCCTCCTATAACTATCCAGACCGGAAGAAAATATCAGTAAGATTTACAAGATTCTTTTCAATTCTAACATGATTCATTGTAATTTCAAAGGAATTCATCAAACAGAGGGAAAACCCCGAAAAGGTGTGGTGTTAATTCTGAACTTCTTAGTAATTCATTCATCAATTTTGATTTTCAGCATGATAATTCCGAAATATTTATCTGTTCAAATGTTTCATCCTGCTGAGATTTGCAGATTATTCTGTTATTTACATTTTTCCAGTACAGTGTTTCAACGTCCGGCGATCCCAATTTGGAAATGCAGCATACAAAATTTCTGTAATTTTTAATTATCTCATTTTTATCAGCTTCCAGCCTTTCAGTATAATTTATGCATCCGGATAATTTTGTATCAATATCAGTTTTTTGTGATTCACACGATTCAATGCTTTTTTCAGTGCTGTCTAATTTGTCTGAAAGCATATTTATGCTGGCTAAATACTTTTCTTCAAGGCCTTGGCAGTTAGTCAGCTTGGTTTTGCAGTCTCCGAAATCGTTTCTGCATGTTTCAAGAAGGTTATAACACTCTGCACTTCGGTCTATTTCATGAATAAGTTTTATCTGGGTTTCGTTGAGCTCCTTTTCAACAACTTCAACTCTTGTAACATAGCCAGTTATAGCATCAGCTGATAGAAATATAATTATTATAGCTGCAACAACCGTAACTAAAATAAACAGGCCCTTTTTGTTAGATACGCTTTTATCAGTTTCTGCATTCTCGATTTTTTTGGAAAGAATTCTGTCTTTTAGATTCTTTAAAATATTATTTTTTCCTGTCTCTGTTTTTTTAGGCTTAGGAGGGGTATAGCTGTACATGTTATTATTATGCTTCAGCTGGATTTAAAATAATTTTTAAGTTTATAAGCATAATAGCTGAAATTAAGAATATCCGATAAAGCCTCGGTAGCTTAGCAGGTAGATTCAAAGCCTTAAGCGTCTGGCTGTTAGTTTTCCGTTAACGCTTTTTCGAGCGAAGCGGGAAAAAGGGTTACCAGAAGGTCGTAGGTTCAAGTCCTACCCGAGGCGTGACTTGATGTTGATCAGAATTTTTCAACATCTGTCAACTGGGACGATAGCTCAGTCCGGGAGAGCACACGATTTGTGAAAGATAAAAGTAATTTTACAATATGTGAAGCTGAAGATTTCGGAAACGAATTGACGCTGCTTTGCAGCGTCTTGCGGTTTGAAACCGTGCTGTCGCGTGTTCAAAACAGCCACTTCTTTCCCTTAAATCTGACGACGAGCAGAGCTCGTCTTGGAGTTTCAGGAACTTTGTTCCTGAAACAAAGAAAGAAGTTCCTGGGGTTCAGGAAAGAAAATACCCTCAAAAAAATATGAAGAGCAAAAATATATTTTTCATATTGGTTGATGAAATTCACGCTCGTCCCATTTTATTTTTTGTAGGATTGTGATTCAATAAAACGATGGTTGTAAAAGCCGGTTTAAATGATGCATTAATTCGGATGTAATAATTTCCATTTCAAAATCCTGAGTGCTAACATACCTCATTATCCGGAATAATCGAAGTTGCATCAAAAATCCTTATTCTTTGCCCTCTATACTGATCAGGAATTATGAAATCATATTCTGGCATTTTAAAATCTACCTGATTCCAGGTGCCTTCAGTTCTTTCAATTTTGCCGGAAGGTATTTGTCCACGACAAATTCAAAACCATACCGCAGTATAGCCTGTTGTTCTGCTTTTCTTCCGATTTTTAGCCAAACCTTTAGTTCCTGCTGCAATCTTTTGTCCTTCTCATATCTCGGGTCAACTTGCAATTCCTTGATTCTCTTGATATCCAGATCTCTTAATTTGTCGCTTCGCAGCTTGTATTCAATTATATCAGTTGCTGTTACTCCAATCCATTGCGCACGAGGCGTGCAGAGATGTTTGTTAACATGCGCGGATTTGGCTGAGCCGCTGATAATAACAGTAGCAATATGCAATCCAAACGGGTCAGCATCGCAAAATATATAAACAGGCAGTTTCAACTCTTCATTAAGCCGCTTTATTATCCGTCTCGTAGAGCGGGATGCCTGTCCACCAAGATTTATCAGCAAGGCATTGAATTTTTCATGGGCATTTTCTTCTATTAGCCTGTTATACATGCCTGTGGTTTCTATTGCAATTATTATGTTTGCACTAGTTTTTGCAAATTCAGCTTCTGTCATTCTCGGTCCGATCTGCTGGCCGTCTGCAGTATCTAAGCAATTAACGGTCATCATTTTTCCTTTTGGATTTTTGAAGCGCATTGCTATATCACCATAGATCGAGCCTTTGGGATTCGGAATTATATTAATAGCTTCCCTCGGCTCAGATATCATTGCTTCAATATCTTCTACGATTTCATCAGATTCAGGCTGCTCATCGAATTTGAGCTTCTCTCCCCATGACTCTGAAATGTAATATAATTCCCTCTTCGTCACATGTCTTGTTCCTTCTTTGACAAGCTGTTTGGAAAAATCAGCAACTTTGACAAGCTGAGTCATTTTTTTAATATGACGAATATTGCCAGCTGATCTTGAAAATTCCCTGTTGCCAAGAATATAGCAAAGATTTTTTTCATCATAAACAATATTAGACGTTGAACGAATAGGTATATTCATATGCGGCACCTTGTTTTGCTTTATTTCTTTGACTACATCTTTACCGATGTTCATCAACTGATCAACAATGCGTTTCGAAATAAAATCACTTCCCAACCTTTTCTTTACGCAGAGAAGGAATATTCCTTCTCTACCGTTCTACTCATCCTTTAATAAGCAACCTTTAGTTGCCATATTACTCTTTTTCTTATCTTCGAAAAGAGTCTATAATTGTTATTTCTTTCCGAGATCTCGGAAGTAGACTTCCAAGGAAATTATCTCTTCCTTTTCTCGGCATATTTATTTATTCCCTTTCTATGACCCTTTCATTTTCTTTCTTGAAATATACGATTTTGTAGCGTAACTATATTTTTTTTCAATCGGTTTAATCTTCACCCGAACTTGATCTACTTTGCTTCTCTCCTGGAATTTCCTTATCTTCTACAAGACCTTTGTTAATCACATTCTCAATCAAAGGCCTTACATCAATTTTATCCTTAATTTCAGCCAATTCCTTGCTGATTTCTATGAATAATGGAAAATAATCTTCAAAAATATGCAGTCTTCTTGTTTCCTGTTTTGCTTTTTGCTGTTTTCTCAGATACATTCCCAGATGCCTACCACAATCCTGCAGTGCAAGCTTCATTTCTTTGACAATTTCAGGATATGGTGCAACTGCTTCTTTGCTTTCAGATATAAAAGGTACCCACGTTGAACACATATGAACAATAATTACAGCAGGCCCGGATGGAATACCATTTCCGCTTTGTTGCAATCCATAGCGCTTCCATGCCGTAGTTGTAATAGCTTCATTAGCAGCCCCGGCCCCAGCCTGAAACATTAAAGGTACTCTGTTAGCAAGGCGTATTATTTTTATACTATCTTCCTTGGGAAGGTCGCCGCCATAAACTATTGCTGTTTCTATAATAAATGGATTTCCCCTGTAAACTTCCGGGGGCCTTATATGGCTTACAATAAATTCTGCATTCGGATACAATTTTTTTAATCCTTTTTCCAGTGCATCTTTGCCAATAGGTGATAGGCAATCCAGTGGCGGTCTCTGTATTTTAACTTTTTGCATGGCTTTTAGTAATTTTTCAGATTCATCCCTGTCAAAATCATGCGGTGATTTTTTCTCATCAATTTTTGATATTTTTACAACTTCATTAGCGCTAGTGGAGCCGACAGATGAAAATTCATTCTGCAAAAAATTGGATATGCTTCTGCTTTTTGTATTTTTCAGCATTCGCATCAAAATACCAAGTTCAACACCATACGGATGCGGTTTCATTTCTTTCGGTTCTTTTGGAAGTTCATTAACAGCTCTTGAAAAGTTAAGTTCAGTTCCATCTGGTGATTGATACTCTATTTTTGCAAACGGATTAGCAACTGCAGTTTGTTCTAAATATTCATCTACACCCTGGGATTTTCTGTACCTTCCAATCACATCTGCTTCAAATCTTGTACCGGAATTTTTCATCGAATTTCTATCACCTTCAGAAAGAATCTCTTCTTTTGTAATCTCAGCTTCGTTCTTCATGGTGTCAAGTCGCATATGAATCAGGTGTGTTTTAGTGCTGCTTCCTGTTCTGGAATAAATTCTTGAAGCATGTCCGGTTGTAAGCTGGCTATACAAAACAGAAGAGCTTATACCCAATCCTTGCTGACCGCGGCTTTGGGAAAGTTTGTGGAATTTGCTTCCATATAATAATTTGCCGAAAATTTTAGGTATTTGTTCTTTTACTATTCCTGGTCCGTTATCTTCAACGCTTATTGTGTACACCTCATTGTCTTTTGTTTTTATTTTAATTTTGATATCAGGAAGTATTCTTGCTTCTTCACAGGCATCTAGGCTATTATCAACAGCTTCTTTCACAACCATAAGCAAAGCTTTTGTCGGGTTATCAAAACCGAGTAAATGTTTGTTTTTCTCAAAGAATTCGCTTACAGAAATATCCCTTTGTTGCGTAGCAAAAAATTCTGCTGTCTTTTTATCCTGAACCATTTGGCAACCCCTTTAAAATATTATGAATCGTGTAATTTATACTGCATAAATTATTTAATAATTATAATCTAATTCGTACTCACTTATTTATAGCTGTAAAGCATTTTACAAGTATTGTTTTTTATGTTTTAAAATGGTGTAATGAAAGATTTATATTTCTTGGTTCCATTGTTAAAGCATGAAAATAGGTGTGGGCTCAAAAAATCCCATAAAAGTTGCAGCAGTTGAGAATGCTATAAAAATGATATGGCATGATGCCACAATTGTTGCAGTTGATGTTGATTCTGGTATAAGTAACCAACCAATGTCGAATGAAGAAGCTATCGAAGGCGCTATAAACAGGGCAAAGTTATCCTTACAGCAAACTAATACTGATATTGGAATAGGTTTGGAAGGCTGTGTTCATGACACAAAATACGGTATGATTGTTTCTGGTTGGGTTGCTGCTGTAGATAAAAATGGAAAAATTGGAATTGGGGGTGGCGGAGGCTTACTGCTGCCGGAAAAAATAGCGTCTGAATTGAGAAATGGCAATGAACTCGGACCGGTTATGGATAAGTTTATTGGCAGTCATAATACAAAACAAAAGCAAGGCACTGTTGGAATTTTAACAAATAATTTAGTCTCAAGATCAAAGTCATTTGAAAAATCAGTGATATATGCACTTGCAAAATTTATTAATCCGGAATATTATGAATAGAAAAAACCTGCGCTATAAAATACAAAAAAGATCAATCTTAGCAATGAAAAGTTTAAATATTTTTCTATATACATCATATACATGGCTTATGTTGGACATATTTTAGGACCTAGGAAATCTGAGTTAATATCTAGACACAACCCGGAATTTTTTGGATGTGATGAAAGCGACTATGATGACGAACCATTAAGAACATATAGTCTAGAAGAAGAACAGTTATATAGATCAAGAATATCCAGAACTTTACCTCATGTATGGTATATTTAAAATTCAGTTGAAAAGTGGCTGTGGGACAAAACCTCTAAAATTCTAATTCAATAACATGAGATTATGCCAAACACCTTTGCATAACAATGCAGTATCAATTCTTTCATCTTTCTTC
>JAGVVW010000010.1 GCA_018304635.1 Candidatus Aenigmatarchaeota archaeon
GAAGAAAGATGAAAGAATTGATACTGCATTGTTATGCAAAGGTGTTTGGCATAATCTCATGTTATTGAATTAGAATTTTAGAGGTTTTGTCCCACAGCCGTAATGATAGAAAAATACCAATATTATCTGGACAATGGATTTGTGAGAATAGGCACTTCTAACAAGGAAGAAGCCATATCGCTTATTCGCAAAGCAGTTAACAGGATGAATTACATATATGGTCAAAAAACAGATGAAAAAAACGCGGAATTTATTTTTGAAGATGTCTATGAAACTGTCAGGGAAGCTTCCCAGTCGCTTATGGCATTGAAAGGTCACAAACCATATTCACACGAAGCACTTATTTCATTTCTAATAGAATTTTACAAATTTTCACAGTCTGATATTTCTACATTTGACCGTTATAGGATACTCAGAAATAAATGTATATACAAAGGCGCAAAGGCATCTCTTATCACATGCAACGAATCCATAAATTTTGCAAAAAACTTTCTCCTCAAAATCAGGATTGTTTTTGAGAAGGAATCTGGGATAAATATTTGATCTGTGAAACCGATGTTTATTTCATTTTATTCAAATCATCCTAGCACATATTTTTTCCATTGACTTCGCAGACAGGCATTGTTATAGATGCTAAAAAATCCTTTGTGCATTCCTGCAGAAACCTGTCTTCACGCGACTCTACACAACTTTTATCACTATTTGGTTCTTTTCGAACATTCCATATGCTCAACGTAACAAAATCTTTAGGTTCCCATTTTTTCCCGTCAACAGCGTTTATAACAACTTTATGAGCTATATTAGAAGCACAGTCAGTTCCCTGGTCTCCTTTACCTATTAGGTCAATTGAAACAGCACCGCCGCATAGATTAAAATTGGCACTGCATGCTGAATTCAGGCCTTCGTCGCAGAAGTGTTTGTCAATCAATGTAACGTATTTTATATCATCCTCACATTCTATGCTGAAGGTTGCAAAGCAGGGGTTTTTTGCTTGATTAAAAAAAACATCTACAACATAAAGCCTATTATGAAGGTTTTCCAGCTTTACTTTATAATTTCCAAATTTGAATGATTGGTACAAAAGCATAGGACAGCCTGTTTTTTCATTGCTACAATCCTGCAGCGGGTTCTCATTCAACAGGAAATGTGGGGAAACAACATTATCAAATCTAATACTATATATGCTCTTTTCCTTGTTTTTTGGAAGTTCTATAACAACATCCTTTTCATACACAGCATTCAGGTTATCTATATCTCTTATGCTATAATCTTTTGATGTGATATCAAAAAATGTTATCATTGGAATAAATTTAACTGATTCGTCACCCTTGTATGTGAATCTTATCCCGCCTGTTATTTCTATATTATATGATTTTGTTATCAAGCCGGGCAGTGAAATTTCACTAATCCTAACTTTGGTGGCATCCGATGTTTCTATGGTAATAATATCTCCGACAAAGCTTTTGACTTCTTCCTGCTTTTGGAAAAAATCCTTCACTGAGCTTTCCGGGGAGGATTTAAAAACTATTAACATCACAAGCAGGATAACGAGAACTACAATAAAAATAGATAAAATAATCCCTGTGATAATGCTTATTGCACCTTTCTGCATGTATTTAATTTCATGCCCGGAGTTTATATCTTATCCGATAAAAGAAAATATACTGCTTGCTCCGCTCGAAGCTATTTCTTTTGAGCCTTTCATAAATGGTCCCATTACATTATAGAATATTAAAACTGCGATCAGCACTAAAATAAGAACAATTATCAGCGTTATCATAAATGATAATCCTTTACCCATTAATTCACCTGTAACGTTATATGCGGCTTGAGTAATATTAATACCAATACGATCAGCGCACCTAAAATCAGCAGCATTAAAAATGTATTTATGACATTTTCATTCAAGCTAAGCTCTGTTGCCTCTGCCATAAAACTAATAAGCAAGCTGTATATAAAATGCTTTAATTCTTCTGAAACAAGTATTTTTTAAATGATGTTGTAATTACAGCGTACTTGTGTTCTTGTAATATGTTACAGAAAATATGTAATTTGTTACAGAAAGACTTAAATAACATAGATAAATTGTGGCATCCGAAGAGAAGCACAAGAAAACTGTAAATCAGGGAAATCTGGAGCGAAAAAACTATTAAATAACGCCGTGGCATCTATGTATTTATGCTGTTGCACCGGGAAAAGAAAGGACTGTATGACAGGCGGGGTTTTGCCATGAACATTTCTGTGTGCATAAAATGCGCTATTCTACTGATCACATTTATATTCCTGTCGGGTTGTGCTATGCTTAACCAGTTTAACCCTGATTTTGGTGCTGACATTATACGCATCAATATGAATAATGAACAAACAGGCCCTTCAAATGTTTTAATCATTGAAGGCATTGAAACAATGCCTCATTCACCTATTCTTCCGGATCAGGAAATTACCTTGTCAATACTGCTGAAAAATATGAATGAAGACAAGGTAATAGATAAAATAAGGGTTCGGTTGTTTGATGCTCCGGATTTTAAAAATATAAACAGAAATGAATGCAACCTTATAAAAAATAACTGTGTTCCTATAAATGGCGAATGTAGTGATATAGATGAAAAATTATTCTGCAAATTAGAACCGGGTTCTGAAAAAACCGTGGAATTCAGGCTGATAGCTCCTGCTAAAGAGGATATACTGAAAAGCAAGACTATACCGACACTGAGCTATTCTGTTATTTATGATTTTGAAACTGTAAGCAAGTTTACTGTTCCGATTGTAAGTACAGATGAAATTATTAAACGGCAAAGCAGTGGTCAGGTACTGACGCTGACAAATTCTATTGTATCCAGCAGTGGGCCGGTGCAGGTTGAAGCCTATATTCAGGGTCCTCAATACCTGCTTGGAGGGAATGAAGCAACTGTATACTTTATAATCAGAAATACTGGAAATGGAGAACTGAGGTACTCGCAGATAGATCCCGGGAATCTTGTGATAACATTCCCATCAGAATTATTGCAGGAACAGGGATATAATCTTGGTGGCTCAGAGGTTTTTGTAAATTATCAAAAAAATGAGCAGTGGTGCACTTCTTTTCACAGTAGCTGCCTGGAAAATACAGGAGCTGAAGTAGAATGTTATGACGGACATAAGGCATGCGATTCGTGTACAGTAAAAGAATGGTCTGATGGAGATATGACACATCCTAAAGTTTGCACACAAGCTAATAAATGCGACCCGAATAGTGTACTAGAAAACCAAAAATGTGCCAACGGACTGACATGCTGTGTTCCAAAAAAAGATGTTGAAACCGGGCGAAGAATGTATACCAATCCGTATTTTGTGTGCAAATATGATAAAGATGAGGTTAATGAAAATGAGGGTATTAGCACTTGCAAGAATTTCGGCCCGCTGGATTTGTACAAGGGCATATCTTCGCCGCTGTACTTTACAATAAAAGATATACCTTATGTTGATGTATTCAAATCAGCCCAGATAGGCATAAAATTAAATTATGAATATGAATTGCGCGGCTCAAACCAGGTTGAGGTCAAGGCATTTGGTTCATAAGAAATTACTATAGGATTTTCAGTGGATTTAACAGGAAACTCTTCTACGGGCTTTTTAAATTGCCGCGCCTAAATCTGTTTATGAAGAACATAACCAAAGTAATTAATGCTATCAAAAAAGAACAGGGGGTTGAAGCTATATACCTCTTTGGCTCACGGGCATCAGGCACAGCAAAGCCATATTCTGACATTGATATCTGTGTTGTTACGGATAAAGCTGCGAAAAGAAGGTCAATACTTGCACACTCATCAGAAAAAATCGACACCAGTATTTTTTGGGACCTTCCATTAAATATAAGATATCGTGTCATAAAAGAAGGAAAGCTGTTGTATGTTAAAGACAAACTGAAGATACATAGGATTACAGTAAGCACTGTTCTTTCATACCTTGATTTCAAACCCCTGTTAGAAAAGCATTTTTCGAGGTTTTTGGGATGATATTATGTACGATAAAGAACGCATAGGAAAAATTTTCAGCGATATTGAAAGATATTTCTCGGATTTAGAAAATATGAAAATCAAAACAATGAAAGATCTTGACGATAAGAAGAATTTTTATTCAGCCTCTATGATCATGTTTTCAATAATAAACAGAACAATAGACCTTGGAGAGGAAGTTATTGCAATGAACAAGCTCGGAACACCGAGTACATATAAGGATATATTTTTTCTTCTTTTAAAAGGAAAGGTCATAAACAACCAGATGAAAGACAGACTTTCTGATCTGATATCTTATAGAAATATTTTTTCACATGAATATTACAGGCTGATGCAGGAAGATGTTTTTAATGCACTTGAAAGAATTGCTGTTGTCAGGGGTTTTGTCAGACAGATAAAACAAAAGTTGAATAATTCAGGTAGAAAACCATGAAGCACAATAAAGAAAATTATGAGAAATATAAAAGATTCATTGTTTCAGGCTCTCCATCCAGTAAACGAGACGCATCTATGAAAATCTGTCAAGTGCGTCATGGTTCGTTGGAGACTGAAAAAATCATGCATACAGGAATCTCAAACACTAATATTTTTCACCTCATGCTGATTCTACTTGCACTAATTTTTCTCTCTGGCTGCATTGCCAGCCGCTTTTCATTAAACGAGCTTGGCATTTCAACAGGCGCGAATCCTGAAAGAATTTTCGCCGGTGAAAATACGCAGTTATATGTCGATGTGGAAAACAATGGAAAACGGACATATCATGATGTTTCTATAGATGTTTTTGATACTGGCATCATGGAATTTGCAAATGCACCTGCTGCGAATGAAGAAAATAAAAACGATGTTACAGCACAACTAGTTAACTTGAAAAACATAATTATTGAAAATCCTTTCGACAAAAACGTTTTGGTGGATACTGCTTCTGAAAAAATACTGGATTTCAATAACATGATCACTGGAAAGTCCATAATTGTTATTTCTGAGCCGCAGAAAATCACGGATTACTGCACATTTGCAGGGTCGTGGTCTGACAGCGAAGATTACAGTTATATCATTCAGTGCCAGTACGAAGTACATACTGGTGATGTTCGGATTCCTATATCAGTTGTTTACAAAAGAGCTATAATAACTAATGCATATGGGCAGGAACAAGTTCTTGAGGATTATAATGTAATGATGTTTGCATATGTCAGCTGGGATGAAATAAAACAAAAAACAGGTGCAGATTACAGAGATGACCGCTTCTACTTACGTGGCGGAGCAACATGGATGAGCAATGACAGAAGAATGCGCGTCAACTTTCTTGATGGCAGAATACATAATTACAATGTCAATGTTGAAACGAACAATGGCGTGCCAACAGGACGCGTTAAATTATCACCTGCTGACAATGGACCACAAGTTGATCTTGCGCCGACGCCAAATACAAATGAAATGGTTGGGACAATAAAAGAAGAAACAGATAAGTGCAGAGTTGACGGTGGATGCATGCCGCAGGCATGGCTGTTTGATGTCAGCATGCCGTCAAATCCATCACCAACAGGTTTGGTTTTAGATGAGGCTATGAGAAATGTTGATGGTATTGCGGAAAATATAGGCAATAAAAATGCGATGACAGAAAGTAGCGTAACCATGGAAAGACAAGGGACAGAAAACTTGATTACAGGGATGGTAACAGCTGAAATTAAGATAGATGGTGATCGCACTAAAATGCAATTGGAAGACATATTTATCGTAACTGTTGAAAATGTTGAATTAAATGATGGAGTCATTGGACATATAGGTATATATAAAGAGGGTGATGATATTGCTGTTGATACTTATGAATCAACGATCAATGGAAATACATTAAGAAAATATATATATATCGATCCAAAAAAATATTCAGAAGGAGAAAAATATAGCATACATATACATGCAGTTGATGACCAAGGCAATCCCATAGAAATTGCTGAAAAATCTCCAGCATTTGAAGTGGTTGATGCTGTTATTGAATCAACTACAGAAGCAACCCAAAAATCCCCAGCATCCACAACTCCCACAGCCCCAACACCTTTGCCTGAACTTGACCAGCCGCCGGGTCCTATTGAAGTTAATAGACAAATCTGGAACCTATGTGAATTCAATACTGCTGGTGAACCTTATAAAAATGATTTAAATTATTACTGGTGCCAGCGAACTGAATGCAGTGATCCATTTACAGTTGCTGTACAAGGAAGCATGCATCTCTGGAAATGCCTTGAAGCAAAAGATGAACAAGTGAAAAATGATATAAGAGGTATTGGAACTGTAACATGTACAACTGACATTGATTGTGCAACAAGAACAGGGTGCAATGTGTGTGAAAAAGGAATCTGCATTTTATCACAAAGATTGCAAAAAGAGAATGACGGATGCAGGCTGGATTGCCAGTGCACAATTGGTTCATGTGTGCCTGATGAGAATGATCCAAAAAATAGAAAATGCAAAAGTCCTGACAAACCTGATATTACCCAATGCTCAAATGGAAAAAATATTGATGAATGCAATGGCCCGAGATATTGTGATAGATATGGTTACATTACACCCCGCTGTGATATTTGTGAAGGAAAAAATAGAGCTTGTGGTGGTATTGACAAATGCATGTCTGATGGCACATGCGGTTTGCAATGCAGCAAAAAATTTGCAGAGATCCTGCCTAATCAGAAAGTGAATCTTGAGTGTAATTTAAAATCACCAGCAATGAATAACCTTCTCAAAGAGCAGACCCAAAGTGAAATACATACAAAAATCACTTACAAGGATAAAATTTCAATTTATCAGCCTGTAACATTTATGAGCAGGGAAGAATTTATGCGAAGGCAGGAAGCTGGAATCAGCTATCCAAAACAATCTGTATATAATTATCAAAACAATGATTTAAGCGTGAAGATTTCTTTCAGCGAAGATATTCCAATTGTAAGCAAAGGCCAGAACATTTACATGTATATAGACATCACTGACATTGGCAGCGGCTTTGCTCATCCGATTAATCTTTATGAACCAGGAAGATTTGAAATAGATATATCGGATACTATACTTGACGGTTACATAGCAAATGCATGCGGGCTGAATAAAAGATTGATTCCCAGAAACAAAGTATATCCACAGATAACATGCAAGCTGAAAAATCCATCAGACATAAACTATTTAAACACCTTTATGATAAGTATAAATATAAATTATATCTATGAACTGAGAAACAGTGCTGTTGTGACAATAATGAAATAGTCAAAAAAAAGGGTGCGGTTAAATGAAGAGGTGCGGTTAATAATGAAGAACGCAAAACAAAAAAGCAATAAGTCAAGGGAAAGAAGTAATAAGTCAGGAAAAAACAGTAATAATAATATTGTGGGACAAAAAAGTAGTAAGGTAAGAGAGAAAAGCAATAAAAGAGAGAAAAGCAATAATATGGGGAAGAACACTAAAACAATGGAGAACAGAACACCTGCAATGAATAGAACGTCTGTAATATTTGTTTCTTTGATGCTGTTATTCGTCATTATTTTGTCAGGATGCATTGGCAGTAAAAAAGTTACTGTATCCACAACAGACAATGACGGACTGGTTATAACTGATTTTTCAGCTGATTTTGAATCATATGAAGATGATGAAGAAATTGTTCTTTACGGCACAATTGAAAATCTTGGCGGAAGAACAGCTGAGAACGTCAATGTAAGGCTGCTTGGAGCAAGCTGGGTTGAAGATGACCCGGAACAATTGGCAGAATTGCAGAAAAACTATGGCACCATGTCTCCGCCTGATATAACAGTTGACCCTCAAATTCCAGGTGATATGAAACAGCCAACATGGACAATACCTGCACCTAATCTGCCTGAAGGAATCAAGAAAGATTTCAGGCTTGTTATGAGAGCACAATATTATTATGCAACAACATCTGTTGCAAATATTCAGGCTCTTGGCTCTGATGAATACAAGAGAAGAGTAGCAGCTGGCGAGACAGTTGGCGGACTTAGCATTGATACAAAAAATTCCAATGGCCCTATAAAAATAGAAATGTCAGGAGCAAACCCGATGAAAATTGATGCGCCTGATACAATCAGATCCGGTGATGAATATGAATATTTTACTTACAGAATAAAATTCAATAATGTTGGAAGCGGTACGCCGATAACAGAAGGTGTGGATGGTCTTGTTCTTGGCACACTTACAATACAGGGCGAAGGTGTTGAATTCAGCGACTGCTTTGGTGTGACACAGGGAAAAGTAGTTGATTTGATAAGTGCTCATGAGATTGGCGAAGACCTTGTAAAATTAAGAAGAGGTCAGAGCATTGAAAAGCCATGTGAAGTAAAAGTCAGCCGGGATATATGGGAATTAAAATCCGAGGATGTGGCAACATTCATATATGACTTATTTTATACATACTACACAGACAAAGATGTTACAGTATTAGTAACAGGAAAATTAGATGATAGAGATTTGATAACACCAGATACAATGATAGGCAGTGCGGAACTGATAAAAACATCCATGTCCTCATCACGAATTGACTTTAAAATAAACGGGAATGATGTTCCAAAATCAAGTGTTTATATTTATTATCTTGGTCAGTATTGGGATGATAAAACTGTATTGAGGTGCAGAGAAACATGGAACGATGTCCTGAAAGCAGGCGAAACATATTCATGCACATTTGAAAATTCAATAACATGTGCTGAAGGCTCACAAATTGTTATATCTGTCAGATCTTCAAAAAGTTATCCCATCTTTTCGAATTCTATGTTTTTGACATCGTCATGTACTGCATTGTGAAATAATCAAAGAATGCGAGTTTCATGAATAACCATTTGATAGAATCTATCTAGAAAATTTACAATTAAAAACGTTATTAAACAGGAAAATACATTTTATATTATGAAACGCCTCTTTTTGTTATTTATTTTGTTGTTGGCCAGCGGTTGCATTATTAATCAGGGCAGTAATATCAGAATGAGCACTGATGAAGGTGTTGTAATCAAGAGTTTTTCACCAGAATACGAATCTGTTTATAGCGGCGAGAAAATAAGGCTGCTTATGGAAATTGAAAATGTTGGCGAGACATCTGCTGAAGCCATTAATGTTAATTTACATGGCTTTGGAAATATTGATACAAAAGCTGTGTCAGTTATGGGGCCTGCTACAAAAGAATCTGCTGGTGATTTTTATGATTTTGAATGGAACATTGATGCACCACCACTAACAGAAGGTATATCAAATAATTATGATGTTCTTGGCCGATTGGAATATAATTACAAAACAAATGCATTTGCCACAATAAAAGTTATAGGACTGGATCAAAGCAGGCGGGGATTTGAGCAAGAGTTGGTTGAGGTCATTAATACACGGGGCCCTGTTAAAATTGAAGTTTCAGGCGAGACAGTAATAATCAAACCAAATACAGACAATAGATATGCATTCAGAATTACTTTCAGAAATGTTGGCAACGGGGTACCTATTGGTAATGGAGTAGAAGAAATAGGACAAATGAATGTTGCAGTGGCACTGAAAGCAAAGGCTGGCACTTTTTTAGGAAGCTGTGTTGACAAGGAATTAACACCAGAAAACGAACAAACCAGCACCGGAAATACAATCAGGCTTCGAAACGGTGAGTCAATAACAAAATCCTGTGTGATATTTTTTGGCAGTGAGTGGAATAATGTTATTGAAGACATAGTTTCATTAGACATTACAGCCAGCTACAGATATGCTGTTGAGAAATACGCCCAGGTTGAAGTGAAGGGTGTAAGGAAATAAGTCAAATGTCCTCATGATTTATCATGTGAGGACTTTGAAAAACTCCTGTTTTTGAATATTTCCCATGTTTTCCATGTGTAGGTTTTTTTCTCTTTCCCCCTAATATCGAAGGGAAGAAGAAAAAATTATGACAGCAAAAATTTTTCAGACGTCAGAACCAGAAAATGTATTCTATACTTTATTTACAGACTTAACTTCGCCACTTTTATAGATTTCTTTTGATTTATGCATGACTATGTATCGAAGACCTTAAGTCTTCGACAGGCTGTCAGAGAATGCGAATCTCTGTCAACATATAGTACACTAATCTGAATTATAACTCAACATGTTGTATAATTGAGTGTCAAACTTTCTATCTTTTTGCGTTTCTATTTCCGTGAATAACCTGAATGGATTTATTCCATGTCAAGAGTGGAAGAATTAACTGAAGTTCCTCTGTTGTATATTTAGAACTGCTTATAGTGAACTTGTCTATCCATTCCTGATATTTTTGTTGTGATTTTTCAAATGCTTCGCCTGTTGTATTACGTTTAACCAGTTGCAACGGTGCTTCAATAGCTGATTCTAGTAATGGCTGTGCAAACTTATCATCAAGCGGCCTGTTTGTACCAAACCTATCCATACATAACCAGAACCAGTCATTATAACCAATGAATGATTCAGCCCTGCATTTAAATCCCAAATCTTTGGCTGAATTACAGGCAAAGGCATGTATAATTTTAGATTCCAGAAGATTGTCATTCTCGCCTAAAATTATGATAGGTTCATTATCCTGACCAGTTATACTATCCGATGATCCGTGACCATTGAAAATAAGTAATTTGGGATTTTTTGACATAATGCTGTATGTTATGTGATTTTTATTGACATTTTTGCCTTTTAATACAATTGGTGTTAAACCATTTTTTTCGCCGATTTTTACCAGCTTTTCACTCCATTTTGTTATGTAACTTGTTGGCAAATCAAAATCCGGCATCGTTATCAGCACAGAAATACACCTTTGAAACATTTGCATTACTTTTGCTGAATTGTTTTCTTCAGCGACTTCAGATAAAACATTTGCATTTCAATTATTTTGTTTCCTGTTTCTGTATTCTTTTCTATTTCGCGTATCATATCATCTTTTGTGAAAGTTTTGGTACCTAAGCCTATGGAAATTATTGCATTATCCGGAATTGCCCTTAAACGGGCAATTACAAGTTCTTTTTCATCGCTTGAATATTTCATATTATTCCCATCCTGATTAATTTTTTGATTATTCGTTTACTCTTTTCTGTGTTATGCTTTATTTCCTGGTATGCAATACTCCAACTAACGGGTTCTCCGTCGATGACAACTACAATTTCTTCCCTAACCTTAAATGGAAGATTTACATATACGTGAATGAATCTATCTTCGTTCATATTTATCAATAATCATTATCGTCTATAAATAATTATAGATATGCAACATTTTTATAGTAGTGCATCCAATGAATTTATTAAGGTGTGTTGGCTTGAGGAAAATTATAATTTTAATGATAATATCATTGCTTGTGCTGACTGCAGCATGTACGCAAAAAAGACCTGTTAAAATAGATGAAGATAACGGGCTTGTGATTAATAGTTTTTATTCTACGGTTCTGGAAATGGACAGCCGTGAGCAGTTTGATGTTGTAATGGAAGTTGAAAATGTCGGCGGAACAACAGCGAATGGAATAGAAGCAACACTGTCAGGAGTTAACTGGCTGAATGATGGGATAACACCGAAACTAATGCCTTTATTGAGGCCGCCTGAAAAAGGAGTGCCTGGTGATTTTTATCAGGTTGAATGGCCACTCAGTGCACCTATTCTGAAAGAAGGTATAACAAAAGAATTCCGGCTTATTGGCAGAGCTGAATTTGAATATTCATCAAATTCAATCACAAACATACAGGCATTGAGCAAAGAAGAATTCAGAAGACGTGCAATAAAACAACAAACAATTGAACAAACACTGGATACGACAAATACAATGGGACCGTTGAAAGTTGCTATTTCCGGCAAGACACCAATCATAGTTGAATCTGAGGACAAATTCAACAGGTATAGTTACAGAATAACAATTACAAATGTTGGTGAAGGTGTTCCTATAACTGTTGATAATAAAGACGGTGTGCTTAATGGAGATATGAAAGTAAGCGGGCCTGCCACTATTTCAGAATGTTTTGGGCAGAATGGCGGAGGCAAAACAATAAGATTTGAAGTTACATTGAGGCAGGGCGAAAGTGCAACAAAATCATGCGTGCTTACAATAAGCAAAGGGACTTGGGGCAATAAGTTTGAAGATGTTGTAACAATGGAATTTAGTTTTAATTATCATTATTATGTTACAAAAGAGCTTTCAATTGTTGTGCATGGGAGAGAAAGTGCAACATTGCCTGGCGAAGGTGAAGAGCCGCCCGAGAATGGAAATGGAAAATGGGGACTTGGTGAAATTTCTGCACATGAATGTGAGGAAAATGAAAACAACTTTAAAGAAGAGATAGCAAATGGTGTTATTGCCCAAGATCTAAAAGGTTATGAAGTTGCTGAAAAAATTTTGATGGAATCTTTTGATACAAAAAACAATGATGTTGTTAAAAAATTAAATGTAGTACATAGCGATGATGCTACAACAAGAATCGAATTTTCTGATGCTCTTAAAATAAATATAAATACAATATACCCGCGAATAGCAAATGTTGTGGCATGCCATTTAATGTGCAAGTCAGCGAATCTGCTTAAAAAGGATGAAAATGGTGAAATTCAAAAATATAATTATATAGCTAAATCATGGAGCATTTGTAAAATATCAGGAATAAACGGAAATACAGAAGGTTGGAATACTCACACTTCATGTCGGCCACACTTTCCTATAAGGGGTGAAATTATAGATGGCATAAAGAATATTAACTATAATGATGTTGGTGGCGGCGGCATTATTTATGTGCCTGATGTGACTGGTCATGGTACAGAACCATGTAATAAACATGCTCCAAACATACAACCACAACAAGGTGTTTTCCGTGCGACCATTGTAGATGGAAATATGCCTGCTTTGGTATTTGTTGGTACGATAATAAAAACGGATGATACCACAACAGCCCAAGATAAATATGCTGTAATAAAAAATAATAATGTGTATCAGGCTTATTTAGCTGTATCCAACGGACCATCAGAACAGAGAATCGGAACTGGAATAAATGTCAGAACTTTAAATTCGTTATCTAGGTTTGATGGCAATTACTGGTGCGCCTGTGAAGTTAGTAATCCAGACTAAGAACCGCATTTTCTACAGGTATTCTGATACCCGTTTAAAAACAACCCGAATTCAATTCTGTCTCACCGAATCTTTCCATGCCGCTCTTCGCAGCGCGTTTCAATTCTAATAAGCTTTCTTGATGTCTCTTCAAAATCTTTTTCCAGTTTGATTGTTCTTTTATTTATACTGGAAATCATTCCCGTAACTTTCTGGTATGCCACACCAATGGAAATACCAACTGCGACATACGGGATAAATTCAATTATTTCAGGAGACCGTATGAGACCGAACATCTTGCCAAGTGCCCAGCCAATAAAAATAGATAAGGATACCCAGAACGCTATAGTAAGTATCCTGTCAGTATTCAGCCATTGTTTTTTCATGTTTATCATTACGCAACGAAAGCTTATAAAATTAACTATGGGTGGGAATAAAATATTAACTTTTAAATATATATATGTTTATTGTAATATATTTAAATCCCACAGAATTGGATTTAAATAGTTTGGACAACGATGAAAATAAGAAAAAACGCCGGTTCAAACGGAGTGGCTAAATGCACCAGATATAAACCAGCAAGTTCCGCACCTGTTGTATAATTCAATGTAAATTATTTAAAGCTTATTGACGAAGCTGGGTCCCAGCGTCAAAAATTTCCAAAACTTCAAAAAAGCTTGCCTGAAAAAGGCTGTTCGTTTTTCTTTTTTAGTGCAGGTTTTTTCTTTTTCTGTTAAATCAATCAAAAAGAAAAAAAGTGCCTTTAAATATCCTGCCAGACAAAATTAATTTATTGTGAATTGCATAACTTTTTATTATAAAAAATATGGCAATTCACGATATAATAATTGCATTCATATGAAACATAAACTATGCAATTATATATATTGTGAAATTCAGGTGTTTAGCTTGAGGAAATTAATTATTGTACTACTTTTGATTGCCATTATGCTGGCTGCTGGCTGTACTCAGCAGAAGAGGAAGCAGACAATTGATGAAAATAACGGGCTTGTTATTACAAAGTTTGAATCGGATGTCAATGTAATTGAGGAAGGTCAGGAATTTCTGGTTTACATGGAAGTTGAGAATGCCGGAGGAACAACAGCAACTGGAAAATTCTTGCCTAAGGGCCAGATAACAGCAACGCTTTATGGCGTTAACTGGATGGGTGAGAATTTTGAAAACCAGTACCAGACTCAGGTTGTTCCTAATCTAAGGCCACCTATTGATACTATTCCCGGTGATTTTTATCAGGTTGAATGGAACCTCAATGGTCCTGATTTAAGTGAGGGTGTTGCTCCGGAGTACAGATTGAAAGGAAGAGTTGAATATACATATGATACAAACGGTGTTGCAAATATACCTGCAATATCGCGGGAAGAATACAGGAGAAGAACAGTAAAAGGCGACACAATAAATAATGAAATAATTCTTAGCAACACAAACGGTCCGATAAAAATTTCTATTTCCGGGAATTCGCCCATGATAGTTGAAAAGTCAAGTCAATATAACAGATATGTGCAAAGAATAACATTTACAAATGTCGGTTATGGGGTTCCTGTTAAATATCAGAACGGCGAGACAAGGGATGGAGTAATAAGCGGAATACTCAAACTAAAGGGACGCGGAGCGTACTTTGATGAATGTCTTGGAAAAAAAACCGGAACACCCGGACATTCTTTCAGCCAGATAAATAATGTTGAAGTTATTCTTAAAAGCGGCGAATCTATAACGCGTTCCTGCACAATTCGTATAGATCCAACCGAATGGGGAATTACTCCAAATGATATCATAACTCTTGAGTTTGATACAACATACAATTATTACATTGAGAAAGAGCTTACAGTAACTCTAAAAGGCTCAGAAAATTTTGAGGAAGACCAGCCAGGAGCAGGTCTGGGATTAATAATAGCTGAATGGGATCAAGATGATCAAAAACTTGATGTAAGAGCAACAGCTCCTGAAGGAAAGCAGCTGACTCTTTTGGAAATCAAAACTAACGATTACGCTGTAAATGATCATTGCACTTGCACCAATGATATATCTGATCCGGCAAGGTGCTTGGGAGTTGAAGTTGCAAATTGCTGGAACAGTTTCTCATTGAATTATTTATCCGATGGTACGTATTATGCTACAGCCAAAGCAACATATAATGACGGGACATCTGCTTCAATGACGCAGGAAATAGCTGTATCACAGCCTTCTGCACCGCCGACAACACAGGCACCGCCGAGTGGAGAGGACACGCTGATTGCAGAACAAATTGGTCCTGTAATTTATGTAGATGCTAATTTGAAAACTGGGAAAAGATTGCGTTCATTAAATATTTATTATAAAGGACAAAACAAAAAATACTGCAGTTGTGACATTTCTAATCCTACGTGTGGAATAGCAACACAGGATAGATGTATGGATGAATTTACTTATAATGATATCTTACCTGCAGGAACACACACTGTTACAGTTTATGCACCTTATACAGACAGTGGAGGCATGCAATTAAATATAGAAGTAACAAATTAAATAATCGTGATATCCTATGAAATTGACGAAAAAATATTATATTCTGGTTTCGCTCATTAGCGTGGTTTTGCTGAGCGGCTGCACTACCCAGCGCCAGGCACAGATAAGTGATACTGATGGACTGGTGTTTACAAATTCAGGTGTTGATGTTTCTAATCTGAGGGAATCTGACAAATATTTTACTGTTTATTTTGATGTTGAAAATCAGGGCAGCACAACATCACATGAAGCTGTTTTGCATTTGTTTGGTTCAAGCTGGATTGTTCCATATCCTGTGATTCTTTCATCTCCAACATCGCCGGCATTCAAGGCACCAGACATTACTACAAATCCTCCTACACCAGGTGATTTTAAAACAATAGAATTTACATTACCTACGCCAGATGTTCCCGAAGGAATAAAATCTACTTACAATCTAGTAGGCAGATTAGAATATCAGTATGCATCCAATGCAGTTGCCCAGCTTAAAATATACAGCAGGGATGAATACAGGCGTCGACAGGATAAGGGTGGTGTGATTGATACGGCTGTTGAACTGACGAATACAAATGGTCCGATAAAAATCAGTGTTTCAGGACCTGAGCCAATGCTTGTTGATAAAATTTTCCCGGGTGATCCACCATACGATGAATATACACTTAAATTTATATTTAAAAATACAGGATCAGGTGTGCCTATTCTGCATGCCGGGGAGTTGCAAAGTTTCCGGACTATAGATGGTGTGATTCTTGGAAGAATAAGACTTGATCAGGATGGTGTTGGATTTTCAAACTGCTTTGGAAGACCGTCGCTTCCTGATTTTGAATATCAGGGAGGGTTGCGATGGGGTGTAACACCGAAAGAGATTATACTCAATCCTGGACTTTTCAATGATTTTCCTGATGTGAAATTAAGAAAGGGAGATGAAGTAACAAAACAGTGCACAGTAAGAATTTTAAGAGATGTCTGGGGCAACAGGCCCGAGGGTACTTTAACATTAACTTTTGAATTAATTTATGACTATTATACAGAACAGCAGGTAGTTGTGGATATAACAGGCGAGCCAGGAGACAGGAGCGGCATGGCTGATTATGAACAGGAGGCCCGGCAGGAATTTCAGTTTTCACCTACATTAAGAAATGCATTTTTCTACATTAATCCAGCAGCAAGGGCAGAAAGCGAAACAGAGCCTCAATGGTAGCTTGATATCGGGAATCAGTTATGAGCTAAACTCACGGAGGGATTATGAAAACATATTCGCGATTTCATGTCAGGGCCGTATTTCATCGGTAGATATAAATTACATCGTTCTTTCGCACGCGTTTATTGACAGAAATTGTTGCACTGCCTTTGGCTTTCTCCACAGACTTGCCGTTTTTCCAGAGAGAAATGATTTTTTGCAAAAGGTATGTTGTGTTTCCGGAAATTAATATGTCATCATTTACAGTTATTTCTGAAACCAGTATTTCGCATGTTCCGGATTTCCTGAAATAATTCAGAACTTTGCCAATTACAACTTTCTTTTTTTCAGCCTGCGAGCCATCGCGAAGCTGAAAATCATTTTTACCGGGATGTTTAAAATAAAATCCTGTATGGAAGCCGCGATTATAGACTGAACTTAATTGGCTAAGCCACAGCTGAATTTTTTGTTTATTATAAGTTTTGCTTATTACAGATTCAACAGCTTCTTTGTAGCATTTCACAGTTGTTGCGATATATACAGGGTCTTTCATCCTACCTTCTATCTTAAACACATCTATGCTGGATTTCATGATTTCCGGAATGTGTTCAATCATGCATAAATCCTTGGGGCTCATAAATCTGCCATCATATATCAATTCACCTTCGTCATTGCTGCAAATAAAATTTTTATTGTCTAAAGTATTAGACAACTTTGAAACTTCAGAATCAACGGCCCTTACACTCCATGCTCGCCTGCACGGTTGAATACACTCACCACGATTTGCACTTTTCCCGTAAAGATAGAGCGAAAGAAAACATCTGCCAGACACTGCAACACACATTGCACCATGAACAAAACATTCCAACTCAATTTTTGTTTTATTTCTTATTTCTTTAATCTGCTTTAGTGAAAGTTCACGGCTAAGATTTATCCGCGACGCTCCGAGAGCTTCATAGAACCTGACAGATCCGATATTTGAAACATTAGCCTGAGTTGAAATGTGGAATTCTAAATTATGCTTTTTAGTAATTTGTATAGCGCCAATGTCATGAATTATAACAGCATCCACATGTTTGTTGGATTTTTCAAGAAGATTATCCAGCTTATTTAATTCGTTGTCATAGTAAATTATGTTTGTCGCCAGATTTGCTTTTATCCCATTTTCATGGAGTTTGCTGCAGAGTTTTCCCAGATCACCGAGTTTAAAGTTATTTGCATTTGCCCGCATGTTATTTTTACCAATGCCAAAATAAACTTCATCTGGCGTTTTGCTGGAATTTAAAATCGCAGCCAATGACTTCCAGTCCTGAAGAGGCGAGAGAATTCTGGGTTGTTTCATGCTATTGTTTTGGCACTTCTAGTTTTAAAAAACGAAAAAAACGACTATAAAATTATTTCTGTTCGCTGTTGCATTCAGGACATCTTAAAAATTTGTATCTTGCCCTGAACCCACATTTGTGGCATATGATTTCAGATGTAGTCATAGTTGAAGGTATGCAGTCATTTTTATCAAACACCTTTTCCATTTTCATTTTGATAAGCCTGAATCTCTGATTTCTGTTGACCGCCTTGCTTCCGAGGCTTTTTCTTCCCATTTAATCACTTCATAAAATCATTAACACTATTCTGCCTATCTTTCACAGACCGTGGAATCCTGAACATTTTTTCCAGTTCATTTACCTCAATCTTGTTTTTGGTTTTTGAACATTTATTATAGAGATCTTCCACATCCCCATAGAATACAAATTTCCAATTATCTTTTTCTACAACTTGTTTAATCATAGGCTCTTCTAGTTTTCTGTATAATAATTTTTCCCTTTCTTCCGGAATAACAATTATTCTTCTTATGCTGTCATGCGGTATGTTAGAACCTCTGACTATAGATTCGGTTATTGCAGTTGTATTTTCTACTTCAAATTCAAATCTTACTCTTCCTTCATCATGCCAAATAATATCTATTTGTTTTATTCTGTCTAAATTCATAGTTGGTATAAATCTCCATACCGGAGACTTGTTCGTAACAAAGGAGGATAATCTTTTTTGGTTATATATTTCTCCTTGTTCTCTTTGTCCTATCCAGACATCAAAACCTGCTCTTTTCCCCAGAATCGCAAGGTAATATATCATTTTGGAATGTTCGGACTCCCGGGATTTTACTTTATCCTTAAGCTGCCAGCTTCCGTCTTTGGTTGCTTTTGCATATTCTCCAAGCAGGTTCCTGATATTCTGGGTCTCGGGTGTCAGTGCATTAGGAAATTTTATAAATATTTCCTGCAGGACATCATCGAAAGAAATTTTTACCTTTCTTCTTAATACATCAACAACTGCTGTTTCAACCCTGTCGGAAAGCGGTATAAGTTCAAGGTACGGGACTGATGACGGATCCTTAAGCCACCATTTTTTGCCGACTACTTTTCCTTTTTCATCTTTAACATCAACCAGAACAAATTCCTTATTGATAAACTCCTTCATTACACTATCTGGATTCTTCTGTCCTAACAACAACGCTCCTTCTTTTTTCAATTCAACAATTATTCCATTTAAAATAAAGGTATATGCTGTTGGCTCAGCTCTTTCAGAAATTATTTTTTTTGCTGACTCTACTACAATTCGCTTATATCGTTCTTCATCTGCCTGCTCCAATTTGTTTTGTTTTGTTGTTTCTGGTTTTCTGAATCTGATATAGTAATCGCCGACAGCAGAGCCATACTGCGCCAAAAGACTTTTGGCAGATGTTCTTGCTGGAGCTTGATAGATTATTTTTTCTAGATCAAAACCTGCATAAACACATGAGCTTATTATGGCGTTCCATATCTTAATGTCAGTATTATGGAAAGTAACTGTCATCCACTTTCCTGGCTTCAAAACTCGGTAAACCTGAACAAATGCAGCCTTGAGCATTCTGTTATACACTTCTTCTTTTTTGTTTCTGTCAGGGCTATTACTGATTATAATTTCATCTTCAAAGTCCGGGCTGAATTTCAACCACGAACTCCACATATAATCTAATTCCAGATACGGAACAGCATCTCCATACGGAGGATCGGTAAACACATAATCAACACTATTTGCTGGAATAATTTTATCAAGCTCGAGTGTGTTGAATGTTTTAACCAGAATATTTGACCCATCATTCAAATCACTAAAAGTTTTTGCTTCTTTATATTCTTTGATTAAGTTGTTGCTTTCCTCCTTTCCTCTCGTAATTTTTTTGAATCTTTCTTCAAAACAGTTCCAGGCATTTATTTCAAAATATTCATTTGGTATCCAATAGCCACGGGTAGCCCAACTTCCAACTTCTTTGGTTTCTTTATATTTACCAGTCTGTCTCCCTCTTTTTCTAATGACAAATACCATTTTACTTGCTTGCGCTATTGCCGAAGAAAAAGTAAATTTCATTATATTTTTTATCTTTTCATCACAATTTTTTTCAATTTCATTCAATATCATTGAAAGAGCTAACAGATTTCGTTTTGTAAAAAGTTCGTAAACCTTTTCTCCATGCCTGACATTTACGCGGCTGTTCCATATCAACTCGTTTTTCGGATACCAATAAGAAACGGGTTTGTTTTCAATTTCCTTTAATCTCTTTAAATCACTGTCTGTAATATTCTTCCATTGCGTTCCTTTGGAACAAGCACAGGTATACCTTACTTCTTTTGGTTTATCACTCTCCCAGATTACTGCTTCGGCAACAGTTTCCTTTTTGCATTTATGACAGTTTGTTTTATATAATGAATAAATTTTTTCCTTGACATTTTTTTCAATATCTGAAAAAACCGAACTGAAGGTTTTTAAGTCAACAGGCACGGTAGTTGATCTCGTAATAAATCCTGACATCGGATCCAAATCTATTGCAACAGCTTTTCTGCCTGATTTTATTGCTTCAATAGCAGTCACGCCGGAGCCTGCGAAGGGATCAAGAACTATGTCACCCTCTTTTGAATAATGTCTTATGTATTCAGCGACTACATTATGTGGTTTTCTTGCCCAGTATTTGTGCATAAGATACATTGATGTATGCGTTTTAGATACCATTGCATAATTTATGTGTTCAATCCTTTCTTTTCGTGCCATAGCGCATCTTTACCCTCTTTGTGGTTATACATACAATGACGTATAAGATTAAATATCTTATGTTTCCACAATTTTTAAAATAAACTACATAATGATATATCATGCCTAAAAATTATGTCAAGCGACTAGCAGAAGGCACTACCATAGTTTTGCTATTTTCCATCATTGGTGCATTATTAGGATATGGACTTCGCGTTATACTGACTAAAATCCTTAGCATTCAGGATTTTGGATTTTTTTTCTCGATAATGGCTTTCACTGGACTATTTTCAATATTCCGTGAGCTCGGACTAAGCCAGGCTCTGGTTAAATACCTTCCTGAATTCAGGTATAAAAAAGAATACGGCAAAATCAAGGCATCAATTCTTCTCAATATATATATTCAGCTGGCTCTGACGCTGATTATATTCCTGCCTATAATATTTTTTGCAGATGACATTTCAAAATTATATTTCAATAACCCTGCAATCGCTACGCCGCTGAAAATAATTTCCATTTCATCAATATTGAGCATCCTGATGGTAGCTGTCCGCCCGGTATTCCAGGGATTTGAAAAAATGATTGAGTATTCAATAATAGAACCTGTCAGGCTTGTTATAGTTATTACACTGATACTATTATTCCCATTTTCAGGCCTGATTGATGTTTCTATTGCTTATCTGATATCAGCTGGCCTGGTTTCATTGATATCGTTTATTCTGCTGCTTAGAATAATACCACTCATTAAAATAAAATCTGCAAAATTCAGCGATGTTTCAAAATTATTATTCAGCTTTGCCATTCCTACAATGATAACAGGAATCGGCTATGCAATCCTGAATTACATGGATACATTAATGCTCCTGTACTTCAGAAACCCGACTGAGGTTGGATTATATCAGGTTGCTTTACCAACCTCACAGTGGCTTCTTTACTTTATGACAGCTTTTACTATTGTACTGTTTCCTGTGATTTCAGAACTCTGGGCAAAAAAACAGAAAGAAACTCTATCCAGCAGCCTTAGCATGATGGTAAAGCTTTCATTTGTTTTTCTGATTCCGCTTTCACTTATTTTCATAGCTTTTCCTGAAATAATTCTGCGTATGCTGTTCACGGAAACCTATGTAAGTGCTGCACATGCCCTGCAACTGCTGGCAATAGGAACTATATTTTATAGTTTAGCTTCTATATTCATGGTTTTCATAAATGCAACAGGGAAGCCAAAATTAAATACATATACGATTCTGATAGCAGCTATATTAAATGTATTTATGAATCTGATATTAATTCCCGTATACGGCGCAACAGGAACTGCATTTGCAACAGCTGCTACATTTTTCTTCATGCTTGCTGCTTCTGCATATTTTCTCAGAAGGAATATGCCCTATTCAATACCGCTTTTTGATATATCAAAAACACTGTTCATAGGAATCACAACACTGTTATTTATTTTTATTATAAAGGGCATGCTTAACATAGATGCATGGCTTGAAGCATTTGTCGTTCTTTCAATATCTCTGGTTATTTACATTACACTGACAATAAAAATGAAGATAATAAGGCAGGCGGAAATGGATGTCATTAAAAAGGCAGGCATACCTGTTCCTGAAATATTAGAAAAGATTATATTGAAGGATTGATAATGTGAACATTTAAATACTAATATGAACATATAAATTTATGTTAATAAGCGAATCAATGCAGAAAATAATCAGAGTTCTGCTGAATACAAAAAAGCTTACACTCAGGAAATTGTCGAGCGAATGCGGAGTATCTCTTGGCATATCTTCCAAAATAATAAACCAGCTTGAAAAAACAGAGTATTTGGTAAGAAAAAGAGGATTTCTGGAAGTGAGAAATTACAGGAAATTGTTAAATGCATGGGCATATAGTAGTTCCATTACTGACCTTAAAAAATTAGAGTTCATAGGTGCTGAAAGTCCTTCTTACCTGATAAAAAAAATATCTCTGATAGCAAACAAAAATAAACTGGAGCATGCATTTACCTTATTTGCCGGAACAGAGATAGTATGCCCATATGTAACACCCAGCGAGGTTCATTTCTACATACTTGAAAGTGAAAAGAAAGAGTGGGAAAACGATCTAAGAAAGGAAAGGATTTTTCCAGCAGAAAAAGGAAACATAATCTGCTTTTTAGCTGACAAGAGTTATTTTTATGGAAAAATAGTTAATAGAAATATTGGTGTTATTTCTTTACCACAACTTTATGTTGATCTATTTTCTTTTGGTGGCAGAGGAGAAGAAGCTGCTGCTGAGTTATCAAAGGTGATAAAAAATGTATGACCCGCTGGAAACAAAATTATCATTCAACTGCCTTAAAGAGCTGGCAGAAAAATGCAGAGAAATGAAATTTGGAATAATTGGTGGCTGGGGTGTTTTTTTCCATGTAAATGAAAATTACAGGAAAGCATTTGGTTCAGATTACCTGATGTCCAGAGACATAGATGTTTTTATACACAGCAGGCGTGAAGCTGAATTTGAAAAGATTCTGAAAGAGTCTGGATATATAAAATCCGGATATTTTTTTAGATACAAATTATTATATGATAGAGAAAAGAAAAAATTTGTCAGTGAAAAGGAATCAGCAAGAACGCCGTTATTCAATCTGATAGAAGTTTTTCTGGATATTTTTTCAGAGAAAAAAACGAAAATTATAGGAAGCTGGGATTTTGAAAATCTGAAGAAAGCAGGGATTAAAAATATCCAACACATCCCCGTTGTTGATGTTGGAACGCTTTTTAATATGAAGTGCATATCATTTTTTGAACGTGAGAAATTTGACAAAGAATTCAAGGATGCGTGTGATATTTATGCACTTATTGTCTATTCGGGAGAAAAAATCAGGAAATCGGAATTATTAAACAAGACTATAAAAAAGATTCTGAGCAGAGACGACATTTGTGATTTCATAGCAAACCATGTGCTCAAGGACAGCCTGAAATCAGGACTTGTCAAAAAAATTCTTCGGGATGCTATCAATTCTGGATAAATATATTCAAATAACGTTTAACGTTATTTGATATATTAAAAGACCTTAATTATCGTTAAAGGTCTTTTAAATATATTATTATGCAACATTTCGGGAAGAGACATAAATTTTAATATCTGAAATAGATATGGATTTATCATATAGATTTTGAAATTAATCTTTGCAGCATTCGAAAGTAAACTATTTAAGCATCGATGCATATAGTGTAATACGATGATAAATATGACTGTTGTAACAATATCCTCGAAATTTCAGGTGGTTATACCTAAGCAAATCAGAGAAAACATGGAGTTGAGACCAAAGGAAAAGATGGTAATTATAGAAAAACAAGGAACCATCCACCTTGTTCCGGTTGAAAATATAAAAAAACTAAGAGGATTCTTGAAGGATATGTCTTCAAAAAATATGAGGGAAGAACATGACCGTTTTGATTGATTCATGCGGGTGGATAGAATATTTTTCAGAGGGACAACTTGCTGATAAATACGCTAAATTCATAGAAAAGGTGAACATGATAGAATATATCACACCTTCTATTGTACTATATGAAGTGTATAAACGAATAAAATCAGTAAAAGGTGAACAAAAAGCATTAACTGCTGTTGCACAAATCATGGCTTATACTACTGTAATAGCTATAGACAGCAAAATAGCACTGGTTGCTGCGGAAATAAGTCTTTCATCGAAACTGCCAATGGCTGATTCTTTGATAAAAGCTGTTGCCAAAGATTTTGATGCAAAAATTGTAACAAGCGATGAACACTTCAAAAATTTTCCTGATGCCGTGTTTATTAACTGATATGATGCTGACAAACCATGACGCACTCATAAAATCTGTAAAGGTGCATCTTCGTTGTTTCTGAGTGTCATTACTTATTATTTTTTTCAACGGGCACAACAATAGCTTTCCTTTCAGTCATGTTTCCTTTGGCATCGCTGACTGAAAATGAAGTTTCTATTTGTTTTTCTACAGTAAAGCGATTATTAAAGGCTGAGAGATAGTTATTTTCGTGAGTGTCTTTATCATTCATAGCTGATGAAATCACCATAGTATCTTCGCCATCTATTAACTTGATGAGTGGGTTATATATTATATGATTGTCGGGTTCAACAATATCGGGAGATAATCCATCTTCATCCTCAGCAGCATAAAGAAGATAAACTCTATCTCCGCGAGGAATCTTGAAAACTTCTGTTACTATTCCTTTGTCTTCCGTGAATCTGAATGTTGGATAAGCGTGCAATTTTCTGTCATCATCCAGATAATAAACACCTATGTCTGCCTGAGGGGCATCATTTTTTATCGTTCTGTTTGCAACATACTTTATCATTCTGTTTGCAACATACATTGTTCCTCCCATAGCCATTACAGTTGCCAAACCAGCCGCTGCAATAATCATTAAAAGATCTTTTCCACCACGTCTTTTTTGTTCCTGCATTTCAATCACCGCGTTCCTCCTGTTAAAGCATTGCCATAATTTTTAATTGCGGCTTCTGTAAAGAGTTTTATTGTGTCTTTTGATGCTAATTCATCCCAGCTTGAAACATCATTTACATCGCATATTGCTGATATAAGATATTGTTTATTAGCTCCGCTTATACCAGACAGCATTTTGTCATAATGCTGTAAAACCGATTCAGCCATTTCTGAGTGATTAACTGTTTTTACATATTTTGATCCGGCTTCAACTAACTTATTTATATAAGTCTCAGCACGACCTGAAAGATTGTCAGGACCAAAATTTGCGCAATATTTATCATGTGAATCACCAAGCAATTGTGTAGTTATTGGTGCTTCAGTAACTTCTCCATGTGCAAAATCACTTCCAAAAGTATCAGCATCGTATTCAGGTTTCATAAGGGATCCTGGAGGCGGTAAGTTGTTGGTAGCATATACTTGCTGGTGATCAGAATTTATAAGATGATGCTCCTGTGCATAATCCCAAATTTTATCTACATAATAAATAGTGCCTGCTGTAATAAGAAGACCTCCGCCTATAACAGCTAATTTTCCTGCAGTACCTGAGTTCCATAAATTTTTAACACGACTCTTCCCTAATGTATAAACTCCTGCAATAGTAGCTGCTGAAAGAGCTCCACTTGCGATTGCCTGATAAATTCCCATACCTGCTGCTGCCATTCTATAGCTTTTATATAATGCTCCTGCACCAACTGCTGTTGCTCCAAGACCTATTGCATATCTTGGCAGATTTTTCTTAGCATATTCTTTTCCAGATTGATATGCATTTTGATATTTTTCATCCCATGAACCATATGGTACAAAAACATGTTCTCGTGTCCATCCCACAGGCCTTATTTTCTTGATATTTTCTCTGTTAACATGATCCCGTGTCCAGTTCCACCATCCACCTTGTGCTGTCGGGCTTGAAGCTGATGATTGAGTTGATGATGGATGTTTTGTTTCAGTTTGTTTTCGTGATTCCTGTCGGGAATTACGTCTAACAGCACATTCATTAAAGTTGGACATAATCATCCACCCCCAATTAAACGACTCAAAAGTCCTCTATCTTTAGGCTGAACCTGAACTTTCAATCTTTCATTTTCTTCTTTCAGCCTTGTATTCTCTGCTTCCATCTCAGCTATTTTTTGATCCACACCCGCTGTTTCTGTTGGCTTTTCATATTCCCACCGCATTATGTCATAATATGTAAGCAGGTTAGTTACATATTCCTGCGTTAGTTCTGTTCCAGTCCTGGAAACATATTCTTGCAACGGAGTTAGTATATCATCTAATCCTTTATTTTTTTCTCTTAATAACCGAAGAGTATCTTCTTGACCATCGATTGTATCAATCATATGATTGTAATTACCAATATGAGTAGCTACAGCTATTTCCATTCCATCTTCGTTCACATCTACTTCCAGTACTTTGATTAATAGATCATACAACATTTTTCTCCTATCTTCCACTTTCGCCATATATCTTACAACAGCATCAGCAAAAACCGGGGCAACCTCGCTGGATTCCATGCTAATATCATTAGCATATGTATTTAGTGCATCATTAATCAATCTGAGGGCAGCAACTAATTCTATATTTGCATTATACAATTCAGCAGGTGACCTCTTTATTGGAATTCTTCTGCCTTTTGCGAATTCATATTCAACAAGGTTAGGATTTAGCATGAAAGCAATATAATTTAATGAATAGGATGTTTTATCACGATCATATTTGTCAATAGCGTAATCATGAGCCTGTACTGCTCTTTGAGAAAATTCATATTCGCTCATTTCGCCATTTCTTGTTATAGTAGCAAGAACTATTTCTGGTGTTATGCCTTCATCTCGGTGTTCATGGCAGAAATATTCACACATTCCATTAGGAAGGGTATATTTTTCATCTGTATCTGTTTCATCAGAATCTCGTAGTTTATTCGAAACAGCAGGTTCGGCTTCTTCCAAAACAACATTATAACCATGTTGTTGGAGATATGATCTAACCCCGTCTGATTCAAACCCGCATAGTGTTTCCCCTTTTCTTATAGAATTAGCTAAAGCATTCAATGCATATTCAGCAAAAGCTTCCCTGTCTTCAGTTCTTCCACCAGATTCCCTGTAACTGTCAACACATAAGCCGGCAAAAACACTCATTTTTTCACGGTCAACTAGTTCTTTACTGATCAAACCATCAAAAATATTTGCATTAGTCATAATTATCACCTTAATCATTATTAAGTAACGAAAATTTTATAAAGCTTTCGGTTATTATCTTGTAGTTAGATTTCTAAGGAATTCATCCAAAAATGATGATTCCTCCACACCTTTTTCCAGCCTCTCCTTTTCTGGCTCTGCATCAACTGATGCTTTAAGTTCATCAAGCTGTTCATCTAATTGTTGCACATTATCAGTGCTCCTGTAATCACTGAAAAGCCTTCTAATCTGAGCTTCAGAGCTTTCTCTTATTTTGTTGAATCTTGCTTTTGCTTTCTGCCTTCTTTTGACAATGCCATAACCATAGACTGCTCCTATACCTAAAAGCAAATATGTTGCATATTCTATTCCGCGTTCCATGCCTTGTGCTACATCTGATGGCAGGTTTTTTGTGAAGTGATATGCAGTTTCTGCTCTGTTGGATATACCCGGAACTAGTTTATCAGCAAACCTGTCAATAATTCCAGAGCCATTTGTCTCTGAAATTGTTCTTGCTGTTTTTAGAGAATTTTTAGCTCCAAGAGCTCCGCCTAAACAAACTGAAGCAAAATAATAACCCATAAGAAGTTTCACAGTACCAATTGGATGAGTTATGCAATACTTGGCCCATTTCCATGGATTATTAGGCTCTTTTTCTTTATTGATCCCACTCAGAATTGTAAAATCTTCCAGAATGCGCTCTGTTTCTTCAATAAAATTTGCATAATCATTTTCTTTTAATCCATGTCGTTCTGCCTTGTTTCTGAGTATACCTGCATATTCCAATGGGGTTAATGAAGGATTTTCTTGCATAACCTGAATATATACCTGACTTCGCCACTTAGATAATAATTAAAGAAAGGTTATGCATCATGTATTCGAGGTGAAAACATGAAAAGCATAACCTTCTCATTAGGTAGTGTCG
>JAGVVW010000004.1 GCA_018304635.1 Candidatus Aenigmatarchaeota archaeon
TAAGCTTAAGTCTTCTTTTGCCATTCTTTATACGTGGGCAACCACAGTTAGGACATCTATTAGATTTCATTGGATCACTCTCCGTGTTTTAATGATATCCAATTGTCCTGACTTTATACTTAACTTTTAGCTAAATCATGCACAGAATGAAATCAACCAAAATGAAATCAATCATAACAACGAAACGCCAAAACCTTTTTATATATAGTCTTGATTAATTATAGCATATGCAGAGCGAAGAATACGAGCTTATTCCTATGAATCCTATTAGGAGAATTGAAAAAAGGATTGATCAGCTGGAAAAAGGCGGCTCTGGAATGGGCACAATCAAGGAGCTGGTTGAAATTGTCAAGATCAACCAGCAGGTTGTAGATGATATAGTTAAAATAAATTCAGAAATTGTGAACAAAGTTACGAACTTATCTTCTTCTGTTGACAATCTGGCAAACAAGGTTCAGGATTTCATGGATAGAATTGAAGTTGTGGGTGAAGAACAAGGCAGTGCTGCTGAAGATACTGGAGAAAAATTTGATAATATTGAAAGAAAATTAGATGACCGATTATCTAAAATAGAGAGGCGCATAAATTCAATGATTGTTTCGCGCGTGCCAAAAGAAACATGGAAAAACATTGTGCCTAAAAAGCCTGCATCATCGTCAAGACCACAGACGCCGTTCTGAAAAATATTTAATGACCCAATCTGATGTTGCAAACACTTATTCTATACGATGCTATAAAAACTGTTAATGATTAATAATAATTATGCGAGGTCAGTCTGAACCGATAGTAGCTGTATTGATGATGAGTATAATCATAGGTGTTATTTTTCTTGTATATACGTGGGGCGCTCCTATAATTCAGCGGTCCCAGGAAAAATCTGTTCTGTATCGCAGCGAGGAATTTCTGAAAAGATTAAATGATAATATAAAAAATGTAGCAAATAACGGTGGCTCAAAAATTGTTAATATTGATGTACCGGATATTATTATTTTTACTACAGCACCGGGATACGGGATGTTCACTGTTGAAACTGAGGTCAGAAGCAGCATATATACAGCAGATATATGGACATCATTTACTGGAAATACATGCGACAGGAATGAAATAGGGAAATGGATGAATGAAACATCAGATATACTGTGTGCATTCAGCAGAGAAGGCTCAGGAACTTTCAGAACAACATACATACTTACCTACAGAGACCTGACAGCTAATGGAAAAACCTACAGAATAGATCTTATAGGACCTGAACAATCCGGCGGGCGAACACATAATATTTTAATAAGGCAGAACCGTGTATATAGTTCCGGTGATACAGTAATAAGTGAAATCAAGATAAGTATTTTGTAATTATATTCGATCCAAAAATAACTACGAATAATAACCTATAATAATTACAAAAACCTATAATTATCATGAGCAAAGGTCTGTATATAATTATAGGCGAGGTTTTGGTATTTGCAATAGGTGTATTCATTCTTTTCTTGAGTGCGGTATATTTTATAGGTCTTCAGAACAACATAAGGGATATAACTGCCAAAGACCAGCTGAATGAACTTGGGGACATGCTGGTTGCAAATATTATGAAAAATGTTGAACTTAATGCTACAAATGCGACAATACGGGTTAGAATACCAATGACAGTTTCTAATGACAAATACAGTATAATGCTTGCTAATGGCAAATTAAAACTAACATCTTTTGACAATCTTCATGTTGTTGAAAAGGAACTTTTTAATATTGGAGATAATTATGTTATACAAGGATATATAACCAGTACCCCCGGAGAACTGGAAATTATTGTATATGACAAAACAATAAGATTAAATCAAAAAGGTGAATCTGGATGAATGATAGAACCATAACATTAACTGTTACGCCGGAAATGGAAAACATTATAAACTCTGATATTTTGAAAGAGAATGTCGGTATGAAACAAAAACTCAAAGATCTGGAAACAAAACTGGAAAGCCAGCTGGAAATGATAAAAAAAACCAGAAAACTGAAAATCAGGGGAATAAAGTCAGCTCCTGTATGGAAGAATAAAAAAAAGATCTTTGTAAAAAGGAAATACAATTCACGAAGAGCTATAATAAATTTCGGGTCGAAATATAATCCAAAAGAGATAACAACGGGCTATATAAATGAAAATTTAAACAAAGATATTTCAGCACTCATTGAAAAAAGAATAGAAGAAGTCCTGAAAAAAACTCGCGGTAGGAAAATTTTTGTGAGGGCAATGGCAAAGAAAATTCCATTATCTACAACAAAAGACTGGCTTGAAGAAATGGAACAGAATGACAAAATCAACAAATTTGAAATTGAGCGTGAAGCGAAAAAGATTGAGCATGAAAAACAGGAAGAGGAAAAAAAGGATAAAAGGCTGGAGGAAATTTCTGTTGTAAGGAAAAAAGTAAAACTTATAGTGGAGAAGAAAGAAATTGCAAAGGTACGAGACGGAAGCATGGGCAGCGAATCTGGAAATGAAGGCGGATACAAAAAAAATGATAGTAAAGCCAAGTTTCTGAAAATCAAAACCATGTCAAAACCTGTTACAATAAAAGTTAAACCACCTGCTAAAAAACCCGAAGACTTAAAAACAGGATATTCCGGGGGTGGTTCAGTGCCGCCGGAAGTTCTCATAGCTATGTTTAAAGAAACAAGGGGATCAGAAGAGGATGAAGAAATACCTAAAGTTCAGGGAATAAAAATGCCAGAGGTGTAATATGTTAAAATATCCTATAATTCCATCCAATCCAAAAACGGGTGACAAAATATTTGCTTTTGTAACCATTGAAAAAAACTCTTCTGGTGTTTATTCATATATTTTACATGAACCAATACTTACAGAGAAACTGAAAAAATCGTTAAAAGAAATCAAAGAATACATTGAAGAAAAGGTGGACATTGATTTTGCACAGCTCAGAAAGATCGAAGCAATTAAATATGTGGAAGATGTTTTTGAAAAAGCCCTAGACTATTTCAAGATAAAAAGAGGAACAGACGAGCGCAACATTCTACATTATTTTATTGTAAGGGATTTTGTAGGGCTTGGCAATATTGACAGCATATTGAAAGACCCCAATCTTGAAGATATTTCATGTGACGGCATAAATATACCGCTATATGTTTATCATAGGGATCCGAGATTAGGCTCATTAAAAACCAATATTGCATTTACAGATAAAGATGAGCTGAATGCTTTTGTGGAACGGTTATCAGAAAGATGCGGAAAAAGCATATCAGTTTCAAGTCCCCTACTCGATGGAACACTGCCCGATGGAAGCAGGGTGCAGGCTACACTTGGAACTGATATTGCAAGGCATGGCAGTAATTTTACAATAAGAATGTTTACTGAGAATCCACTGACTCCAATAGACATTATAAAATCCAGTACTGTTGATACAAGAATGATGGCTTTTCTTTGGCTGGCTGTTGAATATGGACACAGCATTTTAATATCCGGCGGAACTGCAACTGGCAAGACTTCACTGCTTAATGCTATTTCATTATTTATCAAGCCTGAAATGAAAATAGTTTCAATAGAAGATACTGCAGAGCTTAGGCTGACACATGATCACTGGGTTCCTGAAGTTGCAAGAGTAGCTATTTCAGAAGAAAGTACACGGCAGGTAGACATGTATGAGCTTTTGAGAGAAAGCCTGAGGCAGAGACCGGACTATATAATTGTAGGCGAGGTCAGGGGCAAAGAAGCTTATGTCTTATTCCAGCAGATTGCTGTAGGCCATCCTGGACTAGCGACAATACACGCTGAAAACTTTTCAAAGCTTGTTGATCGCCTCACAACTCCGCCAATATCTTTGCCGGCAAATCTTATAGAAAATCTTGATGTATTAATATTTCTGGAAAGACTTAAACTAAAAAACAGGTATACAAGAAAGGTAAACAGTGTTTCCGAAGTTATAGGATACAGCAGAAAATACAATAAACCTTATGTGAATGAAATATTTGAATGGGAAGCGAAAAACGACATTTTCAAAACAAAAAATCCGAGCACTATCCTTAAGAAAATTTCAGACAAAACAGGAATGTCTGATGCTGAAATTTCAAATGATATAATCAGACGAGTTAAGGTGCTGAAATGGATGGAAAATAAAAATATACGAAACTATAAAGATGTGAGCATGATAATAAACATGTTTTATACAAGACCGGAAGATCTGATAAAAAAAATAGAAGGTTATGGAGCATGATCAATTATCTGGAATTGTCTTATCAGATATTTGGGGATTTTTCAAAGAGCATAGAAAAATATTTCGTGGACATCAAAAAAGATATGCAACAGGCCAATATGCCTTATACTCTTCGGGAATACCTGTCTATGATGATTATGACAGTGGCTATTACATTTTTTGCAGAAACTGTTTTGCTGTCGTTTATATTTGCTGTAATCGAAATTCCTGTTATAAGTTCAATGGCTCTGGCACTTACGCTTTCATTTGTAATAACCGGAATACTAACACTGATGTTTTATACATATCCTTCAGCGCTGGCAAAAGCAAGAAGCAAAAATATTGAAAAAGTCATGCCTTTTGCAACGTCATATATGTCAGCCATATCCAGTGGCAAAGTTTCTATTGCAACACTTTTTAAAACAGTCTCGCAATTCAAGGATTATGGGGATGTTGCAGAAGAATCTGCTACGATTGCAAGAAATATTGAGCTCATAGGAATGAGTGCATCAGCTTCTCTTGTTAAGCAGGCAGAAAAAACCCCGTCAAAAAAATTCAAAGAGTTGCTCTGGGGCATGAATGCAATAATAGCTAGTGGTGGGAATCTAACTTTTTTTCTCAGAAATAAGAACGAGGAATTTATGAGCAATTACAGGCGGGCTATAAGAAAGTATGCACAGGATCTTTCTGTATTTATTGAAATATACCTGACACTAATAGTTACAGGATCTATATTCTTTATTGTATTGTCAGCTGTGATATCTACCATATCATCAAGCCTGAGCATAACGAATATACAATTTTTTGTGGTTTTTGCTCTTCTACCTGTAATATCTATCGGGTTTATTCTTTTAGTCAAATCTATATCGCCAACAGAGGGTTAATATGAAAGAAAAACATATAATTATAATAAGCGCATCTGTGTCTGTAATACTGATTTTATTAGCTATGATATTTACGCTAGACCTGGTTACATTCAGCAACATATTAATTGTGAGTTTTATGATAATCGTAGGTCCGATGATATATCTCAAATTTGCGAAAGCCAAAAAAACCATGCAATTTGAAAAGGAATTTCCGACAATGCTGAGAGCAATAGCAGAATCCCAGAAAGCCGGTCTGAACCTTATGGATGCTATTAAAATAGCATCTAAAAACGAATATGGAATAATAGGAAAAGAACTGAGAAAAATGAAAATTCAGCTGAGCTGGAACGTTCCTTTTGAAACTGTGATGGAAAAGTTTGCCATGAGGACAGGCAGCAGCTTGATAAAACGCTGCGTTACAATTATTGTCCAGGCAAATAAATCCGGCGGCGATGTCAAGGAAATTATGAATTCTCTGGCAACTAACATAGAAGATAACCGGGAAGTACAGGCAGAAAAATCCAGTGTTCTTGGCCAGCAGTCAATGATGCTGTATGCAATATTTCTTATATTCATCGGAATAAGCATAGCCATAGTGAAGTCCATAGTACCTTTGATTGAAATGCAGGGCATGGAAACAAGTTCTTTCGGAATGGCAAATTTTGGGGGAAACCCATGTAAATTATGCATCACTGAAAAAACCGTGGATTGCATGGCATGCACTGTTTTCAACGGAATAGGAATTTCCATGGGATTCGGCGACCCGGATAGTGGTAAAACTTATTACAATGCCTTGTTTTTTTCCATGGTTATTGTCCAGGGATTTTTCACAGGCCTTATTGTAGGCCAGATAACATCTGATTCCATGATGATCGGCCTGCGCCACAGCCTTATCATGGTTTCCATAGGGCTGGCTGTATTTATTATAGCTGTGAGGCTCGGACTCATCTAATGCCGTATTCTCAGATTGAATATTAAAGTTTTACAGCATTTATAAAATCTGTTTTGCATAACAATGAAGTATCAATTCTTTCATCTCTCTTCTGCCACACTTTCCATCCGCATGCCCGTGAGTGCAGTAAAGAATGCGAGTAAATTTGCCATTTTTCTGTTGCTTAACTGAAAGATGCTCTGAATAATATAGTTTAGGTATTATACTAATAGCCTTTTGATGATTCAAAAAACAACAGCAATATTTTCGAAATCTTCCCCGGATTTCGAGATTTCGGAAATTGAAAATTAAACAGAATTTCCAAAATTTGTGATGATTGTTATGTATGGGGATTGATGTTTGTGTAAGTTTGATTATATTGATTATATGCGGCACAGCCCGAACAAACCAAAGAATGGCTGCGATATAAATCCTAAATTCTTGATTTAAATTTTCTGAAACAAGAAGTTAATTATGCCAAAAGGACAGCTTCAGATTGAATTCATAATATCTGTAGCTATTTTTGCAATAACAATAACTTATGTAGCTACAGCATCAATCAATAAGTTGCCGTATCTGCACAACGAAGCCAATATAAATCAAATGGCGATGCAGTCTCTTCAGATTTCAGAATTATTTTTGTTTGATGAGGGATACCCTGAAGACTGGGATCGGGGTGGATCTGTTCAAAGACTTGGTCTGAGTTCTGGCAATGATTATGAACTAAATAGTCTGAAAGTATCTAAACTAAATACAATGTGTTCGGACTATGAAAGTGTTAAAAGTATTGTAAAGATTGAGAATGTGTGGATGCTGGAAATATCAAAGCTGGATGGAACTATAATAACAAACTGCAAACCGAGTATTGTATCAAATGTTTATAATGAATTTGTGTTAAACCGATACGCCTCTTTAAACGGAGATATTGTGAAAGTTGAGGTAAGGGTGATGAAATGAAAGGCATGCTTAGAATACTAGAAGCTATAATAGGATGTGTTTTGCTGCTTACGGCACTTTCTTTTTTCTTTGGAATGAAAACAACAACAGTATACTGGGATGAATCAAAAATAAGAATGGAGATACGCGATGTTCTGATGTCCATGTATGCATCCGGAAAACTTCAGCAAATGATAGATAATAATGAAATAAACAATATACAATCAACTCTTGAGAAAATTATGCCGACAAATACAGATTTTTCAGTTGAGCTAAACGGGCTTCCGCCGAGAGATATAAAAATAGCATGTTTGTGCAGTGCCGGTGATGCTGACAAATTTCAGGACCGGTTGAGAGATATGAATAGTAACGGAATAAACTATGGTGTTACGCTACGTACAATAACGAATATAGACCAGACAAATACGGATGATAATGTACTCATCGTATCCAACAGACCGCCGACGCAACTGGATGAAAATAACCTTAATAATATTTTAGGCAACGGCACTGGTGTTATTTACTATAACAAGCTCACGGAAAATGATATTAACAATTATCCTGTTCTGCGCAATATATTCAATCTTACATCACAGACGAAAGAATCGGGTGATTCTTCTTTTTCAAATATAGATACGCCGGGTTACCCTGCATTCAGAATATCCGAATACTTCAATAATACCGTAGTTTATATACCAGATTTAGGTAATTTTTATGTTTACAGTGGAAAAACTACAGTTTATATTTGCGGCGGCGGTGCATATATGCGATTTGATGTAAATTGTGGAGATTTGGGAAGTAATTATTTCGCGGGGGATGTACTTCAGATAAACGGGTATTATGTCAAAATATACAGCATTAATTCAATTCATGTCGGACTAGGTGTAATTGATCATGGCATTTCTTTTTATAATTATTTTTTTACAGCCCAAAGTGCTGTTGTGTCGGGATGGGGGAGCGTATCAGAAAAAAATAACGCAGCTTTGATTCATGCAAATTATTATAAAAACGGAAGAACTGTGTGGATAAATTCCTTTTATCGTGATATAAATGTTGACAGCGACTATAGCCAGTTATTGAGAGGAATAACACTCTGGGCAACTGGTGAAAAAATCAGAATAACTCAGGAAGAAAAAGATAAACCGGGTGATTGGTCAACAATAAATTTATTAATGTCCGGAACATCATACAGCCACCCTGTTGAATTAAAACTGATATTCTGGAAGGTATTTTTTTAATTTGTTGTATGAATCCATACAACTAAAATATTTATTCTAAATTTCAGAGAATAAAATTATGATTTTTATGGAAAAACCAGAAGATTTTCAACCAAGATTCGAAGTTGTAAGCATTTTCTGTGAATATGATGAAAGGTTCATACTGCTTCATAGAAATGAAAGTAAACCTCAGGGGAATACATGGGGTGTTCCTGCAGGCAAAGTAGATGAAAATGAAAATATTTTAGAAGCCATTATAAGAGAACTTCATCAAGAAACAGGAATATTACTTGACAAAAATATAATAAAATATTTCAAGAAGGTATTTGTAAGATACCACAAATATGATTTTATATATCATATATTTCATGCAAAGCTAGTAAGTCCTGTAATGCTTAAAATAAATAAAAATGAACATAATGAATCTTCTTGGGTAACTCCTAAAAATGCATTAAATATGCCTTTGATTCAGGATCTTGATGTATGTATTAAATTATTTTACAAAATTACTTAACACAGTAAATATCATCTAGCTGTTCTATGAGTTTTCTTAACTTATTAAATATTTTATACCTATCGATTGTTGTAAAATTACGTTCTTCCATTATAAATTTACCGCCAATTATAACATCGCTTACCGATCCATTAAATCCATATATTAAATTTTGTAAAATATTACTACTACTTAAAAACGGATTTATAGATAACGAATTTATATCTATAAAAACCATGTCAGCATTTTTCCCACATTCGATAGTACCGATTAAATTATTGTTACATACTTTCGATGCATTAATTGTTGCCATATCAAACGTAGTCTGTGCATTCATAATACCTGCATTTATATTAATAACTTTTTGTAATAATGATGTTATTTTCATCTCTTCAAATAAGTTCAAATTATCATTAGAAGCAGGACTATCAGTACCTAAAGACACACAAATGTCATTTTCAATTAGTTTTTGAACATTACAAACACCATCGGCTAATTTCATATTAGCTGATGGGTTATGAACAACTTTACTATTATTGTTAGCTAACATTCTTATTTCTTTATCAGATAGATGAACAGCATGGACGGCATTAAAATTGTTATTTAGAATACCAAGATCTTTAAGTCTTTCAATGGGTCGTTTTCCAAAGATTCTAATATTTTCATCAACTTCTTTTTGTGTTTCAGAAACATGCATAAAAACGGGGAGGTTTCCTATGTTCCCTATTTTTTTGATAAGATCATCTGAACATGTTAATGACCAATGCAATGATAATACTGGATTAATTAATTCGTTTTTATTTTTTTCTATTTTTTTCAATAAATTTTCTGCTTTTTTAATTTCGTCGTCTGTATTTTCAATATTATTGTTATCTCGTAATCCACATGAAATAAATGATCTTATTCCTGATTCATTTACAGCTTTTATAATGGCTTCTGTATGTGAATACATTTCAACAAACGATGTAGTTCCTGTTGAAATACTTTCCATGATTGATAACATAGAACCGTGATATGCTAGATTTTTATCTATTTTTTTCTCTTTTGGAATTATATCCTGAGTTAACCATTCATGCAAGTTTTTATCGTCAGATATACCTCTAAACAATGCCATTGGTGTGTGTGTGACAATTTATTAAACCCGGTATTATAATCTTGTCACTGGCATCTATAACAATATCGTCTCCATGTAAATTATTACCAATTTCATAAATTTTATCATCAAAAATAAGAATATCCTTCTTTTCCAATATATCTCTGTTCTCATTTTGTGTCAAAATAAACCTGGCATTCTTTATTAACATTCCGATACCTTATTTTAATTTTTAGCTGATTTATTCCATATCATAAAAAAGTAATCCTTCATTGAGTCAGCAGCCGCTTTATTTTGTATTACAACTACTTCTGGAGGATTTGTCCATATGAATATAATTAATTTATCGTTATATATGTTAAACACGGCCTCAGAAGCTGTCTTTTTTTTAATAAATCTTATTTCAGTAGTATTCGATGGGTTGCTGTGTTCTTTTCCTTTTCTCACTAAATATAAAACCTTTATTTTTCTTTTATCCAATTGTTTTATAAAATACTTTGCAAAAGTTGGCATCTTTTCTATAAGTTGCCCTTCAGAATCCATGACGCATACTTCTTTTGCCTCTTTTAATATCATCTGGAAAACATTTTTAACACCACTGTAACCATAATAAAGTGTTACATTATGATCGGTTTGGGGTTTCATATATATATTTTTTAAATGTGGTAAAATATCATTTATATCATTTTCTCTTTCTTTCAAAAATTCAAGTAATATATCCGGATCAACACATTCGAAGAATTTTTTATTAGATATTATGTTATGTCGTACCAGCCCCTTTTTATATAAATTATTCAATATATCATATGTTGTAGTCCTATTTATTTGACTTTTTTTACTTATTTTTCCGGCCATACACATACCGGTTTGAAGTAATGTGAAATATACAACAGATTCGTTATGTGAAAGTCCTGCTCTTTCTAATGTACTTATCATATCTTCAAAATTTATATTCATATAAATATTTTAATAAATTAAATAATATAAATCCCTGTTGTAAGGGTATTTACAACTTAATTTTTTATGAATATAGAATATCAATCAAATATGGAACTACAAAAATTTCAGTATTATCCTATGATACAATTATTTAGAAAATATGTCGGTGAAGATTTTGAAAGAGATGTTCGTGACCTAATGAATAACGAATTAGTAATTTCTGTATCCGGTGGTCTTTGTACAGGAAAAACTACATTAACAAAAATGTTGTCTGAATATTATAAACTTGAAACTTATAGTGTTGGAAATGAATTTAGAATACTGGCAAAGAATAGGCACGTATCTATAGAAGAATTTGTTGGATATCTTGAAACTGATCCAGATATGGCGACCGGATATGATACTATAACTAGCTATCGGACAATAAAATTGATGTCATCGGGTGGACAAAACATTAAAGGTCTTATAGTTGAAGGTAGGCTTACCGGATGGTATAGTATTTTATTAGAACAAATGGGAAGAGAAAACGTAGTTAGAATTCTTTTAGAGTCAGATGAACCTACAAAAATAAAAAGGATTATGAAACGTCATGATATTTCCAAGAATGACTCAATTGCCATGCTTGTTAGAGATCAACAAGACAAATGCAGATGGAAAAATGAGTTCGGGATATCCTATGATGATCATTCTATATATCATTATATTTATGAAAATAATGACGAATGCTCACTTGAATCCTTTATGAAAAATTTGGAGATATGAAATGAAATTAAAAATAATAAAAAAATTAGAAAGTAATGACAAAAATAAGACAATAAAATATTTATTCAAAACTATCGATAATAATATATTTGAATCTGTGATTATGTTCGAGAATGTACTAACATTATGCGTATCTTCACAGATAGGTTGTCCTGTAAAATGTAGATTTTGTAGAACGGGAAAAGATAAATTTTTAAGAAACTTAGATGTATATGAAATTATCGAACAAGTTAAACTCGTGGAAAAGGATATGGGTAGAAAAATAGAGTGTATATCCTATATGGGAATGGGTGAACCTTTGTTGAATATAAATAATATTCTATGCAGTATGAAAAAACTCAATAAAAGAAAATATAAATTAAGCACGGTCGTAATTCCAGGAAATCTGTTAAAATTATCAGATTTGAATATACCTATAGAAATTTATATATCACTTCATGCTTCATCTGAAACAACACGAAAACATCTTATACCTTTTAGTAACTCCACAACTATTGAAAAGCTAATTGAAGAGGTAAATGAATTTTCAAAAATAAAAAAAATAAAAACATCAATATTTGGTATCTTTTATTAAAGAATATAAACGATAGTCATGATGATGCTATAAAATTGGTTGAAATATTAAAAAAGTTTAGATCCATAAAAATGTTATATATCAAAGAATATTGTGAAACTAACATGGGTTTTAAAAAATCTACAAAAAGAAGGGTCAAAAGCTTCGAAAAAATTTTGGGGAATTTTAATATACCCTATCGATATTCTATTAGTGAAGGTCAGGACATAAATGCTGGAGGTGGACAGCTACGAAAAAGATACCTATATGAACACCCGATTTAATAAATCTATATCATTTAAAAATAATCGGGTGTCAATTAATGTTTTGTGTAAAATGCGGGGCAGAAACTAAAAAGGGAAAATTCTTCTGCGAAAAGCATGCGGAAAAAAATGTAAAAATAAAAAATATAGCTGTCAATGTATGCAAGCTTTGCGGCGGAGATGAAAAAAAGGCTGTAATAAAATCCCTTAAAATAAAAAACCCGGAATTCATTAGGAAGATACTGAATACTTATGAAATTGAAATTTCAGCAGGTAATAAAAAATTTATTTATATTGCCAAAATAACAAGGAAAAAATGCGCAAACTGCATAAAGATACTTGGAAACTATCACGAAGCTGTGATTCAGATTCGTGGCGAACGGGTTAATGAATTTTATAATAACATTATTAAAAATTTAAGCAATGGTGAAATAACCTCAACTGAGAGGAAAAAGGAAGGCATTGACATAAAATTGGTAAACAAAGGAACTGCAAAAAAAATTGCGAGGAGAATTAAGAATTTAAGCATTGCTGTGAAACAATCGTTTAGATTTGTTACAAGCAAAAAGGGCAAAAAGCTTTATCGCGTATATTATTCAATAAGGACGTAACCAAGATTGATAAAACATGGGATATGTATTTTATAGTGAATAATAATGAGTTGACGATATGAACGATGCACCATTTGAAAGGGTTGTATTTCCAAAGAAGGGAGAAGTTGTAGGCATAGTTGAATCAATGCTCGGTTCCAATCGGGTTATGGTGAGATGTGAGGATAAAAAAATACGGCTTTGCAGAATTATTGGAAAAATGAGAAAGCGGGTATGGGTACATGTTAGCGAGGCAGTCATAGTGAGACCGTGGGAATTCCAGGCTGATAACCGTGGAGATATTATTTACAAATACAACTATACACAGGCTAATGTTCTCAGGAAGAGGGGGATATTGACGATATGAATATCAAGATGAACTTGAATATCATTCAAAATTAAAACATGATGTAGAAGCAACAGCTAAAAAATTAAAAACAGCCCCTATCACATGACATAATTCATTCAAGCAATAGAAGTTCGAAACTTTTAAAGATTATAAATAAGGCCTGACTTATAGGATTATGAAACATCGTTCAGCTATTGCTGCCACTGGTCACAAATTTCGAACAAAAAATATCTCTAAAAGGGTTCAGAAAATTGTCATCTCGCCGATCAAAGAGATGTCAATTCTGGCTGATTTATTCCAAGAAAAAACAGGGGCTGATATTATTTCTTTCGGTCAGGGCATTCCTTATTTTGACACACCATCACTCATTAAAAAGGGAATTAAAAAAGCATTAGAACAATTGGATACTGCTAAATATACATTGGAGCCGGGCATTACTGAATTAAGGGAACTGATCACCAAAGATTTAGGAAAAAGAAAAAGAATAGAAAATATTGAAGCTAAAAAAGAAATTATGATCAATACTGGTTGTCAAGAAACAGTAGCTTGCGCTCTAGCCTCAACTATTGATGAAGGAAATGAAGTCTTGCTTTTCTCGCCTAGCTTTGCTTCTCATATTGAACAAACAATTCAATTTGGCGGTGTGCCGAAATTTGTGCCTCTGATTGAAGAAAGTGGCTGGAGAATAAATTTCCAAAAATTAAAAAGTCAAACCTCAAAGAAGACAAAAGTCATTTTGTTTTCCAATCCCTCAAATCCTACCGGTTCTGTCTTCACAGAAAAAGAAGTCAGACAATTAGCGGATTTTGCCAAAAAATATGATTTGATTATTATCACTGATGAAACTTATGATTTTCTTTTGTATGACGACGTCAAACACTTCTCACCGGCTTCTTTGCCGGATGTTAGAGATAGAGTAATTCTTTGTTCCAGTTTTTCCAAAAGGTATGCTTTAACCGGCTACCGCGTCGGATTTGCTTTTGCTGATCAGGGTATCATTGATCATATGCTTAAGGTTCATGATGCTTTGACTATCTGCGCTCCAGCTATTTCTCAGAAAGCAGCTATCTCGGCTCTAAAATCAGATCAGTCTTCGGTTGAAGAATTTGTCCGGAAATTATCCTTTAATCGGGAGTTAATGTGCCAAAAATTAGATGAGTTAAAAGATTTTTTTGAATATCAAAAACCAATGGGTGCTTACTATATTTTGGTAAAATATAAATTTCCCAAAATAAATTCTTTTGATTTAGCCTTAAAAATTCTTTATGAAGCTCGAGTGATTACCATTCCCGGGGGTGCCTTTGGACCTACGGGTAATGGTCATTTGCGTTTTTCCTTTGCCTGCTCACCTCAAGAAATTGAAGAAGGATTTAAACGACTCTTTAAATGGGCGACCACTTTTCCAATCCCATAATTCATTTAAGCGAATAGAAGTTCGAAACTTCCAAATGTGTAACGATTTTTGCTAGTGTGTAACAATTTTTGCTGAAACTTCATTAGAGGTAATCAGATTTTGTTTTCTAAACAACTGATTAAATATTTATCAATCGATTTATTTTTAATCAGTATTTATGCAACATAACATTTTATACTTTTCCTACAGCAATAGGTATTATGGTTATCCAGGTTGTCCGTATACCTGAAGAAAGGGTTGCTGTGCTTATTGGAAAAAACGGCTCAACAAAAAGAATGATAATCAAAAAGACAAAATGCAATATAAATATAGCTGAAAATGAAGTAATGATTCGCGGCGATGCAATAAATGCACTTACAGCTGAAAATGTTGTCAAGGCAATAGGTCGCGGGTTCTCGCCAAAAACTGGTTTAAAATTATTAAAAGAGGAAAATACGCTGATCATACTGAATCTTCCTAAAAGTCCTAAAGCTCTTCAAAGGTTAAAATCAAGAATAATAGGCACAAGAGGGAAATGCAGAAACAACATTGAACGACTAACTGGTACCTGCATATCTGTCTATGGCAGAACTGTTGCTATCATAGGTGGATATGACGAAGCTGAAAAGTCTGCAGAAGCTATCCGAAAAATTATCCATGGCGCAGCACATAAAAATGTTTATGGATTTTTGGAAAAGAAAACTGAGAAACGAATTATTGAGCCTGGAATGGATTGAGTTCAGAATCTGCATAATGAAGATTTTTTTTGCCTCCATTTGAAATAGGCGAAGAAAAATGTACCTAGCTTGAGATGTGAAGGATATAAATATTTTATAATTATAATGTATATGGGGTGCATGAAATGGCGAAAATATTATTGGTTGAAGACAATCCGGAATATGCAGGTCCAGCAGAACATTATCTAAATTCAGGAAAAAATGAAATAGTTCTTGCTGTGGATTATTCTCAGGCAACTGATAGATTAACTACTCCAGGAATTGATTACGTAATCACAGATTGTTTTTTCCCTGAAATTACAGGAACTGGAAATATTGAACTGGGAAGAGAATTGGTAAGAAAAATGGCGTATTCTGATCCTGTTGAAAAAAGAATGATCGATGGCTTAGAGGTGTTGGGTCAATATATTAATTTGAGTGATTCTGAAATGAGGAAATATGCAAGATTTCTAATAAGCATTTCACGGGAAAGAGATATTACACAGTCTCCTGTGATGAGAGCCATCAGACAAGTCAGTGTGTTAGATGAAAAAAAAGAAATTGCCACAAGAGCAGCTAAAAGTACGCTGAGATTGATATATATGACAGATCAGGCTCCGAGAGATGACTACGAGGCTCTTATGAGAGCAATGGAAGAATCAGAAGCAAATCAGCCTTTGGGAATATTAATTGCTGAGAGGGCCGATGAATTAAAATTACCATCTGTCTTGACGACCTCGACATATCATCATGATATGTTAACACAGCCAATACAGAACTATGCTGGCAGCAAAGGCTGGACTTTGGTGGATTGCGGATCAAATAAAGAAGATGATAAAGCTTCATGTGAATTTTGGGAAAGAGTATCAACGCAATTAGAAAGTAGAATAACTTAATAGATTTTATTTATAGAGATTAATCCAGATGGAGAAATTTTACCATAATAGAAGGTTGGTGGAAATATTCGCTGTTTCAATTCTCTGAAATGGAAGCATGATTTTGTCGATTTCAGTTTGTTTGACTTTTCAAGAGTGTGGGACAAAACTAGGCGCTAGTTATCCATGATTATAACATATACCCGCTTTCCCATGTACTTTTTTGGTGCATCTATTTTTGCTCCATTTCC
>JAGVVW010000002.1 GCA_018304635.1 Candidatus Aenigmatarchaeota archaeon
AATATCAGCTAACACGCCATTGTCCCCGCCGATTTCCCGCACCCAGTTCACAATCTCCTGACCTCTGCCTGTTTTGATAAGATTTTCAAATGCCTGCTGAGTGGTGATTGGAATTGTAGCGTAACCACGATGCTCAAGATATTGAGACCATGTAGTTATCTGCGGATCATAACGACCTTGATTTATTGCAACTATAGCTCTACCATATTCTTTTTCAAATTCTGTTCTGGTAGGAACCCTTCCAAGATCTTCATTCATTTTATCAAAAACTTCATCTATTTTTTCAGGTGTCCATGTCTGATGATTTAGTTCATAGCCTCTATGTTTTAAGTACTGGTTCCATGTAGTTATCTGCGGATCATAACGACCTTGATTTATTGCACGAAGGGCTCCTCCATATTTTTTTTCAAATTCTTTACAAATAAGATTTCTTCTCAACTCTTCCTGCATCTCATCAAAAACTTCATCTATTTTTTCAGGTGTCCATGCCTGTCGGTGTGTTTCACAATTTCTGTGTTCTAAGTACTGGTTCCATGTAGTTATCTGCGGATCATAACGACCTTGATTTATTGCAACTATAGCTCTACCATATTTTTTAGAAAAATTTCTAAGAGTAGGAACCCTTTCAAGCTCTTCATTCATTTTATCAAAAACTTCATCTATTTTTTCAGCTGTCCACTTAACCATCTTCACCACTTTCCAACAGGTCTTAATACAATATCTTCAGCTATGCCATTTGTCGCGTGTTTGTCTTTTTTGTAAATAATTACCTTTTCATATCCAAGTCTTGAAAGAATATCATCTGGAATATTTTTTGAGCCGTGTTCTCTTGCTAATTGCTCTAGTCTTTTTATGTTGTATGACGCAATAGCTGAGTGTAAAGTTCTTGTATGAACTGTTTCAGGCTCATAAAATGCAAATTCCTTACATATTTGAGGCTCAACCATGGGGTATGTATTGGTTTTCGTACCTTTTTTCCCTTTTGCTTTACGTTCTTCATCAATGGCAAATTTGAATGCATTACTGTCAGGTTTCCCGGATGGCTCTATTGCTTTGGCAACTGTAACATGAACCCTGTAATCAGAAGTTTCGGGATTTCCGTATTCATCTTCAGCATAAGTTGCCATTACAAATCCAGACATTTCCGGAATAACCTCCCATCCTGTGGTTCTCATACCATCAAAGTATCTTCTCTCGTTTTCTATTACACCTTCAGGTTCTATTGCTATTAAGTACGCGCCATCTTTCGCAACTCTTCTGGCTTCTATAAAACCACGTTCCCTTTCCTGTATTTTGCCTTTTTTTTTGTCAATGTATTCAAAAGCCAGCTGATGCGGCCCAAGAGAGAATAAAACTAGGTCATATAATCCGTTTCTCAGAGGCATTTCTGCAGCATTTGATTGCATATAATTATTAACAGGAATGTTGGAATCATTCTTGCCTTCATTAAGCATATGATAGCATATATCAACAACATCTGTTTCTCTGCCTGTTTGTGTAGAGAGAACTCCAAATGCTCCGCACATATCAAGCATTTTCCCATCTATTCCAAGCTGCTGGATAATCTGACCATACAACCTTGCAGTCTGTGCTGAATAGGAATAGTTCCATTCCTTTGAATGAAAATATCCTGCAAGTTCCTGCGAGATTTTTTCATTACTTCTAGTTAGCATTCGCAATGTATCGCCTGCATTCAGACCACTCATTCTCAAAAACAATCGCCTGGACATCTGGTTGTCTGTATACATTCTCTTTTCAATATCTTCTAACTTGTAGTATTCACCTTCTCCCAGACCAAATGCTTCAGCAACATCTTCGGTCATTTTTTCACCGTGTTCCATAAAATCTATTCCGAGCTCTTTTTTCCCAAGAAGCTTGAAAACACCAGTATCAACCAGGCTTTCATCCGAAGCAATTAAGTATAAGAATTCCACATTTTCTGTCTGGCCTCTCCTGTGTAATCTTCCCGGCATCTGCCTCCATACACGTGGCGTATATGGTATATCCAGAGCAATTCCGCACTGTCCTGCTGTAAGGCCTATACCCTCTCCTGCCACTTGTGTTGTTCCTATAAATACCATTACATTCGGATCTTCATTGAATTTTCTTATCAGATAAGCACGCTGCCATATTCTTTCATTGCCATTCCACTCCATTTCTTTTGTTGCATCTACGGTCCCATCCATAACTACAGGATTATATTCTCTGAACAAGATTTTGAGATAATCAGTAACACCTCTCCTGAGAAGAGGTGAAAATATTACACATTTTTTTCCATGAGTAATTCTTTCATTAACTATTTTTTTCAATTCTCTGAGCCTTGCAGAATATGTAAGCCTTGTATCACCTGTTACTAACAATCTGTATTCATCTTCTGTAATTCCTCCAGTATCAAGCCATTTGTATGCAATTATTTCATCACTAGCATCTCTCTGGATCTTAAGCAATCGTTCTTTCACTGAAGCATTTTCTATATAATCAGGATTTACAAGTGTTGGGTCAAGTAAAGCTTTCCGCAGCTGAAGAAGTTTTTCATGACCTTCTAATTCATTATTTTCAAACAAAGCCCTGTATATATCACGCTGAAATCCATCTATATCTACCTTAACAGGACACGGCTTTGGTCTTGGTGGCAGGTCTTTAACAACATCTTCCTTTAATCTCTTTAGCCGTCTTCTTCTGAACACAGCTCTGACAATATCTGGTTTATCCCAATAAGCATATGCAACTGCTTTTGGGTCAGGATATATAAATTCGCCATTTCCATTTATTTCGAGCAAAGATATGGTTCTAAACACATCCATTATAGTATTGGGTATATCTGTTCCTGTAAGCATCGCAAGATATTCACTGCGTCTCGCAACTTTATCCACATTATTAGCCTGAAGTCCTGATAAACTTTTTATGTTATGCGATTCATCTAAAATAGTTAACCTGTAATCAATCCCGGATAGTCTGGATATTATTCTACCAGCAATGTCTCTTCTTCCAAAAACATCATAATTAAATATGATAATACCTGAATTCGGTAATGATGCCAATGCTTCATCTGTATAATCATTTAAATTCCATACACGTGGTGGATTTTCACAGTATGTGTTAATCTCATCAACCCAGTGCTGTTTCACAGTATTTGGACAAATTATTACAGCTTTTGTATTAGGATTTCTATTCCTCAGTTCCTGATACACTCCAATTCCCTGAAGTGTTTTGCCTGTGCCAACTTCGTCAGCTATTAACCCGCGTTTATTTCTTATTATATGCTTAATGCCCGCTACCTGAAAAAATGCTGGGAAATAAATATCATCGTGTTCTTTCATTCTCTCTGCAGTTATTCCATCAATTCCCTTTTCATGTATATCAAACAGGTTTTCAAATTCTTCCAATAGTTCATTCATAATACCTTTTGCTAAATCTTCTGACATCTAAATCACTCATACACCATTAACAGAAATAATATCTATAGAAAGGTTTAAATACTTTTGAGTAGTTAAAAAAATGAAGGATGGGAAGTATCAAGTTCGCAATGAAATCGATCCGTCATTGGGATATAACGTCCCGGCAAAAATGGTTTATTTTATCTCAATCTTCTTCACTTTCTTCATTTCTTTCTTCGGAACAATGACTTCAAGAACTCCGTTTTTATACGATGCCTTTGACTGCTCTGGAACCACTTTACACGGCAGGCTCATTGTTTTGTAAAACCTACCAGCCCGTTGTTCCATACTGAAATAATTCTTTTTTTCAACTCGCTTCTCAGCTTTTTGCTCCGCATTTATCTCGATAGTGTCATCAGTTAGTTTCAGCTGAATATCTTCTTTATTCATGCCGGGCATCTCAAACCTGATTTCTAGGTTTTTTTCTGTTTCTTTTATACTTGTAAAAGGCAGCCTCAAATTTCCTAAGTCTGAAAAATTCACAGAACTGAAAATTTTATTTATCTCGTCCTGAAACCGCTTCACATCATCAGCCATAAAAACACCCCACAATTTAAATTTCACATAGTATACTTTATTTACAATTATAATACGCTAAAATTTAAAGTTTTGAATCAGAATTATCTGTGGAGAATCCACCTGACCATTGCCCGCATTTATAATCAATTTATAGCACTGCCTGTACTCATCATCAATAGCCTTGAGTTGAACAGTTATTATCAAGGTATCCAAAAAATGGCGATCCATCATGATTTTAAAACAGCCATTTCAGTATGTATTTATTCACCAACAGATTCTGGTTTTTTCTGTACAACAGCAGATACTGGAACAAGAGCTTTCTCGCGATGAACTTTTGCAAATTCAGGGCATATGATAACCCATTCATCAGAAACACCTGCAATATCGCCATTTATGGCAAGGCAGGTCTTTCTTATCCTTTCAATTGCCCTCTTGAGCTCAGTCATGTCTTTTTCCTTAAGTCCTTTTATTCCCACAAGAAGAATATTTCCCTCTCTTAGCTTGCGCTGAATTCTGTCAGAATCTGAATAGCTTTCAAGTTTCTCAACCTGAATTGTTACTTTATTTGCAGAGCTTACAGGCTCAGTCGTACCCAGATCCAGTTCAACATATTCCTCTTCCTTTGAGCTGGAATCAGAAAACTTTCCAAAAATATTTTTCAGACCCATAAAATCACTACTATTAATTATATGCTAAGATTTAAATATAGGAGACAACCTAACGGTTTTCTCCCTATTACCCTCTTTCCCTTTTGAAGTTTGTGAAAACGGATTTTGGACAACCTAACGGTTTTCTCCCTATTACCCTCTTCTATTACCCTCTTCAGGAATTTATATATATGATGTTTGTGTATTTCGTCTAATCAAATACCCCATGAATATTATTTTATTTATTGTAACCCTCTTTCCCTTCTTGAAAGAAGCTCATTTATGGTATCGTTGCATTGCTTCCATTGATTCCAGCATAGAAACAATATTCCATACTTGTGTTCTGGTGTATATAGGAATGTTGGAGTCGTTCGAGACCTCGTCTAATATAGATACACTGGTGCTTATTTTTATATTGTCTTCTACATTAGATTTGCGCAGTGTTTCTATAACTGTCTGAATAAGCTCGCGGACATTTTTCGGAACAGTTCTATCATTCTGAATTTCATTCAACATTTGACTAATAACATCTACATTCATAATTTATCGCCACTCAAGTTTATAATTTATCGCCACCCAAGTTTATAATTTATCGCCCACCACCAATCATTCATATATCACTAATCTATCTATATTTCTCCTTTCACTTACTCTGCCTTATACTCTTTTTTCATGCCCCTTCAAATTTACCCATTGTCTGGCAACATTGATTTGAGTGATTTCTGATTGCTTTCCATTCTTTTTTTTACTATTGATTCCTGTTTTTCAATTGTTTTTATTCTGAGTTCAGCCTCTTCTTTTTGTTCTTCCAAACTTTTTTCAATATCATTTTTATCAGTTTTTATAAGCACAGGACCGAGGGTTTTGAAAATTTCAGTGCTTTCATTTTTCTTTAGCTCCATCAGAGCAGAATCAATTTCACGGATTTGAATTTCCAGTGTCTGTTTTTGAATCATCAGTGTTTGGATTTGCTGATTTTGCAGCTGTAGTTGTGCAGCCAATTCCTGCAATTCTTTATTATCCATACAAGACCACCTTTTAACCCTTTTTACTAAAATATTACTCTACTTTTAAAACTTCAACTTGTCTTTCAGTCATGGTTTTCAGCTTTACAGTGCCTTAACTCTTTTTCGGAATTCAGATCTGGATTTTACAAGTATTCTGTAACCACAATAATGGCATCTTATCGGATCATTCGGATCCAGGTCAACCTCGGTTTTACATTTAATGCATCTGTGCAACACACTCAACACCCACTAACCTTTCTTTTGTAAAAGAAAGTTTAAGTTCACCAAAGAAAACAATTTGGCAACTCGATCGCATATTATTTTCTTTGTTAGCCTCTTCTTTGTCAGTTCTTGTTTTCTGTCTTCCATTTCTGGTTTTCGGCATATTATTTGTTTTATTTATCAGCTTCCTTTTAAAACTTTTCTTTTAATCAAATACCCCATGATAAATCATAGGGTATGCATTTGCTCAAAGAACCAAAGGTTCTTTGGCATGTCAGAAAGCGAAGCTTTCTGAACATCACATTCAAAGTTTTTGAATCCATCCACGTCTTTGAAAACATTAAAATACATGGTATTTTGAATGTAAAATAAAAATTTATTCGGTCTCCAATTTCACCACATTATCTTCTTTGTTATCTTTCCTGTCAGGCTTTTTTTCCAATTTATTATTTCACATTGAATTTATAAGCTCCAGATGCATATCGGGACTTACATTTTTTGCACTCCCATATACCTGCAGCTAATTTCTTGACACGTTTTCGTGAACATGATGGGCATTTGTAAGAAGATCGCGCCATATTTTGAATTTTTCTTACTTCTTCATTTATTCGTTTTCCATAACGCGAACCCATAGTTACCACCAAGTTGTATTTAGTATTATAGTATAAAAATAAGTTATGCAGCTACATATATTTAAGCTTAAGAAGATTGACTTTTTCTTATTTAGTATGCTTCGGTTAATTGGAACAGGCTTAAGCTATCTTGACCTTACGTTGAGAGCAATAACCAGGATTCAGGAAGCTGATGAAGTTTACATGGACGTTTATACAAACAGAATAAAAGACCTGGATTTAATAGAAAAAACTGTTAACAGGAAAATTAAAAAATTAGGCAGAAAACAAGTAGAATCTGATTTTTTGCTTCAAAAAGCCCTGAAAAACGATGTTGTTCTGTTAGTCTCAGGCGATCCGCTTTCAGCTACAACACATGTAACATTTTTGCTTGAAGCTAAAAAAATGGGTATAAAAACAGAAGTTATTCATGCTGTTTCAATATTTACAGCTGTTGCTGAATGCGGACTGTCGTTATATAAATTCGGGAGAACAACAACACTTGCTTATCCAGAAGTTGATTACAGACCAACATCACCTATAGATGTGATTAAGCAGAACCAAAAATCAGGATTGCATACATTACTGCTCTTGGATATTGAAGCCGATGAAAAAAGGTTCATGACAACAAAAGAAGGTGCTGACATCCTTAAACAACATGGAATTAAAGACAAAATCATTGCATGTTGCAATGCGGGTACAAATGAAAGGAAATTTGTCTATGGTAGTATTGAAAAAATAGCTAAATCTGGACTAGAAGATACGCCCGCGTGCATTATAATTCCAGGAGAAATTAGTGAATACGAAAGAGAAGCTATTGAAAAGCTGTGCACTACTAACGAGACAAGATAGTATGTAATGACATTATCATGTCTCCACTGCTGCAAACCCATAGTTACGATATTAAGTTTTTTCATTTCCCTCATCTGATAGGGGGAATGAAAAAATAGATATACACGTGTAGCATAAATAAGTTACGTAATTCACAATATTCCGGGAATTCTTTATTTAAATGGTTTAATGCTAATTTCTGATTATGTTGTTGCATACATCAAATACATTTATAAACTATAATCACAAACTGAAGGAAGCTGACATCATTTTTATAGGCATTCGCTTCTCTGGTCGTGCACTGAATTCCTGTTCTTATTACGGATCAACAATTGTCCGAGAATCTTTGAAACTCACAGAAGATTCTGAAAGATTATTTGAAAAATTAAAAATCTGCGATGTAGGTGATATTGAACCCGGAACCAGCTTTGAAACAATGAGCAGTCAGATAAGAGATACGATTGAGGAAATCAAAAATCAGAACAGTAAAGCAATGCTTTGCCTCATTGGCGGTGACCATTCAATAACACTGCCGGTTATTGAAGCTCTTAAGCCGAAAACGATCGTACAGTTTGATGCTCATGCTGACATGCGAAGTGAATTTTTAGGAGACAGATACATGCAACAGACATGGGCATATCATGCAGCTCAGAAATGCAAAATTATTCAGGTTGGAGTTCGTGCACAGAGCAGAGAAGAAATTGAAAACGCCAAAAATCTTAACGTAGTGCAAATGAACCCGGAAGAATTCATTAGAATTTCAAAAAATATCCAAAATCCTGTTCATATAACACTTGACATGGATGTATTTGATCCTTGTTACGTTGAAACGGGTTTGCCAGAACCAGATGGCTTAACACCCAAACAAGTTCTGGAATGTTTGCAAAAAATAAATCCAGATAGCATTGATATTGTAGAAATTTCTGATAATAGATTGCCAAGCAAGACAGGTGCATTGGCAGCTGCATGTTTGGAAAGGATGTGGAATAGTGAAAGATCTTGAAAAAATTTACCAGAAACGTTTTGGAAAAGACTCTGAATTTCGGAATAATATGTATAAAGTTCTTTGCAAATCATTTTTCCAGAAATATGTACCTGAAAATTCTGTTGTTTTAGACGTGGCTGCAGGTTATTGTGAATTCATAAATCATATAAAAGCAGGGAAGAAAATTGCTATCGATATAAATACCGATATTAAAAAATTTTCAGGAAATGATGTTGAAGCAATTCTTTGCAGTTCAACAAACATGAAAAGTATCAAAAAAGAAAGTATAGACGTGGTTTTTTCCAGCAACTTTTTTGAGCATCTTACAAAACCTGATGTCATCAAAACTATAAGCGAAATTCATCGCGTACTAAAGCCCAGTGGCAAACTGCTTGTGCTTCAACCGAATATCCGATATTGTTATAAAGATTACTGGATGTTTTTCGATCACATAATACCACTGGATGACCGTAGTCTTGTAGAAATACTGGAAATAAACAGATTTAAAATAGTGGAATGCAGGCCGAAGTTTCTGCCATTCACCACAAAAAGCAAACTACCTAAATCAATAACACTTTTAAAATTATATCTCAGAATGCCTTTGGCCCAAAAAATCTTCGGTAAGCAGGCTTTTGTTTATGCTGTTAAAATTTAAAGTGGTATTTAAATTTTCGTGATAAGAGTTACAAATGCTGGAATATTTTCTGATAGCTTTTGTTGGCTTCGCCGTAACTGTTGGCATAATGCCTGTTCTTTCGAAATTTCTGAAAAAAAAAGGTATTGTATCATATGACAAGCACAAAAACACAGGAGAACAAATTCCTGAATGGGGCGGGCTTGGGATATTTATCGGGTTTGTTGTTTCAATGCTTGCTGCATCGATGTTAACAGGATTTATTCAGATTATCTGGATTTCGATTTCGATTGTATTTCTTTGCACTGTAATCGGAATGCTTGATTATATTTTGCACTTGATGGACTTGCAAAAAGTTATGCTTCCATTATTAGTAGCTATACCCTTTGTTATAATTCAGCCTGTAAGCACTGAAATTGTTTTTCCGTTTATTGGGACGATTGATTTCGGGATATGGTATTATATTGTTTTAGTACCGCTTGCAATTACTGGAGCATGTAATGCAATAAACATGCTGGCAGGCCTGAATGGATTAGAAGCTGGAAACAGCCTTGTGATTTTAACAGGAAGCACAATACTTTTCTTGATCGCCGATAACACTAATAGTCTTGTTTTATCAATAGCCATGATTGGACCGATAATTGGATTTCTTGTCTACAATAAATATCCTGCAAAAATATTTCCCGGAGATGTAGGTACATTTGCAATGGGCGGTTTGATAGCTATGGTAGCTATTTTTTCAAAATTGGAATTTTTCATTGCAATAATGATGATTCCACAGTTTATTGAATTCTTCCTGAAGTTGCGTAGCAGATTCAAGGCTGAAAACTTTGGGAATATAAAAGGAAGTATTTTGACATCGCCGTATACAGCAAAATATTCTCTTACACACTTTTTCTACAGCGAAAACCGTTTCAATGAAAAAGAAATAGTCTATAAGTTATGGATATTCCAAGCTGTCTTTATTTTGCTTGCAGTTTCACTTTTTATATGGGGCGGATTTAAATTATGAAGTTTACAGTCGGCATAGCAGCTTATAACGAGGAAAAAACACTGCCAAAAACAATTCCTTTAATGCTTGAACATCTTGGGAAAAACCATCTCATTATATCTGCATGTGGCAGTGATACAATAAGAATTGCAAATGAACTAGCAAAAAAAGATGAAAGAATAATAATTATTGAAGAACATAAAAGAGAAGGTAAAGCAGCTGCCTTGAATAAAATACTTAAAGCTGCAAAAACCGAAGTAATAATCTTAACTGATGCTGATGTTATTCCGGAAAAGGGTTCTTTTGAACTTATTTCTGAACATTTCAAAAAACCTAATATTGGATATGTATCAGGTCGTGCGATCGCCTTAAACAACGATAAGTCTGTTTTTACATTTTACGCTAACTTTTCTTATGGCACTATGCATGAGCTGCGTTTGAAATGCCATAAGCTGCCAACTGGTTATTTATTTGGAATAAGAAAATCATCTGTCAGTCCAATACCTGACTGCCACTCAGAAGATGCATTGATAGGTACTATGATTAGTAGCAATGGTTATGAATTTGTTTATGAACCTAAAGCTGTTGTAAAAGTTTTATATCCCACGAACTGGAAGGATTTTTTTATTCAGAAAACCAGAACAAGACTCGGACACTTGGAAGTAAAGCATAGAATGAAAATGAATTTCAGGGAATTCAGACCAAGAGGAGAAATTTTAAATATGCTTCGAAAATATAACACCAAAGAAAAGCTTTTGATTGCTTTTTACATGCTTGCAGAAAGCCTTGTATGGATTAAGGCATGGGTTAAGTTTAAAACAGGCAGAAAAGGATGGGAACGTGTGGAGAGCAGTAAAAAGATATAAGCCTTTTTCAAGATTTGAAATTTTAGTCTATGAAAAATCCTTGGGAAAAATATTATAAAGCCTTTTTCTAACGAAATAGAAAGTTACACTTCTTTTTGATGTTTTCAATAATATGCTTTTTATTTATCTCTATGTTTTCAGGAATAAGATAATTTATTTCCAAAGGGTCAAAAGATTCAATCTTATCCAAAAATACAGAAATTTCAAATTTTTTGATTCCTACACTGATAAGTTTTTTAATAAACATATCCTTCATTATTTTCTTGGAAAAATTGAGCTGCATGAGATAAAACACATCTATAATATCTTTCGCATGACCTCTTGTATATAAAGCACGAAGTTTTTCACCCACCAACTCCTCAATTTTCATCGCAGAAACTTTAAAATTTTCAATATCTGGATAGAAATGGATTACTTTCTTTTTCACTGGATTCAATAAGGGCCTTTCCCTGAAACTTAAATCTATTTTAAAAAAGTTTTTGTATCTGAGAGGTCCGATAAATGAAACGGAAAACGATTCGGACTCCTTGCCTTTGAATTTATCCCTGAATTCAAGTCGAAACTCATTTCGTTTAAAAATATTCCGGAACACCTGCTCGAAATTTTTCCGTTTTAAAACTGTGAAATCCAGATCTTCTGAAAACCTGAAACCTTCGATATACAATTTTTTAATAGCAGTTCCGCCTTTAAAAACCAGCGGCTCATCACGGATTTCATAAAGAAATTTCGTTATCATATAATCTTTTTCAATAACACCGGCAGGAACTCCGGACTGTGATGCCAATCTCCTTATGATAACATCATCTAACATCATTAACAACCATCCACTTTTTATTTTTAAACACGGATTCGCTGGAAATGTTTAATTTTGTGTAGAATGAAACTTTTTTAACTTTAATAAGCATTTGTCGTTCTGAATGTGAAGGGATTTTAATTTTATTATATTCAAGAACATATCCCAGTCGTCTGATTAAAGACATGTTATTTATACGAAAAGCATAATTTATCAGCTTTTCAGTATAATATTTATTTTTAAAACAACCAATAACATGTCTGATACCGCCGGCATATTTCGGCTTTTCCAGAGAATCCAGCAATGCCCTTTCCCTATCTGCCATAAAAATTTTTGCACCCTGAAATTCAACACATTTAAATCCGAAAAATTTTTTCTCTGAAATCTTTATCATTTGAATATCAAGAAATCTGCCATATTCTTCCGTTGTAGCAGCTATTTGAATCATGGGAACCTGATCTGTTAAACCGTGAAAATTAAGTGCTGTTATAAATGAAAAATAATATTTCTTTATAACTTCTGAAAAAACCGATATGCTGTTTTCTTCCGGTTTTGTATAAACTCCTTTTTTAACCCTGATCAGCAGACCCTTTTTTGCCATCCTGTGCAGAATAACAGAAGCCTCATTTTTTGTACATACGAACATGCCTATAACATCCAGTACTGATACTGTTCGTTTTTTGTGATCCAGTACAACGCTTTCCATTTTGCTCATGGTTTTCATGAATATATTCATCACAAAGAGTATAAATACTTTTTTTGTCTAAATTAACAAACTGTTAATCTACAGTAAAATTATATTTTAGCAGTTTTTCTTGGGTTGACATCGTTTTGAGCAAAGAGATTCCTTTCGATTTATGTATGATTTTTTCAGCCTCCATTTTTGGATGGAGAACCTGAAAAAATCCTTCATATCTTCCACATCTCAATCTGGTCCCAGTTTTCTTTGCCTCCGATGAAATCTGGGCAAAGAAAACTTTCATGCTCAAAGAACCAAAGGTTCTTTGGCATATCAGAAAGCATAGCTTTCTGAATATCATGCACGTACTGAAAGGAATCATACAGCAAAGTTTTCGAAATATATAAAATTATCCGTGAATGATTATTATGCCCCCTGAAATTTCAATAATAATACCTGCAAGAAATGAGGAAGGAAATATAGAGTCAACAATAGTGAACTGTTATAAGAAAGTCAGTCCTGAAAAGGAAATTATAGTCATAGATGATCATTCCTCTGATAAAACATATGAAATAGTGAACTCACTAAAGAAAAAATTCAAATATGTCAGGATTTTTAAAAATGAAAATAATGCAGGATTCGGAAACGCACTCAGGTTTGGATTTCAGAAAGCCAATGGAAAATATATTGTACCTGTGATGGCAGACCTCTGCGACGATCCGGGCACTATAAATAAAATGTATGAGAAGGCGGAGGAAGGGTTTGACATAGTGTGCGGATGCAGATATATGAAAGGTAGCGATATGATTAACTCACCAATCATCAAAAAATTCATCTCCAAAAATTACGGAAAGCTCATAAATATGGTTCTTGGAATACCCACAAAAGACATTACAAATGCATTTAAGCTATACAGAAAAACAATATTTGAAAACATAGAAATTGAAAAAAACGATTTTTCAATATCAGTTGAAATCCCACTGAAAGCGTATTTTAAGAAATATAGAATAACTGATGTACCGACTATTTGGTACGGTCGGAAAAAGGGAAAATCGAAATTCAAAATATTTAAGATGGGAAAATCTTATTTCAATATGTTTATTTTTGGGCTGAAGAAAAGTATGAACTTTGTCAAAGGTGGTTAAAATGAAAAAAAATGTACACAAAAATGTGTCCATAGGTGAATATCCTGAAACGGGTGAAGTGAATGTCGGCAACAATGCTGTAATAAGAGAGGGTTCTATTATTTATTCGGGCGTTAGAATAGGTGATAATCTGAAAACCGGGCATCATATATTAATAAGAGAAAAAACAGAAATAGGAAACAATGTCCTTGTAGGCACTCATGTTGTGATTGATGGTTATTGTAAAATTGGAAATAATGTTTCTATCCAATCAGGAGCTTATATTACAAAAAATACAATAATAGAAGATGATGTCTTTATTGGACCGGGAGTTAAGACATTGAATGATAAATATATGAAAAATCCAAGTTTGGGAGAAGAAGCAAAATTAATAGGCCCTGTTATAAAAAAGGGTGCTAAAATAGGTGGCGGTAGTGTTATTTTACCTGGTATTGAAATAGGAGAAAATGCAATTATCGGAGCTGGATCTGTTGTAACAAGGAACGTTCCTCCGGAAAAAATTTATATTGGAAATCCTGCAAAAGAACTCAAAAGAGGTTAACTTATGATATCCATTGCAAAACCCATAATAAGACAGAAAGAACTGGATGCAATTGAGAGTGTCATTGAAAGTGGAAATTTTGCACAAGGACCGGTGGTAAAAGAATTTGAAAATAAATTTGCAAAATACATAGGAACAAAATATGCTATTGCTGTCAATAGTGGAACAGCAGCTCTGCATGTTGCAATAGCAGCAGCAGGAATTAAAAAAGAAGTGATTGTACCATCATTTACATTCGGCTCAACAGCAACAAGTGTTATTCATGCAGGAGCAAAACCTGTTTTTGCAGATGTTTCAGATGATGACTATAATATAAATCCCGAAAGTATAAAACAAAAAATAACAGATAAAACAGAAGCAATACTTCCTGTACATCTTTTCGGTCAGCCGTGCGATATGGAAAAAATAATCGAACTTGCAAAAGAGAATGATTTAATAATTATTGAAGACTGCTGCCAGGCTCATGGCGCAGAATTCAATGAAAAAAAAGTCGGGTCCTTCGGAATCGGCTGCTTTTCTTTCTATCCAACGAAAAACATGACAACCTTTGAAGGTGGTATAATAACAACAGATAACTTGGAAATAGCAGAAAAATCCAGAATGCTGAGAAATCATGGATGTAAAGAAAGATATAAACATGAAATAATCGGTTACAACTTCAGAATGACTGACATCTCAGCTGCAGTAGGAATTGTACAGCTGGAAAACCTTGAAAAATGGAATTCAAAAAGAATAGAAAATGCAGGATATTTATCAGAAAATATAAACATTCCTTTCATAGAAAAGCCCGTCATAAAAGAGGGGAGAAAACATGTATTCAATCAGTATACAATAAAAGTTAGAAACAATAAAAGAGATGAACTGTCGGAATTTCTTAATAAAAAAGAAATAGGAACAGGAATATACTATCCAGAACCTTTACACAAACAACCGATATTTAACAACAATTATTTTTTACCGGTCTCCGAATCTCTATGTTTGAAAATTTTATCTCTGCCTGTACATGCTGCTCTGGAAAAAAAAGACATGGATCATATTATCAACACTTTAAAAGATTTTAGTAGATAATTAAACCATGCTTAAAGCAGCAGTGATAGGAACAGGTTACATGGGAAAAAACCACTGTAGAATCTACCGCGATATATACGGCATTGATCTTATTTCTGTGTCTGATACAAATTTTGAAGAAGCTAAAAAGACCTCTGATAAATTTTCATGTAAAGCATATGACAATTCCGCAGAGATGATAAAAAAAGAAAATCCTGATTTTGTTTCCATATGTGTACCAACTATATTGCATAAAGACATAGCACTGGAAGTTATAAATTCAGGATGCCACGCATTGATTGAAAAACCAATAGCTGACAGTTCTGAAAATGCAATGAAAATTATTAATTCTGCAAAAGAAAAAGATGTGAAATTAATGATTGGACATATTGAAAGGTTTAACCCTGTAATAAAAAAAATATTCCAGTGCATTGAATCAGGCATGATTGGAAAGATTTGGTGTATCAACACCGTAAGAAAAAATCCAACTCCGGACAGGATTCGCGATGTGGGTGTTGTGATAGATCTTGCTGTTCACGACATTGATATTATGCGATATCTCTTGAAGTCTGAACCAGTTAGAATATCAGCAGAAACAGGAAAATATGCAACAAAAAATGAAGATATCATGAATGCTCTGTTGCGATTTGAAAACGGTGTCCTTGGTATTTTAGATGTGAATTGGATAACACCACTAAAAATCAGGGAAATATACATAAATGGAGAAAAAGGCATGTTAAAAGCAGATTACATTTCACAGAATCTGGAATTTTTTGGAAACAGCGCCTATCCATCGAATGATATAGATTATTCTCAAACACTCATGGGAATATCTCAGGGTGAGATTAGAAAAATACCTGTTGACAAGAGAGAACCGCTGAAAGTAGAATTAGAAGCTTTTATTGATTGTATAAAAAATAATAAAGAACCTCCTGTTACAGGTCAGGATGGTTTAAGAGCTCTTGAAATCGCTGAAACAATATTAAAAAAATCTGCTGAGTGATTGTATGAATGATAAAGTAGCTGTTATAGGCCTAGGAAAGGTAGGAATTCCAATCGTAGCTCAGTGCTTAAGCAAAGGAATGAATGTAACAGGAATAGATATAAACAATCAAACAATAGAGAATTTAAACAAAGGAATAATCAATGTAGATGAACCTGAAGCTGAAAACATTATAAAAAAAGCTCTGGAAAGAAAATTCTTCGTAGCCAGTACAAAATTTGAAGATATCTCTGAGTGTGATATAGTCATTGTAATAATACCGCTTGTTATTGATGATGATAAAAACATTAAATATGGTCCTATTGAAAATCTGACAGTTACAATTTCAAAATTTGTTAAAACAAATAGTCTTGTAATATACGAAACAACTCTTCCAATAGGCGATACTAGACGTTTTTCAGAAATGTTGAGAAAGGAAAAAAATATTTATGTTGCGTACAGCCCTGAACGGGTATATGCCGGTAGAATCCTGAAAGATCTTGCAACTTACCCAAAAATATTGGGTGGTGTGGATGAGCAAAGCTCAAGAAAGGCAGAAGAATTTTATAAAAAATTACTGGATGTTAAGGTATTAGTTGCAAAAAATAGTGAAACAGCAGAAGCTTCAAAACTTTTTGACATGATATACAGGGACACCAACATAGCTCTCGCAAATGAATATGCAAAATTTTGCCAGGACACTAACATAGATGTGGATGAAGTTATTGAATTGGCAAATACAAATCCTTTTGTGAACATACACCTCCCTGGAATAGGTGTTGGAGGCCACTGCACACCTGTTTATCCATACTTTTTAATAAATAAATCTAAAGTTACAATACCTTCATTTGCTAGAAAAATAAACGAGAGAATGCCGGAATTTGGTGTCAATATACTTCAAAAGGAATTGAATAAAATCGGAAAATCTATTTCTGAATCTTCTGTACTGGTTCTGGGTTTGTCATTCAGACCGGGTGTTAAGGAACCTGCATTTAGTCCATCTATAAAAGTCATAGAAGAACTTAAAAATCACAATGCATGTGTTTATTTACATGACCCAATGTTCTCGGAAAAAGAGATAAGAAATTTTTGTGAATATGGGAATCTTAATGCAAACTACGATGCTGTCATACTCTGCACAGCACATCCTGAATACTTAAAAATAGATTTTTCAGACATGAAAAATAAAGGCTTGAAAATTATAATTGATGGAAGAAATGTTCTAAAAAAAGAAAAAATAAAAAGTCTCGGTTTAATTTACAGAGGTATTGGAAAATGAAAGAAAAAGTTCTGGTTTTAAGTCCTCACACAGATGATGGAGAAATCGGAGCTGGTGGAACTATTGCAAAATTTATAGAAAACGGGGGTGAAGTTTTTTACGCGGCATTCTCAACATGTGAAAAATCAATATCAGAGGAGTTTCCAAAAGATATACTAAAGTCAGAAGTTAGAAAAGCAACAGCTGTCCTTGGGATTAAGCCGGAGAATTTAAATATACTTGATTATCCTGTACGAGAATTCAGCTCAAGAAGACAGGAAATACTTCAGGAAATGATAGATATTAATAAAAAAATAAATCCGGATATTGTTTTTACTCCCTGCTCAAATGACACACATCAGGATCATGAAGTAATCTCCAGAGAATCATTCAGAGCTTTCAAAAAAACCAGCATTCTTGGTTATGAAGAACCGTGGAATTGCCGCGTAATTAAGTCTGATATATTTGTTACACTTTCTGAATCAAATATTAATAAAAAAATCATGGCTCTTAAAGAATATGAATCACAGAAAAGGGATTACTTAAATCATGAATTCATACGAAGCCTTGCAAAAGTCAGGGGTACCCAAATTGGAAAGTCATTGGCAGAAACCTTTGAGGTGATAAGGTGGATAATAAAGTAACAATCCATCAACCCAATTACATACCGTGGATTGGATTTTTCAATAAAATAAAAATGTCAGACACCTTAATTATCCTTGATACGGTTGATTATAGTAAAAATAGTGTTCATAACAGGAATAAAATAAGGACACCAAAAAGCTGGATGTATTTGACCATACCCATACCCAAGATTTATCACAGAAAACCCCTTTACGATGTCAGAATAGAAGATAATAAATGGATGTCCAAACACTGGAAAAGCATCTTGACAAATTACTCAAACGCCGAACACTTCAAAAAGTACAAAGATTTTTTTGAAAACCTTTATAGTATGAAACATGAAAGCCTTGTTGAATTGAATGAAAAAATAATACATTATATATGCCAGGAACTTGGATTGAAACCCAGGATAATTAAATCTAGTGATATTGGAGTTGACCAAAATCTGAAAAAAACAGAGATGCTATTGAATATATTGAGAAAGGTCAATGCAACTACATACATATCCGGATCAGGCGGTAAGAAATATATTGACACGGATACATTCAAAAACATAAAACTCGAATTTCAGGATTTTACCCATCCAGTATATAAACAATGTTTTGAAGGATTTATTCCAAACATGTCAATAATAGATATGCTTTTTAATAATGGCAAGGAATCATCAAAAATTATCTAGGTGACTATATGAAAATTGTATCAGTTATTGGAGCCAGACCGAATTTTGTAAAAATCATACCAATAATTAATGAATCACGAAAACGTGGCCATGAACATATCTTAGTTCACACAGGACAACATTATGATTTTAGAATGAGCCAGATATTTTTTCAAGAACTGAAACTACCAAAACCAGATTATAATCTTAATATAAAAGCCAACCATAAACACGGTGAGCAAACTGCTGAAATTTTGAAAAAAACAGAAAATGTTTTGGAGAAAGAAAAACCTGATGTGGTCATTGTTGTTGGTGATACCAACAGTAGTCTTGGCGGTGCTCTGGCTGCAAAAAAATTAAACATTAAGGTGGTTCATGTTGAAGCAGGACTCAGAGCATATGACTTATCAATACCTGAAGAAGTTAACAGAATATTAATAGATGTGTGTAGTGATTTTCTTTTTTGTCCTACAGACACAGCTGTAAAAAATCTTAAGAATAGTAAAGATATAACTGGAAAATTTTGGAATGTTGGAAACATTTCAATCGACACCCTAATCCAAAACAAAAACCTAATACCTGAATGGCCTGAAAAAGGATATTGTATTTTTACAACACACCGACCTGTTAACGTAGATAGACCAAAACGTCTTGAATTATTAATAGAAATTATAAACAGTGTGTCAGAAATGATTAAAATTATATTTCCAATTCATCCGCGAACGAAAAAAATGATGCAAAAATATAAACTTATAAGCAAAATTAAAAAAAATGTAAAAGTCATAGAACCTTTGGGTTATTTGGACTTTCATAGTCTCCTTAATAATTCATCAATTGTTATTACAGACAGCGGAGGAATAATAGCAGAAGCATGTTATAGAGGCATACCATGTTTAATAATGCCACAAAGCCTAAAAAAAACAAATTACAATTTAACTGAATGGACTGAAACACTCGGAAGAAACAGCATTTTCATTGGTCTTGACCAAAAAATAGCAGTTGAAAATGTTAAAAACTTTTTGAGACAAACTAATAATGGAGAAAGGAAACTTAAAAATCCTTATCCTGGATGGAATGGTAATTCAAGTAAAAAAATTTTTGATATTTTGGAAGGTGAATTATGATTGATTGTGCTTTAGTTTATCCAACACCAAGCTTAGATAGTCCTGCAAAGGGACCAGCTCTCAGCATCTTTTATCCGGGTGTTGTTTTAGAAAAATCAGGATTTGAAGTTGAGTATTCTGACGAGCGATTTGACAATAGACAGCATACTGAAAAATTGATAAAGAATAGTCTTGTTATCGGTGTATCCAGTATGACAGGATTCCAACTCGGTGAAGCTCAACGAATACTTAAAACAGCAAAAGAGATAAACCCGAATATTATAACACTTCTGGGCGGCGTTCATCCATCAATGCTTCCCGACCAGTGTATTAGAGAGAGTTTCATCGATGTTGTCTGCGTTGGTGAAGGAGAAAGAACATTGTTGGAATTTATGAAGTGTATTAAAAAGAAAAAGAGTCTGAAAAATGTAAAAGGAATATTATGGAAGAATAATGGAAATATTATAAAAAATGAAAAAAGAGAATTGGTTGATATAAATAAAATACCATGGCCCGTCACAAAAAAAAACAGGCATTATTTTAAAATAGCAGCAGACGCCAGTCAAATACGTTTGCTCTCAAGCAGGGGTTGCCCTCATAAATGTAGGTTTTGTTATAATCAGATATTCAATAGAAGTACATGGAGACCGATGAACATCAAAAAACTGGAAAATGAACTGGATGCATATATCAGTGAATTCAAAATAAAAAAAATAATACTGGGTGATGACAATATCGGACCTGTCAAAGAAAGAATCAAGAAAATATGCGGCTTAATGGAAGAACGGGGAATAACATGGCACACAGGAATACGTTGTGAATACATAACAGATGAAATAGCCCAGACTCTTGATAAGAGTGGCTGCAGTAGCTTATTCTTTGGAGTTGAAAGTGGATCAAATAGAATATTAAATGAAATTATAGGTAAAGGATATCCAGGTGGTGTAGAAAACATCAAGAACTGCGCTAGAATAATGAGCAAAACAAACATCACTGGAATGTATAGTTTCATGTGCGGTCTTCCTACAGAAACTATAAAAGAACTCATAATGAGTATGGAACTCGCAGACTGGATAAAGGAAACTGATAAAAATGCCAGAATAAGCTTTTATGTTTATGCTCCTTATCCAGGAACATCTTTATATAAAGAAGCAATTGAACAGGGATTTCAGGAACCATGTACAATTGACGAATGGACAAGAATTACACTTAGCAGCGAACGTAACCCTAAAATGGAAAATTTATATTACATATCTGGTCTGAATTTCAGAAAGGATAAAACCGGACAAAATTTTCCAGGTTTGAAAAGATTTAGCATAAAACCATTTGAACTATCAGCATCATTGAGATGGAAAACCAGAATAACAGGATTTTACTGGGAAAAAAGAATTATAAAATATCTTCTTGCAAAAGCCTCAAAAGGCGATTAAAATGACTGGAAAGTGTAAATACAAAAATATAGATAATAAAGCCGTGAGATGGACAAAAGAATTCTCCTGGAAAAAAATAATAGACGGAAAAAACCTGGTTGAATTTTTAGAATACGAAAACACATCTCTCTGGTGGTCTATTGATATATACAATCTCACAACAAATATAATACGAGCAGTAGAATCTGATAGAATAGATGAAATTATAGACAAAAAAAAATATTCCAAAAAAATAAAACCACTGAAACAGTGCAAAAGAAAGTTGAGAAGAGAAATTTCAAAATATATGAACATATGTCAGAAAGAAAAGGTAACAAACCGTGAAAAAATTATTTTATTGTCAAACAATTCATTCTGGAGAAGCATAATTACAGAAAACGGCATGAAAAAACACGACATCGCCTTTCATTATCTTATAGATAAAATTCAGGAGTATGATATCATAGGCCTGGATTTTGACACAACACGATCAATACCGATTGGAAATCTTATAGAGAAAATCAGGGATAAAAAAATATTCTGGAAACTGGAAGAAGGCTACGTAGATAAAGACATAGAACAAAAAACAAACATATGGGAAAATATTCTTAAAGAAAGATGGAACAGACTGAGTGAAAACATGCATGCAAGAAATTCATTTACATATAATCAGATAAATATTTGGGATTTTATAAAAGGAAGATTGGAATATATTTTTCTGATAAAGTTGCCAGAAGCTGTCAGAAACATAGAAATAATGAAAAGAATATTAGAAGAGGAAAATCCTAAAGCTGTCATTCTGAGTTATGAAACCGGATCCATTGGAAGGGCAGCTTGTTACGCTTCGAAAATTAAAAAAATAAAGTCCATAGCGCTTCAGCATGGAGAATTGGGCATGTCTGATTATTACCATACAAAAAATGAAATATCAGGTAAACTTTCGTGTCCAATACCCGATAAAACATGTGTTTATGGAAGTCTCTATAAAAAAATCTTGTTAAACTGTCTCTATCCAAAAAATAAAATAAGCGTGGTGGGAAAACTCCAGTTAGATGCCTTTAAAAATTTACATTCAGACAGAAAACTGTTATGTAAAAAAATGAATCTGGACCAGATGAAAAAAATTATCGTTTTTGCGTCTCAGCCACTTAATAAGAATCTGAATAACAAGATTGTGTTCGGAGTTATAAATGCAGTAAATAAAATAAAATATGCTGAACTCGTAATAAAAATTCATCCCGGTGAAAATCAGAATTTCTATGACAACATTATTAAAAACAATTCAAAAAACATATCTCTGGCAAAAGACATTGATATACTTGGAATATTATGTCTGTCTGATATTTTAATAACAAAACATTCAACAGTAGCTATAGAAGCTGCTGCACTTGGAAAACCTGTTATAATATTTAACCCGTCAGGAGAACCTGACCCCATCAGTTATGTAAAGGATGGAATTGCTTTAGGAGCTTACAACGAACTTGAACTGAAAAAAAAACTAACAGATTTACTGTATAACAAGAAAATTTCAAACTCATTTGAAAAACAGAGAAATGAAGCAATTAAAAAATATATTTATAAAAATGATGGAAAAACTGCTGAACGCATAGCTAAATTAATTTAAGCTATATTTATATTTTTAATTCATTTTTATTTTACATGGGGTGATAAAAATGAATAAACCAATAATTCTGGGCATAATACCAGCACGTGGCGGATCAAAAGGCGTTATTAGAAAAAACCTGAAGCTGTTGGCAGGCAAACCACTTATAACGTATACAATAGAAGCTGCAAAAAAATCCCGGCTTTTGGACAGGTTTGTTGTTTCAACAGAAGACAAGGAAATTGCGGAAGTATCAAGAATGAATGGCGTAGAAGTTATTAACCGCCCCGTGGAATTAGCATCAGATCATACACCGACAGAACCTGTTTTGCAGCATGTTGTAAAAGAATTAGAAAAAAAAGGATTCAAAACGGATATTATAGTAACTCTCCAGCCAACCTCTCCATTACGAAAACCAGAAGATATTGATATGGTAATAGAATATCTGATTAAGTCAGATTCTGATTCTGTGATTACTATCAGTAATGTTGATTATCACCCGTGGTGGATGAGAAAACTAGAAGGAGATAAAATTCTGCCGTTTATTAAACTGGAAAATGAACCAAAAAGACGCCAGGACCTGCCAAAAGTCTACAAAGAAAATGGTGCTGTTTTTGTAACAAAAAGAGATGTTCTCATGAATCAAAACAGTATATACGGAAACAATGTAAAAGGAATTATAATGGATGAAATAAGATCAATAGATATTGATACAGAAAAGGACTTCATAATAGCTGAAACTATTTTAAAGAAGGGATTGGTTTGAAAATAGGTAACAGATACTTAGGAGAAAATAAATCGGTTTTTATTGTAGCTGAAGCTGGCGACAATCACAATGGTGATATAGAAATCGCAAAAAAATTAATAGAAGAAGCTCATAGAATAGGCGCAGACGCAATAAAATTTCAGACATGGAAGACAGAAAGAATAATGACAAAAAAATCTCCAGCAGCTGCTTACCAGAAGAATTTTGCAAAGAATCAATTTGAAATGGCAAAAAAACTGGAGTTAAGAGAAGATACATTCAGAGAATTGGCAAAATTTACAAAGAAAAAAGGTATTATTTTTCTTTCTACGCCGTTTGATGAAGAAAGCGTGGATTTTTTGGATAGTCTGGTTCCTGCTTTCAAAATAGCATCTTCTGAAGTCACAAACACACCACTTTTAGAACACATCGCTAATAAGAAAAAACCAATAATACTTTCAACCGGAATGAGCACCATGGAAGAAATTAGAGATGCAGTAGATATTATAAAAACCAGAACAACTGACATTATATTACTTCACTGTATTTCAAGCTATCCAACAAAAATATCAGATGTCAATATGAGAGTACTGAATACACTCAGGGAAAAATTCAATCTAAATATTGGATATTCAGACCACACAATAGGTATAGAGCCTGTTCTGATAGCGGTGTCACTTGGCGCAGTGTTAATAGAAAAACACTTTACTTTGGATAAAAATATGCAGGGCCCCGACCACAAGCTTTCATCAGACCCGGATGAATTCAGAAAAATGATTGAACTTATAAGAAGAACGGAAAAAATTCTGGGATCTCCGGAAAAAAGAATCATTAATTCAGAAAAAGAAATAAGAAAGATAACCGGAAGAAGTATAGTAGCAAAAAAACCAATATCCAAAGGAACGGAAATAAGTATAGAAATAATTGATCTTAAAAGACCTTCAGGAGGACTAACAGCAAAAGACTTAGAAAATGTATTGGGAAAAATAGCGCTGAAAAATATTGAGCAGGATGAAATAATTACATTTAAAAAATTAGGTGAGAAAAAATGAGAAAAATAGCAGCCATAACAGGAACAAGAGCTGAATACGGTGTAATGAAAGACCTGTTTCAAAAATTAAACAACGACCCTGATATTGATTTTAAAATTATTATTACAGGACAGCATTTGTTGTCTGAATTCGGAAATACTTTCAAAGAAGTTCAGAAAGATTTTCCAAATAATTATAAAGTAAAAAGTCATAGTGAAGAAGACAGCAGGACATCAATGGCTGTAGCACTTGGAAAATGTATAACTGGAATGGTAGGATGCTTTAAAAAAATAGACCCTGAATTTGTTCTGGTCACTGGAGACAGAGGAGAAGCTCTTGCAGCTGCAATAGCAGCTTCACATATGAATATACCTGTTGCTCATCTGACAGGCGGTGATATAACATCTGGTGGAACTATTGACAATTCCATAAGAATTGCTATAACCAGTTTTTCACATATTCATTTTCCTCCTACAAAAAAAAGCAGGGAAAATCTGATAAAAATCGGGGAAAGTCCATCAAGAATATTCCACTTCGGAAATCCCGGACTTAATAAAAATTCAAATACTGAAGAAGAAATAAGGAAAAAATTCGGACTTGAAAAAAATGAAAGAGTTATTATTGTAATACAACATCCTTTAACAACAGAAGCGGATAAATCTGAATATCAGATGAGAGAAACAATGGAAGCAATAAAGGAAATCAATAAGAAAACAATTATATTATATCCAAATTCTGACTATGGAAATAGTTCTATTACAAAGGTAATAAAAGAATTTCAAGGATTTCCATTAATTGGAATAGAAAAAAATTTATCAAGAGAATATTTCTTCAGCCTGTTGAGTATAAGTAGTGTAATGGTAGGAAACTCAAGTGCAGCTCTGGTTGAATCACCAATATTCGGTATTCCTGTAGTAGACATAGGGATAAGGCAAAAAAACAGGGAAAAATCATTCAATGTAATAAACGTTCCGCATGATAGAAATGAAATAAAAAAAGCAATAGAAAGGTGCTTGTTTGATAAAAAGTTTAAAGAAAAGTGTAAAAAAGCAAGAAGTCCATATCAGGGTATAGATGTTGAAGATAAAATTATTAAGGTTCTTAAGAGAATAAGATTAGACAGAACTACTATAAACAAAACAGAAGAAATAAAGGATGTCATGATATGAGTAAAATACTGCTTATTGACCCACCAACTACCAGATCTCTGGACTTTGGATCGGATAAATTAAGAGTAGGTGCTGTACCGCCTCTGGGACTGGCATATATAGCTGCTGTGCTGGAACAGAAGAAGCATGAAGTGAAAATTTTGGATTGCACTGCTGAAGGCATTTTAGACGGTGAAAAAAAAATTGGAAATAAACTCAGATATGGTCTGTCTGATGAGGAAATTAAAAAATTTATTTCTAAATTCAATCCAGATGTTGCAGGTATATCTTGCTTATTTTCTAATAAGCATTTTGATACACAAAATGTCGCAAGGATTGTAAAGGAAGTTAGCAAAGATATAGTAACAATAGCTGGAGGAATGCACCCGACAGTAGCACCTGAAATGACACTCGAAGATGGCTATGTCGACATTGTGGTTTTAGGTGAAGGTGAATATACTTTCAGGAATTTAGTTAATGCTTTAAAGAAAAAAAAGGACATTTCAAGAGTTGATGGGATTGCATTCAAAAGAAATGAAAAAATTATAAAGATACCTAAAAAAACTTATATAGAAAATTTAGATGAACTGCCGCTGCCTGCAAGACATTTATTGAAAATGGATATTTATTCAAAAATAGCATCTCCTCACAGCGGATTAAAAAGAACGCCATTTACATCAATGATTACATCCAGAGGATGTCCAATAGGCTGTACTTTTTGCTCTCTGAGAGAATGTTGGGGAAATAGATTTAGACCGAGATCTCCAGACAAGGTTTTGGAAGAAATCGAAATACTAATCAGAGACTATGAAATAAAGGAAATACATTTTGAAGATGATAATCTCACACTTGATAGAAAAAGAGCTGAAAAAATATTTGATGGAATAATTAGAAGAAACCTGGATATAACATGGAATGTGCCAAGCGGACTTTCAGTATTTGCACTTGATGGAAATCTATTGGAAAAAATGAAAGAGAGCGGCTGTTATGAAATATCAATTGCAATAGAATCAGGAGATCAGTGGGTTTTGAATACCCTGATGCGAAAACCAGTTGATTTAACCAAAGTTAAGCCTATTGTAGATAAAGGAAGAAGCTTAGGATTCAAGGTTAAAGGCTTCTTTATCATAGGACTTCCAGGAGAAACCAAAGAGCATATAGAAAGAACTGTAAAATTTGCAGCAGAAACAGGACTTGACTGGGCTCATTTTTTTATAGCAACACCCCATCTGGGAACTGACTTATACAGACTATGTAAGGAAAAGGGATATATAGGTAAGTTGGATATGGAAAAAAGTTTTTTCAGAGGAATCATAACAACACCGGAATTCAATCCAGAATATCTAGAAAAAGTAAAAGAAAGAGCTAATTATGATATTAATTTCAGGAATAATGTAAATATGAAAGAAGGAAAATATGACAGAGCAATAGAGCATTTCAAAAGTGTTGTAGATTTGTATCCCAAACTGACTTTTGCACGCTTTTTCCTGGCAGAAGCATATTTTAAAAAAGGAGATAAAAAGAATGCAATAAAAGAATTTGAAAAGGTTGTTGAACTTGATCCTCAAAATAAAGAAGCTCAGGAACGAATAAAAGAACTAAGGTAATCTAATGCATAACAACATTGTCGCGGTATATCAGAATAAAAATCTCGATTATTGTTTTAATGATCCATTTAATCCGGATAAATATTATCCAGAACTAAAAATAAACAAATTTGACAAAACATATGCAGCTGTTAGGAACTTATTTCATCTGCTAAAACTGGATAACAAAAATTTCGGAACAAGAACATGGAACCCGTTTGGAAAATTTATAAAACCTGGATATAAAGTAGTTATAAAACCCAACCTTCTTTATCACTACCATCCTCATGGAGATTCATTTGTACTAGTAAACATAGTTCATGCATCTATTATAAGACATATAATAGATTATTGCCTTACAGCAATGAAAGGCGACGGAGAAATAATTATAGCAGAATCACCAGTAAGACAGGCTAATTTTGAAAAAATAATAGAAATATCAGGAATTAACAACCTTGCTGCCTTTTATAGAGACACGGGAATAAAAATACCCATAATGGACCTTAGAAAGAGCAAAATCGTGAGAAATTATGACAAGGTGACATTTGCAAAAACAGTGAAGCTTAAAGGCGACCCTCTTGGTTATAAGAAAATACAGATCGAAAACAGTGAAATATCACCTCTTATTAAGCAAAAATCATGTTTCAGGAATTCAATGACAGGAAAACCCAGAGAACCATTATCATATAAAATTCCAAAAACTATACTGACATCAGATTTTATAGTAAACATATCAAAAATGAAAACTCATTTAATGACAGGAAACACATTATGCATAAAAAATGTTGTTGGTATGTTCGCGGAAAAAGAAAATCTTCCGCATTATATCAGTGGATATGACGAACACCCTAAACCAAAAACAACCAGACATAAAATAAAACTATTATACACAAAAAAAACATTCAAACTTATTAAAACCTTTTATTTTGCTGAAAAAATTAAACCCGTAAAATCTTTTGTGAAGAGGTTATCAGATGGTGAAGAAAATTTATGGGGAAATTGGCATGGAAATGACACCACGTGGAGAATGGTTCTTGACCTGAACAAAATAATTTTTTATTATGACAAGGAAGGAAATGTAAATGAAAAGCCCGTAAGAACAAATCTAAATATAATTGATGCTATACTTGCAGGAGAAGGACAGGGCCCTATGAGATCATCACCAAAAAAATGTGGTATGATCATTGCAGGTTTTAATCCGTTATCTGTAGATATTACCGGAACCAGAATTATGGGATTTGATTATAAAAAAATTCCATTAATTAAAAAATCTCATGAAAAGGAAATTTTTGGCAAACCGCCAAAAAAAATTATAATAAGGAGCAATATTAAAAAATGGTCCAGACTTTTTGATCTGGATAAGAAATATTTGTTGAACTTTAGACCTCCAAAAAGCTGGCAAGGCAAGATAGAAATCAGAGACTGATTTTAAATAGATTTTACAGATATAGTTTTCATGAACTCAGATGAAATATGGAATGAAATATATAAAAAACATGGTTTCAGGGCAAAATACCCGGATGAGAACTTGATTCGCTTCATATCTACAAAATTCAGAAATGTTCCTGATAAAAAATCCCTGAAAGTGCTTGATCTGGGTTGCGGCCCGGGAAGACATATAATATTTCTAGCTAACCAGAAATTTTCTGTATATGGAATAGATGCATCAGAAACTGCAATTAAAATGGCAAAAAATTTTATTGAAGAAAACAATATAACAGCTGATATTAGAATCAGTGAAATGCCGCCATTGCCATATGAAAATGATTATTTTGACTTAATAATCGATTGTGCATCAATACAGCATATTAAAGTTGATAAAATGAACAGGATTTTCTCGGAAATTTACAGGATTCTTAAAACCGGAGGTATGTTTTTCTCTATTATCAGGTCAATGGATGATTACATTTCCTCATCCAAACAAATTGCTAATAATACATTTTTTAATTTGGATGACAATACGGGTGAAATACATTTATTTGATGAGGCTGAAATAAGAAGTCTTCTGAAAAATTTTACTGAACTTAATATTGAACACGAAACCAGAACTTTTGAAAACATGTCAAAAAAAAGATGTAATTGGATAATCGCAGCAAAAAAGTGATATAATGACTGAAATAGAGATTCTTACAGTAAATGAAAGCAAAAGGTGGGGAGAATTAATCAATGATCTGCCGCAGAAAGACATACACTTTACCTCCCAATATGCCCAACTTTTTGAGAATTACTTAAAACACAAAGCTTTGCTCTTTGTATTTAAAGAAAATGATAATGTAATTTTATATCCTTTCTTCATAAGAAAAATAAATGATATAGAAATATTCAAAGATATTGAAAAAGAAGTTTTTGACATTATTTCGCCGTGGTATTACGGTGGTCCTGTAAGCAACATAACAGACAAAAGCAGAGAAAAAGAAATATTCCAAAATTTTACAGCTGAATTTGGAAATTTTTGCAGGAGTGAGAAGATTGTATCTGAATTTTGCAGAATGCATCCGTTTTTTAAAAATCATGATAATTTTTCAGCCCCTGAACTCGAAATGAACAGGAAAGTTGTCTACATAGATCTAAAAAAAACAAAGGAAGAAATATGGAACAGTTTTAAAAAAGTTAATAGAAAAGCAATAAGAAAGGCGGAAAAAGGTGGTATAGATATTTCTATAACAAACAACAAATCTGGTATTAAGAAGTTTTATGACATCTATACAAATTCAATGGAAAGAAAAGAAGCTGGAAAGTTTTATTTCTTCAATATTGAATTTTTCAATGATATGTTCGAGCTTCTCAAAGATTCAGCAACAATATTTTTTGCTGAACATGGGGGTAATGTTATTGTTGCGTCATTGGTTCTGCATAAACACGGAATTGCACATGATTATTTGAGGGGGTCTGATCCTGAATTTTTACATATGAGACCTAACAACCTGATAGTAAAAGAAATAGCACTCTGGGCAAAAGATAATGGAAATGAGATATTCGACCTGGGCGGCGGAACCAGCACAGATACAAATGATCCAAAACTAAGATTTAAATCATTGTTCTCAAAGGATAGAAAACGCTTTTTTATTTATAAAAAGATTCACAACAAAAGTGTATACGATGAACTCTGTAAAAAACAATGTAATATAACAGGAAATTTTCCTCTGTATAGGTGTGTTTAATGAAGGTATTGTTGGTATATCCGAGATTTAAATATGAAAATTCCGGGGGTCTTCAGGAACCTCTCGGAATTCTTTACATAGCGAGTGTCCTGAGAAAGTCAGGCCACGATGTCTCATTCATAGACCTGACGTTTGAAAAAGATTTCAGTAAATTAAATAAAGAAACACTTGACGTAGACTTAATCGGAATGAGCTCGACAACAGCGCTCTTCGGAACAGCAAAAGAAGTTTTGAAGCATATGAAATCAATAAACCCGGAATTAAAAGTTGCAATTGGAGGACCGCATCCGACAGTAATGACTGATGATGTACTTGACGCTGGATTTGATTATTCAGTAATTGGAGAAGGTGAAAAAATAATTCTTGAGTTATTGAATGGAATAAAAAAAGGCAAAATAAGTGATGTAAAGGGGATAGCTTATAGAATAAGAAACAAAACAAAAATAAACAAATCGTGCGAATTCATAGAAAATCTCGATTCTATACCATTTCCAGCAAGAGATATGATAAACTGGGATGAATATAATATATCTGACATGGGACTGATTATAACACGTGGCTGCCCATACAACTGTCTCTATTGTAAGCCTATGCAAAATAAATTGTTCGGAAAAAAAATAAGAAAAAGAAGCTCTGAAAATGTAGCTGATGAAATAGAAGAAATAGCAAAGATTTATGGAGTAAAAAGTTTTTTCTTTAAGGACGATACATTTAGTGCTTGTGGAGAAGAATGGATAAAGATATTCGGAAATGAAATTGAAAAAAGAAACCTGAAAATATCATGGACATGTCAGACAAGAGTCAATGAGGTAACTGAAGGATTTTTAAAAGCAATGAAAGATGCTGGATGCAGGCTCATATCTTTTGGTGTTGAAAGTGGTTCACAGAAAATATTGAATTTTTATAGAAAGGGAATAACAACAGAACAGACAAAAGAAGCATTTAAGCTATGCAAGAAAGTTGGGATACTAACACATGCATATATCATGCTTGGCGCGCCAATTGAAACAGAAGAAGATATGGAAATGACATATCAGCTGATAAAGGAAATAAAACCATATAGCGTTCAGGTAAGCATCACAACACCTGCTCCGGGAACGGATCTTGGAGAATATGTAAAAAATCAGGGAATTCTTAATATTCATAACAATCTGGAAACGGATTATTATGCAAACGAATATCCCATCAAACTACAATATCTGACACCAGAAAAGTTAAAAATTTACAGGAAAAAAATCTATAGGTACATGCTATTTAAAAATGCCTTTTCAAAAAGAGGTATAATCACAGCTATTAGAAATCCTGGAAAAGCATTTAGATATATGAAAAAAAGGCTATGATTTCGGCAGGGAATTTAAATGAACTGGAAAATACCATTGTTTAAATGTTATTGGGAAGACGATGATATAGAATCAGTAAATAACGTAATTAAAAGAGGAACATATTGGGCCACTGGACCTGAAATCAAAAATTTTGAAACGAATATAGCCAAATATGTAGGTGCAAAATACGCATTGGTGTTTAATTCAGGAACATCAGCACTTCATGCGGATATATCGGCTCACGAAATTGGAAAAGACGACGAAGTTATTTTGCCATCATTCACATTTGTGTCCACATCAAATAGTGTTGCATTAACTGGTGCAAAACCAGTATTCGCTGAAATTGAAGATCAGTCATATGGTCTGGATCCTGCAGATGTTGAAAGAAAAATAACTGATAAAACCAAAGCCATTATTCCTGTTCATTATGCGGGCGCTCCGTGTAAAGAAATAAAAACTTTGAAAAAAATCGCTGATAAAAACGGTCTTATTCTCATAGAAGATGCTGCTGAATCATTGGGTTCAAAAATCGGAACCAGATTTGTAGGAACATTCGGCAACTCAGCGATGTTTAGTTTCTGCCAGAATAAAATCATAACCACGGGTGAAGGTGGCGCTATAGTAACTAATTCAGAAAAAATCTATGAAAAATTAAAGTTAATCAGATCACACGGACGGCTGGAAAGAACTGACGATTATTTTTCAACTACAAAAGAAATGGACTATATACAGCTAGGATATAATTACAGAATATCTACAATATCAGCTGCTTTAGGAATTTCGCAATTGAAAAAAATAGACAAGATAATAAGTATGAGAAGGAAAATTGCAGAATATTTTAACAGGATATTTTCCGAAATTAATGGAATAAAAATACCCGAAACACCAGAAGATCATTTTCACATTTATCAGATATACACTATCCGATTAAGAGATAAAAAAATCAGGGATATGATGCAAAAATTTTTAATAAAAAGGGGGATAATGAATAAGGTATATTTTGACTCTGTGCATCTCAAGACATTTTACAGAAAATTGGGATATAAGGAAGGAAACTTGCCTAAAACCGAGAACATATCCGAAAGGGTACTGTCTCTGCCAATATACCCCAGTATGAATCCGGAAGAAATGATATATATAACAAATTCCATTAAGGAATTTTTCAAATTATATATAAAAATTTAATTGAAATTATAATAAGCAACATCAGGTGTTGAAATGGACAATACATTTAGAAATAAAAAAATTCTTGTCACTGGAGGCACAGGCTCCATTGGTAGTGAAATAGTCGTGCAATTATTAAAATATAATCCAGAAGCCATAAGAATATTCAGTAGGGATGAAACAAAACAATTCAATCTAAAACATGAACTCGGTGAACGTGATAATGTAAGATATTTAATAGGTGATGTAAGGGATAAAGACAGGTTAAGAAAAGCTGTGGAAGATATAGATATAATTTTCCATGCAGCAGCTCTGAAACATGTTCCTGCTTGTGAATATAATCCCTTTGAAGCTGTTAAAACAAATGTAATCGGAACCCAGAACATAATTGATGTGGCACTTGACGAAAATGTAGAAAAGGTTATTGCTATAAGTTCTGATAAGGCTTCAAGCCCGACAAACACAATGGGAGCCTCAAAACTACTTTCTGAAAAAATTGTCGTATCTGCTCACTATCACAGGGGAAAAAAACAAACTGCTTTTTCATGTGTCAGGTTCGGTAATGTCCTGAATTCTCGCGGATCTGTGGTACCGTTGTTTGTGAATCAGATTAAAAATAAATCAATGATAACAATTACAGATCCTGATATGACTAGATTCATGATGACCCTGCCACAAGCTGTTAAACTTGTATTTGAAGCTGCGAGAATTTCCAGAGGTGGAGAAATTTTTATCCTTAAAATGCCTTCACTCAGATTAGGTGATCTGGCTGATGTAGTTAAAGAACAAATAGGAATGAAATGCGAGATTCATCCGGAAACAATAAAAACAGAGATTATTGGAATAAGACCGGGAGAACGTATGCATGAGGATCTGATGACAGAGGATGAATCTAAAATAGCCAAAGAAACTGAAAATATGTTTATAATACCACCAAACCTGGTGGCTTCTGATTATGTATATGATGGATCCAAACCTGTTATGATTAGCAAATACACTTCAAATCAGCAAACACTGATGTCAAAACAACAAATAATTGACATGCTAAAAACAGAGGGCATTATTTGAAAGTAAAAAATTAGGTGCATCCAATGGAAATGAGAATAAAGAGACGGGTAAATACAATTAAAAGAAAGTTGTTCATTTCGCAGCAACCACATGTACTTCATATAGAAATAAATAACACATGCAACCTGCACTGTATAATGTGTCCAAGAGAAAGAATGAATAGAAAACCAGGTATTATGAATTTTGAAACATATAGAAAAATAATTGATGATGCTGCATCTATAGACGTACCGCATGTCAGGCTTTTTATGTTCGGTGAACCTTTACTGCATCCAAAATTAATAGAAATGATAAAATATGCCAAATCTAAAAATATACCAAAAGTTGACTTCAATACAAATGCCACCTTACTTAATAAAAAGATATCACGTGAAATAATAGATTCTGGCTTGGATAGGATAATTTTTTCAGTTGATGGCATTAATAAAAAAACATATGAATCTGTAAGGCGCGGTGGAAAATATCAAAAAGTTGTTAAAAATATTGAATATTTTATGCAACTTAAAAATAACTTAAGCAGGGGACCGCATACAATTCTCCAGACAATAGTAATGAACCAGACCAAACCTGAAATCACATCATTTGAAGGTAAATGGAAAAGTGTTGTTGACGAAGTGTCTGTAACTGAACTGAACACCTATGGCGGAATGTATAAATTTTCAAATAAAGAAAAAACCAATAAAAGACAGGCATGTAATCAATTATGGGACAGACTGATTGTTTTATGCAATGGCGTTGTAACGGTTTGCTGTGAAGATTATAATGGTATGTTAGCTATCGGACATGTGGATGATGGCATCAGGAAACTCTGGAAAAATGAAAAAATAAAACATCTACGGAATCTGCACCTTAAGCAGGATTTCGGTAGTATACCATTATGTGATAAATGCGATGCAACATGGATGTGATAGATATTGAAATTAGTAATAATATCAGATTCCATGGCCATGGAAAGACCGGAAACAGGAAAAACAGAAATATATCCACATCTTCTTGAAAAGAATCTATCAAAAAAACGTGTTAAAATAAATATCAAAGTTTTTGCTGAACGTCGGTTCACGACAACAGAAGCTGTCAATATCTTAGATAGAGTCAAAAAGTTTAAATCTGAAATCATCGTACTTCATCTTGGAATATGTGATTGTGCTGCACGTATTCTTGACCTGAAACAGCGGGAAAAAGTTGCCAGAATGCCGAAACCTGTCAGATGGATCATTACAAAATTTTTAAGTACATTCAGACGCCAGATACTGCTTATTTTTGGTTCACGTGTATGGGTAAAAAAGGCGGAATTTGAACAAAACATTCTAAGAATAATAAATGAACTGAAACGAGAAAGTTTTATTCTGATCAATATAGCACCAACTGACAAAAAAACATCCACACATTCACCGGGGCTTAAAAGAAATATAGAAGAATACAACAAAATAATTCAGAAAATAGCATTAGAAAGAAGTGTTAAATTAATTCAGATGGAAAATCTGATAGATTCAGAAAAGCATATGCTGGATGGTATTCATTTAAACAAAATAGGTCATGAAATTTTAGCTAAAGAACTGGCAAAACTAATATCTTGAATTATGGAATTAATAGTATGTTCAGTTGATTTTTGAACATATATACTGAACATACATTATAGCAGGTTCAAATATTATTCGAACCTACTATAAGCATCGATAATTGAAATGAATAACCTGACATCGCAATACCCGACATTTTGTAGATTTAATAGTTACGCTGTTTTACAGTTATTAATATTTATGATTTTCCAATTTCAGTCATGTCATAAATCACCTTACCTGCCAGAACATCATTGTTAAACTGGCTGTATCTCTCAGGAACACCTATATCAATATGATATGCATCATTGACAACGAAACCGTTAATCTTTTGTTCATTGACAAGTTTTGGATAAACATCGCGTTCAAGAGAAAAGAATTTTCCAGATGGTATATAATTCATAATACCTTTGTTTAGGAATACAATTGATGTGTTTGTCATATTTCCTATGAATTCTGTCGGTTTCTCAACAAATCTTATTATTTGACTTTTTCCGTTCATTAAAACAACACCCCACTGACTGGGGTCTTGTTTTTGTATCAGTGCCATTGTCGCAATAGGATTGTTTGTATTATGATTTTTTATAAGTAATGAAAAATCTATATTCATAAAAATATCAGCTGAAATAAGAAGGAATTCATCATCCAAAAGATTCTCCGCATTTTTTAAAGACCCCGCTGTTCCTAATGATTCAGATTCTTCAGAATATTGAATTGAAACGCCAAACCTGTTTCCATTCCCAAAAAAATCTCGTATTTGATTGTGCCTATACCCTGTACACATAAGAAATCTGTTGAAACCTTGTTTTTTCAAAACTTCCATTTGATACTGGACAAAAGGCTTTCCTAAAACAGGAACCATTGCCTTTGTTATATAGTAAGTAAGCGGCCATAATCTCGTGCCTAATCCGCCTGCATTAAAAACAACTTGAGTATTATTTTTCATAGTTAGTATGAATTAAATATTATATCTTTTTATAATTATGTATAAAAATTTCTGTCACTATCTATAATACATGAAAACATCACATAAAATCTTTATATCAGTAATTATTATATCTACGAGTTTGTTAATAATATCATTAAATGCACCCAAAACCACGGAATTCCATAATATGGCAAATAAAACAGTGGCTATTGAAATCAGAACATCTCCTGATTCATATATTGATGTCTATTCGGATACAAAGCTTACTGGATTCAATGGAACTGATTATAAAATAGAACTAATTTTTTACCCGAATCATAAGATGGAAACATACGTATACAACGTAAACAATTCTTTGATTAATTATAGCAAACAGGATTTTTCAGGCAGTTTTGAAAATTTCCATGTTTTATCAAAGAATGCAGTTGTCAATATATCCAATCCTGTTGTTTTTGTCGCTCTGGGTGATTCAAATACTATGGGTGTTCGCGAAGGAGTAGAGTTAGAAGACACGTGGCCATATAAATTAAGTCAAAAGAATAATGCTGTTGTTGTAAATAGCGGTCTTGGAGGAGATACGATATCCGGAGGCTTAAGAAGACTAGAAAAAGACGCTTTGAGCTTCAAGCCAGATTCTATTATAATATCATTCGGCCTTAACGATGCAATCTTCCTTGGTATAGATGATCCGAGAGTCAATAAAACCACATTTCAGTCCAATCTTGAAAGAATGATAAATAGAATTCAGGCAGATAATTCAACCGTAATTTTAACAACAACCACACCGATTAATAAAAATATTTTCTATAATAAAACAAAAATACCGGAATATTTTTACCAACACATTAATGCCCAGAATGTTTATGATGAATATAATGATATAATAAGAAATTTGGCAAAGAAAAGAAATGTATTTTTGGCTGATATACGAAAAAAATATCATGGATGATGGCATTCACTTAAACCCGGAAGGTCATACATTATATGCAGAAATTATTAGTCAAAGTTTTGGAAGTTAGAACATGTCTGAAAAAAAAAGGATGATAAAGGACGTTACTGGATATTCCATAAGCAGCATATTAACCCAGTTACTGAGCATTATCAGAGGTATTGTGGTTGCAAGATTTCTTGGTCCGGCACTCTATGGCATATTCAACCTGTTAAGAATTTTACTTGGCTACAGCCAGTATTCTCAACTTGGAATGCTACCTGCAATGAGTAAAGAAATACCATACAGAAAAGGCCGTGGAGAACCAATAGAAAATATAAAAAATATCGTATTTACCATTACCCTTATTATATCACTGATTATTGGTCTTGGTGTTATTGTTTTTTCCTTCCTGTTTAGCTCCATGTTCCCGGAAAGTTTAATATCAGGCCTTAGAATTGTGTCTGTTTTAATTTTATTGCAGCAGATATACTTTTTTTATTCAAATTACCTGAGAGCTGTTAAAGAGTTTATTTTCATAAGTATAATAGAAATCCTGATGACTGTGATAAATTTTGCCCTTACGATTTTGTTTTTAATCTATGGCTTTAGCCTGAACGGTATCCTTGTAGCATTAATGATAAGCTATGTTGTTGTGATAATCTATATAATCAGAAAAATGAAAATTCCTTTAAAATTATATTTTGAAAAAATCCAGGCTTTTGTGCTTCTGCGCAACGGGCTTCCGTTATTATTGATAGGAATTGGAAATATTTGTCTGGACAGCATAGACAAACTCATGATAGCAGGATTTTATGGAACAAATGAACTTGGCCTTTATAGTATCTCAGCAATGATCATAGCATTCATGTTAAGCTTTTCTTCTTCAGCGGGTTCTGTGATGTTCCCGAGTATGATGGAACAATATGGTAAAAGAAGGAATGAAGAAGACTTAAAAAACTATCTTATGAAGCCTCTTGTCATAATCTCATGCGCCACAGCTATATTAATAGGAATTGTTTTCATAGCTATTCCTATGGCTGTTCAGGTTTTTCTTCCAAAATATATTTTAGGTGTCGACGCTATCAGAATAGTGATTTTCAGCACGTTCTTTATAGCTATTACAAGTATACTGGGAAATTACATGATAGCTGTAAATAAAGAACGAATAGTAATAGCAATTCAGTTTATCAGCATAGGACTGACAATAACACTTAATTATATCACAATTATGCTTGGATACGGATTAACTGGAATTGCAATGGCAACAGTTGCCACATTTGCCTTTTATTCAACATGCATTCTGTTCATATCGTTGAGAAAACAACCTGATATGATAAAGATCATTTCAAAGCTTTATTTTCCGCTGGTGTATGTCATCGGTTTAGTTGTAATAATGGAAAAACTTATTAATCCCGGGAATTTGATATGGACAATTTCAGAACTTGGAATATTCGCAATCCTCTGTTTGCCGTTGATTATATACATAAACAGGGAAACTTCAGTAATATCTGAAATGTTTAGCATGGCTAAAAAACGTATTAAAATATGAGTTCATTAATAAAACAATGAAGCTGGTATATGAATCTTTCGGAAGCTGGAAATTCCAGGATAATTCCAGAGCTCATCTGATTTTGAGAAACATGAAAAAATTTGACGATATTACAGTAATAGACGGACCTGCAGACATAACCAAACCAACAAAAAAATTCGTCAAGTACATCATTGAGGACTCACTGCCATATAAATTTTTATTAAAATCTTATACTGAAAGTAACGGGATTAAAGTAAAAAACAGGCCTCTTATTTTTCAGAAACACGGCCTTCCGTGGACAGCAATCAATTCCTTTGTAACAAAAAAAAGAGTCCTGAGAGAAAATCCCGATGTGTATGTAATAAATCATCCCTTAAATAATTCATGGCTGCTTAATACAAAAACAGATTTCACAACAGTTTTTGATGTGAGAGATTGGATACCTGGATATTATTATAGGACAGAAAGAGATAAAGTTAGTAAACTTTTCATCAAAATGCTGAAAAGTGTTGACAAAGTAATAACTGTATCAAAACCATTGGTTGAATGGATAGAGAAAGAATCTGGAGTAACAGCAAATCTTATTCATACGCCTGTAAATTTGGATAATTTTAAAAATGCCAGACCTCTTGTTAAATCCAGTAGACCTATTGTAGGAGCTATTGGTTGTACATATAAAGAATGGTTTAGAGTGGACATTCTCGATGAAATTACGAATTTAATGAAAGATTTTACTTTTCTGTATGTTGGACCAAGTGATTATAATTTCAAACCAAGAGACAATGTCATAATGACAGGTAGAGTACCCTTCAAAGACGTCAAAAATTACATAGCTTCTATGGATATATGTTTAATGCCATTTAAAACATATGATTTTTATACAAGTTGTGCATGCCCTGTAAAGTTTTTTGAATATGCAGCACTCGGGAAGCCAATGGTTTCTACAAACTTACCAGGAATTCTGGATGTTACAAAAGAAGTATTTATTGCCAATACATCTGAAGAATTTGTCACAGCAATAAGAAAAGCTGTTAAAAGAGGCACCAAACCATATCCGTGGATAAAAAATTATGATTGTAAAGTAATTGTTAAAAAGTATGAGGATTTTTTGTTAAATTAGGATGTGATACGATTGCATAAATATGAAGAAATCTATTTTTCTGAAAGGCGTGATTTTCCTGCAAGATGGAATTTTTGGGCTGATTTTTGCAGAAAACATTCCAGTGGAAAATTATTGGATGTCGGCTGCGCCTACGGGCATTTTCTCAGAAAAGCTGAAAAATATTTTGAAACATACGGCACTGATATATCAAAACATGCTATAAACACGGCAAAAACCACAGCCCCAGAAACCAGGTTTTTTATTCAGGACGCTGAAAAATTGAACTTTGACGATGATTTTTTCAATATCATAACACTTTTTGATATTTTAGAACATCTCGAAAATCCGGAAAAATGCCTGAACAAGTGCAGAAAAATCGCTAAAAATAAGGCGCTTGTAATAATTTCTGTTCCAAATATATCAGATAAAAAAGATGAAGAAAAATGGAAAGTCCTTGATAACACACACAGGTCTTTATTGTATAGGAAAGAATGGATAAAACTTATTGGAAATTACATTAAAATAGAATCTGTAAATTCAGATGGATTTTACAATAAAAAGATTCATCTCCTACCTGGAAGTCTTAATAAAATGATAGTTTGCATTCCCGGGCTTTTGCAATACAGGATAAAGAAACTCTTTATTCCGCCTATGGGTGAAAACCTTATAATCATTGGAAGAATGGTGAAACTATGAAAAATGCGTTATTGGTTGTATTTTTACTCGCTCTTATTATCAGGCTTGCTCCGGGAATAATCTCGGGGTTTCCGGCAGGCGTGGATTCCTATGCACATGCTGTAATAGCAAATGAATTTATTGAAACAAACAGCATACCAATGAGGAATTCAGATGAATACAGACTTTATCCGATGATATATCACGAAGTTGTTGCATCGCTTTCCATTGTTTCAGACACCTCTGTTCTTTTGTGGCAGATATTTCTGCCTTCATTTATAACAGCATTGACGTGTGTTCTGATATATTTATTATTAAAGCAGAATACCAGAAAAGAAATAGTCAGTCTGGCTGGAGCATTGTTTTTTGCATTTTCACCGGGAAACATATTATTCTCAGCAAGCGCAGGCATGCCGCAGGTTTTTGGTATTTTCCTATTTTTGCTGATTTTTTATATATTTCTATCCAAAATCGGGTTTACTGAAAAAGCTATTCTGATATTTATTTTATCACTTACCCTTGCTGCAACCCATGTCAGCTCTTCCATGCTTTTCTTGATTGTTATTCAGGGGATTTTTTTTATTTTGTTGATTTTTATCTTTCTGGGCTACCCGAAAGTCAGGGCTTCGTATAAATTGATTTTGCTTATTATATCGTATATCGGAATTATATTCAGTCATCTTATTTTCAACAATGTCTACAAATATTATATAGGAACAAGCTACTATGCTGCATACTTTACACTATCAGATATAGCTATTAAGGTATTGATTACATCCTCACCATTTATAGCACTTTTGTTTTTGTATATTTATTTAGCCAATAAAAACATGTGGATTGAAAAAATTAATAAAACAGCCTCTAATAGATATATAATTTACATTACAGCCATTTCCATAATAGCCATATTTACATCATTAACATTCATTTTTTTTGAACCAAAACCAACAGAATATTACCTCACAACTCCTTTATGGTATTTCCCGATATTTGCAGGAATAACAGCAACCATTCTTTCGTATTTTGGAATATATTATGCTCTAAAAAAACATGATTTATTTTCCACATTTCTTATAGTATTGCTCTTTCTGAGCTTTTTAATTGCTTTTGCCGGAAAAGGAAATATACGCGAGATGACATTCATAGGACTGCCAATATCAATGCTTGGTGCTTTAGGAACTGAATATATTCTATTTATAATAAATAAGTTTATCAGGAGGACTCTCATTATTATCGGAATTATACTAATGGTAATTCCGGCAATACTTGCAACATCCTATATGACAGTAAACTGGCTAAATAGTGAAGAACGCGACGCCCTGATTTATCTCAATAAAATATCCTATATAAATGAAAGCGTTGCATGTATCAGCTCATGCCAGTATATTGATTATTTTTTGAATGGAACATCCAGAGATATAATCAACACTGAAGTCTTTGCCACAACGAATATGTCTAAAAAAGTTGATATAATTAGAAATTATAACATTACGTATTTGTTTCTTGATAAAAGGGATAAGATGATATTTATTAGATCAAAAATGACACCAGTTGAAAGAGGACTGAATATTGTTTTTGGTTACATGCCAGAACGATTAGAAAACATAACATGTGTTGAAGGGCTATGTAATTTAAACGAAGTAAAATTTTTGTACCAGATATATGACAAAGATGGGATAGAAATATATAAGGTTAGAAAATCCTATCCATTTTTAGCAACTTAGATCCGGCATTTTATTTGCAACATAAAAGGAAAACGATCTTTCAAGCGATTCTAACATATGCAGTTTAAAATGACTTCAAACCATTTATGATGTAGCCATTTTCTGAATTTCAACCAGCCACAGGTATGAAAACCTTTTTAGAAACCACGGATTTTTAATTCCAATAGAATATTTTCCGCGGCTGAAAGACAAACCTGCGAAAAAACCATCAATATAATTTATTTTAAAGTTATTTCTTAGCATCAGTTCGCGGAGTTCTGACTCACTATATTCTCTAAAATGTATGCTATTACCACCCAGATCATGAGGAAACGTAACTGGCCTGCCGATAATTTTTCTTATAACAGATGACAGCCTGTTTTTGTTTGGAGTTGTCAAAAAAGCAGTTCCACCAGGCTTCAATACACGATAGATTTCAGCCAGGAATCTACCATCATCAGTAACGTGCTCTATTACATCTGTTGTTATAACACGATCAAAATAATTTCTTTCAAATGGAAGATTTAATGCATCAGCAACCTTGAACTCGACCTGGGTAAGGTGTTTGAATTTTACTTTATTTTTATCAATCTGTTCTTTATCCATATCAACAGCGGTTATCTCGTTGTTATTTTTACATAATTTTATGGTATTATTAAAAGTGCCGCAACCTATGTCCAGAATCCTGCCATGAAATTCAGATATTTTCTTAAGGATTACCTTGTTACGGTGAACACCGTATGGATTCAGAATATTCCATGTCACTTTTACACCTCACAGACTTTCATACAGTTCTTCGGTTTTTTTTGCAACAAATTCCCATGTATAATTACTTTCAATAAAACTTCTTGAATCTACTTTTTGATTCAGATTTTTCTCAATTAAGATTGATAATTCATTTTCGTTTTTAAACATTTCACAAAATTCATCCGGTAAATCAGGTGCTATACCAACAGGTGTCGCCAAAACTTTTGTATTACAGGCCAGTGCCTCAATAAGAGTTATTCCAAAGCCTTCTCTTTGTGATGGAGATACATAAACACCTGCCTGCATTAGGGCTGATATTTTATCCGGTTCAGATATCTGTCCGACAAATATGATATCAACATTTTTTTGTATAGCTATTTTTTTTAGCTGTTCAGCATCACCCCAGTCTTTGCCAGCTATCACAATGATAGGCTTTTCATCAAGTTTTGAAACAGCTTTGATAATCATATCAAATCTCTTATATCTCGAAATTCTGCCTATTGACAGAATAAAATCCCCGTCAATGTCATATTTTAGTTTGAAGTTTGATGTTTTTTTAAGGCTATACTTTTTTATATCAACCCCACACGGTATGTGACAAACCGTACCGCCAAATTTGTCAAAAAATTCTTTTTGAAGCTTTGTTACTGCAATAACCGTGGAATTTTTTATTATTTTTCTGCCATTAGTCTTGTTGTAAAATGCCTCTATAACATTTTTTGGGAACTGCGTATGGTAAAATTCATATGGCGTTATAACAATTGGCAGATTTTTATTTTTGGCTACTGAAAACGCAGCTAATACAGCATGGCTTCCCCAGCCATGGCCATGAATAATATCAGCACCAGCAGAATTTAGATATTCTCTAAGCTCTTTGGAATAGCAATAACCTCCAATATGATGAAATGGAAATCGTCTTATATTAACATTATCAATTTTCTCTATATCATGATCTGAAAATAGTTTTGTTGCTATAATTTCATCTATTGATTTTATTCTAACCGCCAGATTATAGATATGTTCCTCAATTCCACCCATCGGATAAACAAAATTCCTGGTCACTGATTTTACTATCATAAATAATTTCAACTCTTCTTTACAGACATTCTCGCGTTCCATCCGGATTTTCCTTCTTTTATTGCACTTAACTGTGTAATTGGTGCAAAACTTCTGAACATAAGAGACCTGAGCAAAACATCGTTATACTGTCTCAAAACAAATCTCTGCCATTCCAGTTTCTTTCCCTGATATAGATTTTTCATATAAAAATATGTATGATTTCTATAGTACCAGTAGCACCATTTTTTAATATCCATTGCAGAAACATTGCCACCAGCATTACTTTCCTTGTGATATAACGATGCTTTTGGATTAAACAAAATTTTCATTCCTAGTTTTTTAATTCGCGGCCCAAAATCAGTTTCTTCCCTGTAACCGTTACCGCCATAGAATTCATCATAGCCACCTATACGCTTCAAAACATCTGCTCTTATTGACATGTTAGCTCCAGGCAGACAATCAACCCCCTCCACCTGTTTTTTATACGGACTAAAATTTGAAATAACCTCACCGCTTGAAAGTATCTTACCTGTTACATTTCTCCTCATTTTAAACCAGATTTTTCTCATGATACCGGTGCTATAAGGTTTTATTTCGCTGCCACCAACAGCTGCTATATCTTTATCTTTATAGCACCTCATTAATTCAGACAACCAATTCGGCTCAACAACAACGTCATCATCTATAAAAACAATAACTTCACCACGTGCTTTTTCTATTCCTTTATTTTTAGCACCAGCAGCACCAAGTTTTTGGGGATAAAAAAAAGAACGTATTGGCAAATCCTTAAAATCACCAAGAACCAGCTTAACTGCTTTATCGTCTTTATTTCCATTGGCTATGACAATTATTTCATATTTATTGTTATATTTCAAATTTCTAAAAGATAAGAGGCAATTTCGGAGTTCATTGTATCTTTCATGAGTTGGTATAACTATTGACGCTATCATTATAATCTTTTTTTCATAAAGCATAAAAAACAAGAATCCTATAATTAATAATGAAAAAACCTGATATATATTTTATTGGCATTCTTGCTATAAGCATAGTAGTATTAGTTCCTGTTTCTTTTACCAATCAGGGTTATTTCTGGGACGAAGGAGCATATATATCAAGTGCCTTGGCATTATCAGGAAAAGAAAATTACAACATATTCACTGATCGTTACCCTTTGATATCCTACGTAACAGCTTTTGGCTTTGTATTAGGAGCAGATCTCGTAACAATAAACATAATTCCAGCATTGATTGCAATAGGTTCTGTGTGCATGATATATTTATTAGGATCATTGTTATTTGATCGCAAAACAGGGTTTCTTGCTGCATTGTTCACGACATTTTCATGGTATTTCTGGGGCGTGGCTGCAAATATTCTAAGCGACACTATTTCGCTTTTATTTTTCATAACATGCATTTACTTTTTCATGAGATTTTTCAAAACAAAAAGCAAAATTAATGCAGTCATATCAGGAATTTCACTGGGTATTGCATTTATGGCCAGATCACAGACAATGCTGGCAATACCTATAATATTTTTATTTATCACATTCATCTGGATTTTGGAAAAAAGGGATTATAAAAAAAATCTGGTTGGTTTGATTATTTTAACATTCATGTCTCTGGTTGTTATATATTTGGAAACTGTTTTCACGTGGTTTGATTTTGAACATATTCCAGCTGCAATAACACTGAGCAGCTCACCTGTTGATTTTGACATTATAAGCAACATAACAAAATGGATCCCAAAAACTGTCTATTATTTTTCATTTGTTCCAGTAATTTTAGTATTATATTATATAATACTAACTGTGAAAAAAATAGATGAAAATTTCTTACTTCTTTTAATAGGCCTGTTCGCGACAACGCTTCCTTTTGTTCTGTTCACCAACTGGACTGAATCCCGGTTTTTGTTACTGGCAGTGCCGTTTATTTTTATCATGGCTGCGAAATCCATATTTATAATAAAGGAAAAATACAGCTGGAAAATTTTCTATCTGGTCTTGGCAATAGCTTTGTTATCACTTGTTATCAAGCCATCATCTACTGGAATTGAAACAGGATGGGACAACCTACAGCGTATCAACAAACCGAATACTGAATTTATAGAATTATGCAACATTGTAAAACAAAACAGCAATGAAAATGAAACAATAGGCGTCACATCTATGGCACATCCTGCGATAAATATTCATTGCGAAAGGAAAATTGAATACGCAGATTTAAAGAATCCAGAAAGATTAAAGAATCTTTCAATAATAATCGATATAACAGAAAATAGAGTGGAGAATATAACAGATTACGACCTGATAGGAATTTCAGGAAGTTATGAAATATACAAAAGAAATTGAGATGGTTGTAGTAATTATGTCATTCATTATAGTTAGCCCTGACGCTTTCCATTCAACCATTCAATTTATACAAATAAAGCGTTTCCGTACTATCCACAAATTCCAATGTAAGGTTATTTTTATCTGAGAGATAGAACTTGCAATCCGGTTTAATACCTAGTAATGGTTTTTGTTTTGCCAGAAAAGATATTTTCTGATATGTTCCGAAACCGGAAATATCTCTGTCTGTACATAATGTTCCATTCACTTTTTCAAGTATTTGTTCAGTATCTATCTCTTCACTATAAGCATTAACTATTCTCGGTATTGAGAATTCTGGAGCACTCAATCTGAAATGCTTGTCAACTATAATCAATGGACTTGCTGAACTGACAGATATAAGAGAAACTACCAGAACTACTGGAAATATGCTGAAATTTTTAATTCTGATTTTTCTTGTTTCATATATTCCAATAGAAACAAATATGAGCAAGAATGGTTCAAGCATGACATTGTAGCGCTCGTCATGAAGTGGTGTCATTAAGAGCCCTAAAAAAATTATTAATATAGATATCAAAATAAGTGATTTGTTTTTATTCCATGACTTCAGAAACAGGTACAGTCCGCATATCAGAAATAACGAAATTAGAACAGACAACTGATATAAAAACATTAAAGGATAGAAGAACACACCACCAAAAGATGTTATCACACTCCAGACATATCCTTGTTGAGAAACTCCCTGAAAATAAACAGGGGTATCAAAAGAATTGCCTATCATTTGTTTTTGTAATGCAGAAAACGGTGATCCAAGAGTCAGCTGATTATAAACCAGCCACGGTGTTAGTATAAGAATAAATAAAAGAAATGCCAGCCAAATATTCCTATTTTTTAGCCATGAAAATTTTTCAGTATAGAACAAATATATTACAAAAACCGGGATAATGAAAATCATAAAATATTTCATGAGAAACGCAAGACCCAAAACAATTCCCGAAAGCCAGTAGTATTTCCCGGATTCTCTGCCCTTAATAAAAAGATATGTACATAAAATCATCAATGATGCCACAGGCACATCACTAAGCATCTGGTTGGAATACCACCAGAAATGCCAGTTCAATGCAAGAAGCAGTGAAGCTATCAGGGCTATTTTTTCACCGAAAAATTTTCTTGTAAGTAAAAACAAGGATATTATTCCTAATATTCCGAATATCGGAACAACCAATTTTACAATTCTCCAGTCAGTACTTATTCTAAAAAGGATAGAATAAATAGCAGGAAGAAGTGGGGGCCTGTAATCCAGTTCAGTAGATGTTTCATAGCCAGCCATTGACAAACCAGTTGTAAGGTATGAAAACTCATCAGGATAATAATCATACGGAGATGAATAATACCCAATCATCAATTTAATTGCGATGATAAAGAGAAAGATTATCAAAATGTAATGTTTTCGCATATCAAACATACATATAATTACATAGTTTATTTTTATATGGATGCAATCTATGTCTTATATTTTCCAATAAGTTTTAAAATAGTGGACTTTATCATGTATAGCTCTGTAAAAGAACTGTTCCAAAGGTAATGCTGTCAATAATAACAAATAGTATAAATAATGAAATCATCCATTTATTTTTTTCTGCAACTGTTCTGGAAGCCAGAATAATCAAAGGAAATTCAATGAAATAAAGCCATCTGTCAGCAAGACCAATGAAAAATATCCCGATTGTTGTTAGTATCAAAGAAGATAATAAAAATATCATATCAAACGATTTCCATTCCCTGGTTTTTATGTTAGTTATTATCATGGGTAATGAAAACAAAAATATTGTCTGCGTCCATATGATAACTCTTACAAGCTCTGGTGTGTTTGTATACGGGTTCATATAATCCGTTATCATGCCTTCATAAGTGTATAGCGATGGCAATGCCCAGATAACTAATGGTATGCATGAAATAAACACCAATAGAATAAATTTTTTAATATCTGACACATTTCGTTGTAAAATATAATATATTAATCCAGTCAACACGAACAATGTAAATGTCATGATATGCGACAATGCGAGCAGTGAAATAGAAACAACAGTCAGAACTGTGATTCTCTTTGTTTTATTGGTTATAAAACATAAAGATGTTAACAGGAAAAAATTAGCAATTACATTTCTGAATAAATCCGCTGAAAATCTTAATTGAAGTGGTGCTAAAGTCAGAATAATTGTTGCAATAACTGCAACATTGCGGCCAAAAAATCTCTGCGCTAAAAAAAAGAAAGGTATGACAGTCAGTGCTGATATCAAGGGAACTAATATATAGACAATCTGGATTGATCCAAAAACCTGTGAAAATGGCTTTGAAATCCAGAAAAACAGCGGCTCTAGAATTTTATCATTTTCAGTTGCAGACAGATAAAATGGAACATCGTAACCAACTGGACCGCTGTGGTATAAAACCGTAAAAACGCGAAACAAAAATGATACTGCTATAATTATTAAAAAAAACCAGATCAATCGGATCTTGTCAAAATTAAAATTACTATGCTTCCTCAGCAGAAAATTTGCCAAAACCAGCAATAAACCAAATTCCAATAACCTGTAAGATCCCAGAGCATTGTTAGATATCAGTCTATACACTCCGATAAAAATAAATAAAACACCAACAATCCAGAAATATTTAATCAGACAATCATAGATTTTTCCAGTATTCATATCTGAATTATCATTTTAAAAGTTATAAAACAGCCTTTTTGGAGATTTATGTTTATGAAATTTTCATTTATTATCTACCAAAAATCCTGGGGAAAATATTACACATCCTTTTATGTAAATGGGGAACATATACATAACCTTTTTGCAGAATCCGTCACTTTCTTCTTCTCGCTTTCTTTTGCTTCTTCACATCTCCTGCATTCTGACCTGTTGATTTCAAAATCTGTAGATGAAATTTAAAATTATATAAAACGAACTAACCTTTACTTTCTCTTCTTTTTTCGAGCAGCCTTCTTCACAGCTTCCTGCTTTGCCTTTTCAACCCTTTCCTCAATCTTCTTTGGCTTTGGCTCCCATGGTTTGAAGTAGAGCAATGCTATGACAATTACTACTATTATCAATATAACCCACAGCCACGTATAGTTAACTTCTTCTATCGGTTCTGTACCTTTTATTGTAGTTGTCGTTGTCCCTGCCTCAGCTGCTGTAACTTTTCCTGTTATCAGTGACTGAGATTCAATTGATGTTAATTTACCTTTTACCTGATATGACATGTCTTTAGTCTGGCCAGCTGACACTGAATCAAATGTCCATTGAACAACTGGATCAGCTTGTAGTACAGTCGGCTGTTCACCTATGAATGTTATAAGGTTTGCATTGCCTGCAACTGTCTTTGGTATTACTTCTATAATCTGAACATCCTTCATATTGCGGTCAGCTGTAAAGGAAATTGTAACTACTGAAACACTTACTTTTTTCCCGGTTGTTTTTGATGTGATATCATATACTTCTAATTTCTTGGTTGCTGTTATAGAAGTTAGTTCATTGGATTCAAGAGCACTCTTTAATTCTCTCAGTGTCTGAAGAACCGTATCATCTGTTGCACTTGCTATTATTGAATCCAGCATACTTGTTGTTACTGTACTTGAAGATGTTAGAGTTGCTGTCTTTTCAACATCTACATCTGCACTTGATAACAATTCCATACCTAAATCAGCAGGATTTATGGATTTCAGTAATTTCTCTATTAAAGGTATATCTACAATCTTTAGGGTTGTTGTTGGTGATGTTTCATCACCACCGCTGCCTCCATCTATAACACTGCTGCCGCCAACACCTGACAATGTAGTTGTTGTCGAAGCTGTTGTAGTTGTTGTCGAAGACTGAGTAAGTGTGAACGAAGCGGTGCTTATTAATGTATCAGACAGTGAATCAGCATCGCTACTGTCAGGCATTGTAACTTTAAAAACAGATTTATATGTTCCTGTTGACCATGTACTCGGAACAGTCATCAATATAGTGAATTTCATAGAAACATCGCCAACAGAATAACTATAAGCTTCTGCTGTCTCATTCCATTCATAGCCACTATAACCATAACCATTGCCATCATCTCCAAACAATGTATTATCATAAGCACTTGACCAATAATATCCATCATAGCCATGATCAAATGAATCAGTTGCATTTGCAAGATAAGCAACATAACCATAAGCATAACCAAAGCCAAATGAAGTACTGCGTGTCATATTCACAACAAGGCTTACTGTATTATTACTAGAATCAGTACAGTTAACTTGGTTATTCAAATAACCAGCACTGTTTATCGGTATTAAACAATTATTGATATTAGTCGAACCCTGAATTGTTAATGTCAGATTTTTAATAGGAACATGTTCTCCGTTTGCAATTGAAATGTTAGCTGTTATCAATACTGTCTCGCCTGGTTCATAATATCCATCGCCATCGCCATCATTTGCTGTAGCTGTCATTACTATATTTAATGCAGAAACAGGACCTGAAACTATCAGTAAAGTAAATACAATCAATGCACAAAAGATGCCTATGAGTTTTTTGAGGCGATTATCCAATTTCATAATTCTAACTCCTTACAATATTTATCTTTCCAAGAGTATATAAACTTTTCTGTGTAAAAATATTCAATGAAAATATTTGATTTTGAAATGCACTTTGCTTATATTTTGATATTTCTTCTGATATTAGCCATAGGAAGCGCATTTCTCGGATTAATATTTGCACAAGCTATACTTGGTAGTATTTATGTCTTGTTTGTTCCTGGATTTTTTATAACTTATGCCATGTTCCCGAAAAAAGAAATTGATAAATTAGAAAGAATCATACTTTCCATTGCACTCAGCATTTCAATTGTACCCGTAATAATACTCATGACAAATATAATGTTCGAATTTCTCATACGCATAACTACTATATTCCTATATATTGCAATAATTTCATCCATAAGTTTATTCGTTTATTTTCACAGAACTGACAAAAATCTGAACAGTGTCATATCACTTGCAGCAGCATTATTTATGACACTTGTTATAATATTCCTGTCAGAACAGATTTTACATATAAGATTTTTCATTGCAATAGCAGGAACAATTGCATTTTTCACATGGATGTTTTTCATGAGACATAAAAAACATACGAAGGGAAAGTAGAACGAGGTATTTTTTCTTTTGGCAACTCACATTTTCTTTTTTACAAAAAAGAAAAGGCAGAAAGAAAGGGTGTGAACATGATTAAAAAATTTTTTGTCAGGCATCATATAGAAATATTTTTGATTCTGATAATTACTTCTATTTTTCTTCTGAATTTTGGGTTATATCATTATGACTACAGGTTCCCTCTTCATGCAGATGATTGGATACATATCTCGGTTGCAAATGACGTAACAACCGGCAGGACAATAAATGAACTTGACCCCTATTTCAATGAAAATATAATGTTTTATCCTCGCGGATTTCATGTAATGTTGGCTGAAATTTCAAAAATGTCAGGCCTTGACATGGTTGATATCGCAAGGTTTTTCCCGGCTGTTTTTCAGTCTATACTTGCATTAAGTATATTTTTACTGCTGAAGAAAATAGTTCATCCTTATGCTGGTTTGTTCGGCGCATTTGCCGTAATTACTTTGCGTACACATCCGACAATTCTCGGGCCTGCTCTTCTTGTTCCATTAAACTTTGGCTTGATTTTAGTTCCAGTAATGTTATACTTTTTTATACGGGGATATGAAACCAAGAAGCCAGTGTGGTTTTTTCTCGGAATGAGTATATGGTTCGTTATTTTCAGTTTTCATTTTTCATCATTTATAATAACGACATTTATTGGAGTAATAAGTCTGACGGAAATAGCTTTTTTAAAAGAAAGAATGAAAGCTATGAAAGCTATATTAATAAGCGGTGTTGCATTCGCAGTTTTGATGGCATTGTTTATGATTCGTTTTTACAAGACTGATATAATTAAGACGATTACAGGTCTCGTACAAAGCAGCGGTTCAATCATAATATCGCCATTCTCTCCGTTATTTCTTGTAAACTATCTAATAGCTGGTTTTGCATTAATCGGGTTGATTTATTTATTAACACGATATAAAGTAGGCCATGTTACAATTTTAGGATGGACTATATTTATTTTCTTCGATCTCTATTTATTTTTCCAGAGCGGTGGAACATTTATTTCCTATGAACGCAGCGTGTTTTACGCTACAGAGGTTTTAATTATTTTGGGAGCAATCGGATTATACTATGTTGCAGATTTTTTCAGAACATACCCAAAGGGTCTGAAGTATATACCTATAATCATATTTTGCAGTGTTCTATTACTGTCGTTTTATGTAAATGTATATGAAGGCAGAACATATATTTATCACCTGATATCAGAAGAACAATTTCAGACATACAAATGGCTTGGCGAAAATTATGGCGGATCAAAGTTTCTTACTAATCACCTGCATTCGCTTTCACTGCCTTATTTTCATTTAAAGCCGGTTCAGGTATCGCCAATGCATGCAGTGCCAACTGGTGCATTCAGCGAATTCGGCCAGGACTATTATACACGGGACGTCGATTATCTTTATGAAAAAATGAAAAAATATGATGCCACTTTGATATATGCTGTTGGCTTGGACCCTGAAAGATTTGAAAAAGTTTATGACAACCCGCCGATATACAGGATTAAGTGATTAAAATAAGTAGAGGACCTTGAAAAACTCCTACCGAAGGGAAAGTAGAAAAAATTATGACAGCAAAAATTTTTCAGACGTCAGAGTTAACAATTTTCTCACATTTCTTAGAAATAATTCACGACGTCACGCTTTTTTCCACATCGCTCATGTCTTTTTCTATGCCAGCTATATCCTTGTTGATTTCAGATAATTTTTTCTGCGCCTCTTCCTGACTTTGAATAGATGTTTTAATAGTAGTGGTTGGCTGGGAAATTTGTTGCTGTGTACATCCAGCTACCAAGACTAAAGAAAACAAAACAAACCCGACCAAAACCAAACCCGAAACTTTCATATATACCTTCTCTTTAATTTTAAATTATTTTTCCCATCTTTTAAATTATATCTCTCCTTCTATTTAATTGTTATATCTCTCCTTCTATTTAATTGTTATAGTTGCCATATTTAATAATTACTCTCCTTCTATCTACCTCATAAGATCTTCATACATTCTGTCATATTCTTCTTTGCTTATCTCGCCGCGGGCATATCGTTGTTTGAGAATGCTCATCGCATCTGGCTCCTGAGACATCTGAGATTGCTGTGATGGTGGCTGTGATGGCCCGCCAGGACCTTCTCCTGGATACATTTCCATAAGCTCTCTTAAAGTTCCTTCACAGTGCGCACTAATCCATTCTTTATTTGGCGGTCCCCCTGCCGGCAGTGTAAAAACACCACGAACATTGGGCTGTATTGAACATATCATATCAGCATCTGGCTCCCTGGCATATATTTTAATTTCACAATTTCCATCTTTTAAGCCTATGATAGTTAATGTAGCGTCCCTGTCCGGATTAGCTGTAACATCTGGTGTGCATTTCATGAAATCTTTTATAAATCGGGCCATATCTGAGCCATAGTTCTTACTTTCTGCTGCTTTACTTCCAACATCAGCGCCAAACAACGCACCAACAACCCGCTGTGTAAGAGTGAGTTTTACCTCGTCAAATCTTGTAAATATATCATTTAAGTCATTTTTTGTCAAACCCGGTCTCTGCAATTCTTGTCCAACTGCATCTATCTCAGGTCCGATAGAATCCAAAATACTTGCAGCTAATTTAAAGCGCTCAGCCATTTCTTTATCATCTGCACCCTCATAATAACCAGCCAAGTCTATAAGTTTTGGTTTTAATTCATTTTTAAGTTTTGCTTTCAATTCAATTAATTTAAGAGCAGCACTAAGTACATCCTCTGAAGAAGGCATTTTATCAAATCTTCTTACATTGTATTCAACAGCCTCATTTTCAAGACCAATACATCTAACAATTTGTATACACGGACTGTTTTCGTAATTTTGTATAACAAGCTCTCCTCCTCTGTTTTGACAATCTTTTACAACTGAGGGAATTTGTTCATTCAGGTCTTTCAGGCATTTTTTAACACTATCCTCATTAAAAGGCTCGCATAAATATTCATCACACTGTCTAGCACCGGCAAAGAAATTAGTAATCATGTTTTTAGAACTACACTCATCAACAGCATGTTTAACTCTTTCAAATTCAACCCTGCAGGTGCGTAATCTTTGCTCATCATAATTTCCCTCGGATTGAATATAGTTTTCTTGTTCATATGGCTGAGATGCATACTTTCTTTGCTCTTCGCAGCGAATTACTGAGCAGCCATTTGAATCTCTTTCAGACATCGACCGTAAACCACGTTTTTCGCATTCCATGGCATATTTATCTAATTCAGCCATATTAGGACACATTATTTCAGCTCTTTGAACAGTAGCAGTAGGCTGTAAAGAAAAGATAGGTCTTGCTTCTTCTTCTCTGGATACACACACTAAATGCTCACAGCCATCCTGACCTCGTTCCCGTACAACTTTTAAAGGGCATTCTTTGCTAAACTGTAATTCATAATTTACATCTATTGGCTTGCACTGAACCTGCTTTCTGGTTTCACAAATAGTTCGTATCATTCCTGTTGATGGATCTACAATATCACGGCATCCATCAGTACGCACTTCACATGATTTGCATTCACATTCATTTGTATTTGAATTATAATAGCATGGAACACTGCGACCATCAGAGCACTTTTGCGGCTCACATCCTCGTGGTGCTCCTCCTACAGTCCCTGCCTGACTATAAGGAGCTGGACCATATGGTTGCTGCCAACCACAATCATCATGACATTGACCACCTGCTTTTTCATTTGCAGTACAATAACCATCACCACACGAGCCAGTTGACTGAGTTCTGCAGTCAGGATCACCAGGACAGCCTTCAGGACAATAATTATCAGGAATACTGCTGCATGTTATTGGCGGCTGCGGAACAACAGACACAGAATCACTGCAATCTCGCGGACAATAAACTCTTCCACTTCTTTCAGCATCATCACACTTTCCATCACCGCACCATTGCTGTTCAGGGTATTCAGACTTTGCAGAGCATTCAGCATCAGGCGGATTAAAACATCCAGCAGGACAAACACCATCACCAGAAATACATGCTATTGGATTATAAACATTAACGGATCGTTGAATATCTCTACAATAATATTCAAGACAACCATTAGAATTTGTTCTTGCATCATATCTATCAGGACATTGTTTGTATATTTCTTCTTTTTGTCTTGCTAACTCTTCTGCATCAGGACATACAACAACAGCAGGTCTTTCAATAATTGTTGTAGTTACATCTGTAATAGTTGTTGTAGTTTCCAAAACAATTGTTATTGGGGCCTGCGTAGTTGTTGGGGCTTCTGTTGTTGTCGGAGCTTCAGTAGTTGTTGTCTCAGTAGTTGTTGGAGCTTCAGTAGTGGTTGTTTCATCCTGCGCAAAAACAAGAGTGGAAGAAATAAGCACGAAACAAACAAATAGTATTGAAAAAAACTGTTTTCTCATATAAAAATAATGGGCACGGGTGGTATATAAACGTTAATCTACAGAAATAAATATTAATTTGATTTTGTCACCTTGAATAAGATACTCTGTTTTATAAGATACTCTGTTTTATAATAGTTAGTTCACTAAATAATGGAACATTTTAGGTAAAGACTTTTTATCATTGAATGTTTTACGCAAATGATATTTCATCGCAGGCACATTCATC